>JAOBAU010000470.1 GCA_025463165.1 Acidobacteriota bacterium | reverse complement strand
CGCTCGAAGCGACTTCCTTCGATCAGGTCGTCAACGTGCAGGGCGACGAGCCGCTGATCGACATCGGCAACGTCGATCGACTCATCGATGCGCTGCAGAGCGACGCGACGATCGAGATCGCCACACTCGCCGCGCCGATCGCAACCGACGAAGAATTCGCCAGCCGCGACGTCGTCAAAGTCGTTACCGCGCTCAACGGCAACGCACTCTATTTCTCTCGCGCCGCCATTCCGTTCAGCAGCCGCGAGCTTGCGCGAAGACACATCGGCGTCTACGCGTATCAGCGCGCCGCGCTCGATGCGTTCGTCATGCATGCGCCGTCACCGCTCGAGCGCGCCGAGTCGCTCGAGCAGTTGCGAGCCCTCCAGAACGGCTTTACAATCCGAGTCATCGAAACCACGACGCCGCATATCGGAGTCGATCGCCCCGAAGACGTCGCGAACGTGGAACGAGAGCTTGCGAAGCATGCATAACCCGGGAGCCCATGCGTGAGCGTTTTGCTCACGACCAGCAATCACCCATCCCGCCCGAAGAGTCCCCACCCCACAAACCGAAAAACCTGCGAGTCGGCGTACGACTTGAACGATCTATGCACGCGCGGAGGTGCAACGCTATGAGCACGAAATACATCTTCATCACCGGCGGTGTCGTATCAGGCCTCGGCAAAGGGATCGCCGCCGCGTCGATCGGCGCGCTCCTCGAGGCGCGTGGCTTCAAAGTCACGCTCCAGAAATTCGATCCCTACGTCAACGTCGACCCCGGCACGATGTCGCCGTTCCAGCACGGCGAGGTCTACGTCACCGACGACGGCGCCGAGACCGATCTCGACCTCGGCCACTACGAGCGCTTCACCTCGATGCGCGCGACGCGCAAGAACAACTGGACCACCGGCCGCATCTATCTCAAGGTCATCGAAAAAGAACGCCGCGGCGATTACCTCGGCAAGACCGTGCAGGTCATCCCGCACATCACCGACGAGATCAAGAAGTGCATCCGCGAAGTGAGCGAGAACGTTGACGTCGTCATCGTCGAGATCGGCGGTACGGTCGGCGACATCGAATCGCTGCCGTTCCTCGAAGCGATCCGCCAGTTCCGCCAGGAAGCGGGACGCGGCAACGCCATCAACGTCCATCTCACGCTCGTCCCGTACATCAAAGCGTCGGAAGAGCTGAAGACCAAACCGACGCAGCATTCGGTCAAAGAGCTGCGCGAAATCGGCATCCAGCCGGACATTCTCCTCTGCCGTTCCGACCGCACGATTCCCGAAGACATGAAGGCGAAGATCGCCCTCTTCTGCAACGTCGAAGTGGAAGCGGTCGTCAGCGCACTCGACGTCGAGTTCATCTATCAGGTGCCGCTCGCCTTCCTCCGCGAAGGACTGGACGAGATCCTGCTCGACAAACTCCATCTGCCGCACGAAGAGATCGGCGCGCTGACGAAGTGGGAAGAGATCGTCCGCAAGATGCGCCATCCCGAAGATGAAGTGCGCATCGGCTTCGTCGGCAAGTACGTCGAGTTCGGCGACTCGTACAAATCGCTCAACGAAGCGCTCGTGCACGGCGGCATCGCCAACAACGTCAGGGTCCGCATCATCTACATCGATTCGGAATCGCTCGAGGAAGAGGGCTACCACGGCGAGCTGGCCAGCGTCGACGGCATCCTCGTCGGTCCCGGATTCGGCGCGCGCGGCGTGGAAGGAAAACTGCGCGCGATCCGCTACGCGCGCGAGAAACGAATCCCCTACTTCGGCATCTGCCTCGGCATGCAGTGCGCGACGATCGAGTTCGCTCGCAACGTCGCCGGCATGGTCGGCGCGAACTCCACCGAGTTCGATGATGAAGCGCCGTACAAAGTCATCTACAAGCTGCGCGATCTGATCGGCGTCGACGCGCTCGGCGGCACGATGCGCCTCGGCAAATATCCGTGCGCGCTGAAAGAAGGCTCGATCGCCCGCGAAGCGTACGGCACCGAGCTCGTCGAAGAGCGCCATCGCCATCGCTACGAAGTGAACCTCGAGTACGTGCAGGCGCTCGAAGAAAAGGGTTTCCGCGTCACCGGCAAATCGCCGGACGGCAAGTTCATCGAGATCGTCGAGCTCGAAGGCCATCCGTGGTTCGTCGGCTGCCAGTTCCACCCCGAGTACAAATCGCGTCCGACCGCGCCGCATCCGCTCTTCCGTTCGTTCATCACGGCGGCGCGCGCGTACAAGGCATCGACGAAAACGACGGTGGCGATGGCGCACGTCGCGCCGCAGGAGCTCACTCGCTAGAGAGTTCCTGCGCGCCGATGTCGTACTTCGCGCCGCGCGGTCTGTTCCAGTAATCCGACGTCACCGTCGGCACTTTGGTGCCGGTGTTGACGCACGGCGAGCCGGCGGCGATCCGATATTCATCCGGCGTCGTGCCGCCCGCTTTCACCAGCAGCGGATCGCCGATGACGTCGCCCTCACCCGCCGCCCGCCCGCGTTCGGCGCGATTCCAGCTGTTGTTCGTGAACGTCACGCCGCGCGTCGTTACATCGGCAAGCGGTGCACTGCGCGACTGATAGAAGATGTTGTTCACGACGAACGTCGCCTGGTTGCGCGATGAGTCGTCAATCTTCACCAGCGGTTCCGTCGATGCGTAGCAGGTGTTGTTCGCGATGATCGAGCTGCGCAGCCCGCCGCCGCGATCGTAGTTGCCGTAGAAGATCGCCGAGCGGCTGCGCAGGATGATGTTGTTGGCGATCGTGATGTGCTCGAGCGGATTGGCGACGTCGTACGTTTCATTTGCCGCGCCGATTCCGAACGCCGGCTGCCCAAAGCGGAAGTAGCTCCGATCACCGGTGCTGTAGACGAAGTTCCGCTCGACCGTCGACCACTGTGCGTTGTCGAGATAGATCTCGACGCTGTAGTTGTCGCTCACCTGGTTGTCGCTGGCCGTGCAGTGATTGCTGATGATGATGGCGATCCCTTCGCCGTGATTGCGCGACACGACATTGCGCGACACGAGCACGCGCGCGCTCTTGTAAACGCCGATCGCCTGCGGCCAGCCGCGACGCGTTTCGTGCGCGGCGTTGCGAAGGACGTTGCCGGTGACGGTGTTGCCGGTGATCGTCACGTTCTGCGTTTCGGACTGCTTGTCGGAGCCGGTCCAGATGCCGGCGCCGGCGCAGTCGTGCACGCGATTGTCCGCGATCGTCACATGACGCACGCCCCACGCGCTGATCCCGATTCCGGTCGCGCCGCGCACTTCGAAGCCGGTGAATTGCACCCATTCCGCGCCGACGAGCCGCACCAGATCGGTGCCCGGTTTCGTCGATGAGCCGTCGAGGATCGCGGTCTCGCCGGGTAGCGCGCGGATGATGATCTGCTGCGATTCCGATCTGCCGCGCGACTCGATGTGTACGGTCCCCTTGTAAACGCCGCCGCGCACGTTCACCAGGTCGCCCGGCTTCGCCATGTCGGCCGCTTTCGTGATCGTCGCGAACGGTTCCGCTTCGCTGCCGCGATTCGAATCGCGGCCGTTCGTCGCGACGAACAACGTCTTCGCCCGCGCCAGCGGCGCCACGATCGAAAGCAGCAAAACGAAAACGACGCGAGTCATGCGGCCGGAAGCGTTCTCTGCATGCCGCCTGCCGAATGCGATAATGCGCGCCGCATGACGACGCGAAGCATCCGCATCACCGACGACATCTCTTTCGGCGCCGGCCACCCGCCGCTTTTCATCGCCGGGCCGTGCGTCATCGAATCGCGCGACCACGCGCTGCGCATGGCGCGGACGCTGCTGAAACTGCGCGACGAGCTGAAGATCAACCTCGTCTTCAAGTCATCGTTCGACAAAGCGAACCGCTCGTCGATCGAATCGTTCCGCGGACCGGGACTCGAAGCGGGACTGGAGATTCTTCGCGCCGTCCGCGAAGAAACGGGACTGCCGCTGCTGAGCGACATTCACGAATGGCAGCAGGCCGAGCGCGCCGGCGCCGTGCTCGACATCATCCAGATCCCGGCGTTCCTCTGTCGCCAGACCGACCTCATCGCCGCCGCCGCGCGCACCGGAAAAGCGGTCGGCGTGAAGAAGGGACAGTTCCTGTCGCCCGAAGAGACGAAGAACATTCTCGACAAGGGGAAAGAAGCCGGCAACGACAACGTCTTCATCACCGAGCGCGGCTCGTCATTCGGCTATCAGAACCTCGTCGTCGACATGCGCGCGTTCCCGATCATCCGCGAGCTCGGCTCGCCGGTCGTCTACGACATCACGCATTCGATGCAAAAGCCCGGCGGCGAAGGAAAGCAGACCGCCGGCACGCCGCAGTTCGCACGTCCGCTCGCGCGCGCCGCCGCCGCGGCCGGCGCCGAAGGATTCTTCATGGAAGTCCACGACAATCCGCCGGCGGCGCTCAGCGATCGCACCACGCAGATTCGTCCTGAAGCGGCGCGCGCGATCATCGAAGACGTCCTCGCCATTCGCGCGGCGCTGCCGCCGCTCTGAACATGCGAACGTTCGCGCGCGTTGCCGCCGTCGTCTTCGCCGCGTTTCTGCTGCTCAGCTTTCTCGACCGCTTTCTGCTCATCGAGTTGCTGGCCCGCCGCACCGCGCTGCCGCTCGCGCTCGCGCTACTCAACAGCATCGCGATCGTCGGTGCCGGATTCGCCGTGCGCGGTTTGCGCGGCCGCGTCTGGCGCGTCGAGAGCGAAAGCACGGCGCTCGATCTCCCGCTCGACTTCGTCATCGGCTATCCGATCTTCGGCACGCTCTGCTTCCTCGTCGCGACGTTGTACGCGTCGACGTGGACGCTGATGCCGCTGACGATCGTCTGCGCGGTCTTCGGCGCATTTGCGATCGTCCGCGCGCGCGAGAGCGGCGTGAAAAGCGTTCCCCACGTTTTCACAGCGAGCGACGCGTTCCCGCTCATCGCCATCGCGCTCGTCTTCATCGCAGGCTTTCTCGCCGCGCAGGCGCCGCCGCTCTCACTCGACGAGCTCGCGTACCACCTCGCCATTCCGCACACGTGGATTCTCGAAGCGCGTGCCGTAGAGCTGCCGCTGCTCTCGCATTCGTATTTTCCGCTCGGGATCGAATCGGCCGATCTGCCGCTCCTCGCCGCGCTCGACAGCGGCGGCGGCATCGCGTCGCATTTCCTCCATCTGCTCGCGGCCATCGCGACCACGCTGCTCATTCACCGGCTGACGAAACGCAATCTCCTCGCGACCGCCGCGATCGTCGCGACACCCGCGCTCGCACTGACCGCCGGCTGGTCGCTCGTCGACTGGCCGCTCCTCGGCATCGTCGCCGCGCTCGTCCTTGCGCTCGACGAAGACGATCGCGCCACGATCGCCGCATCGATCGGCGCCGGACTGCTGACGAAATACACCTTCATCCCGCTCGCACTCGTGGCGCTCGTCGTCGCGCGGCGCTGGCGTCCGGCGCTGCCCGGACTCGCCATCGGCTCAGTCTTCTTCATCAGAAATCTGATCCTGACCGGCAATCCGTTCGCGCCGTTTTTCAGCGCCACGGCGCCGCACGTTTCCGGCTATCGCGCCGGCGCGTTCCTCAGCGACTACGTGTTCGACGGACGCTTCTTCGATGAGTCGCTCGGCGCGTCGCTGCTGTCGCTCGCCGCACTCACCGCCGGGCAGCTCGCATGGATTCTCGTCATCATCGGGGCGTTGCTTTTCTTCCTCGCACCGTCGTCGCGCCTGCTCATCCCCTTCTTCGCCATTCCGGCCGCGCGCGCTTCCGAGAACCTCGGCAAATCGCGCGCGATGCGCATCGTCCTCATCATCGCCATCACCGCGCAGCTGATGCTCGTCGCATTCTTCGTCGAGCGGACCGAAGTCTTTTCGCTGCTCTCCGGCCGCACGTCGGATGATGAGCTGGTCGCGAAACAGCGGCCGTCGTCGGCGGCGGTCGCGTGGCTGAACAAGACGCTGCCACCCGAGTCGCGCACGCTCGTCATCGGGCTCTCCGAGTCGTATCTGTTCACGCGTCGCGTCCGCGGTGGCGGCAACTTCGACGGACCGCGAATCTCGAAATATCTCGCCACTCCGCTGCCGGAAGCGCTCTACGCGCAACTCCGCCGCGATGGCATCACACACGTAGCCATCGTCACCGCGCCGCCGCCGACGAAGGACGCGAAGAAGCTCGAAGAGCGCGAGACCGTGTTGTCGCCCGGCGCGCAGCGAATGCTCGCGCAGACGCTCGATCACTACACCGCGAACATCGTCCCGGGACCGAACACGGTCCTCTTCACGCTGCGATGAAACAAAAAGGACGCGGCCGAAACCGCGTCCTCGAAAACGTTGCGTGTGTTGATCGCTTAGACGGTGACCGCTTCGGCGCCGATACCCGCCGCCGCGCGCAGCGCGTCAGCCTTGTCGGTCGCTTCCCACGTGAACTCCGGCTCGGTGCGGCCGAAGTGGCCGTACGCCGCCGTCTTCTTGAAGATCGGGCGACGAAGCTGCAGCGACTCGATGATCCCGCGCGGCGTCATCTGGAAGTGCTCGCGAACGAGATCGACCATCCGCTCCTGCTCGATCTTTCCGGTTCCAAATGTTTCGACGTAGATCGATACCGGATCGGCGACGCCGATCGCGTATGCGAGCTGCACTTCGACTTCATCGGCCAGTCCCGACGCCACGATGTTCTTGGCGATGTACCGCGCCATGTAGCAGGCCGAGCGATCGACCTTTGTCGGATCTTTTCCGGAGAACGCGCCGCCGCCGTGACGACCGCGGCCGCCGTACGTATCAACGATGATCTTGCGGCCGGTCAGGCCGGTATCACCCTGCGGCCCGCCCACGACGAAGCGGCCGGTCGGGTTGATGTGGAAGACCGTGTCGGCATCGAGCAGTTCGGCCGGAACGACCGGCTTGATGACCTTGTCGATGATCGCGTCGCGCAGATCGCGATTGCTGACGTTCGGCGAATGCTGTGTCGAAATGACGATCGCCGAGGCGCGCACGGGACGCTTTCCCTCGTACTCGATCGTGACCTGGGACTTGCCGTCGGGACGGAGGAAATCGAGCTCGGTCGATTTGCGAACGTCTGTCAGGCGGCGCACCAGTTTGTGCGCGAGCATGATCGGCAGCGGCATCAGCTCTGCCGTCTCGCGGCAGGCGAAGCCGAACATCAGTCCCTGATCGCCGGCGCCGCCGGTGTCGACGCCCTGGGCGATGTCGGGAGACTGCGGATCGATCGACGAGATGACGGCGCACGTCTCGCTGTCGAAGCCGTACTTCGCGCGCGTGTAGCCGATCTCTTTGATCGTGTTGCGCACGATCGACGGGAAGTCGACGTACGTGCGGGTCGTGATCTCACCCGAGATCATCGCGAGGCCGGTCGTCACGAGCGTTTCGCACGCCACGCGCCCGATCGGATCCTCGGCCAGAACGGCGTCGAGAATCGCGTCGGAAATCTGGTCCGCGATCTTGTCGGGATGGCCTTCGGTGACCGACTCCGACGTGAATAAAGTCCTGTGCATCGCCATGTCTGTGATTGCTCCTTGAAAAATTAGACCGTTGAACCGACGAATCGTACGGATTCGGGCCGCTCCGGTCAACGTCCGCGCTGCCGGCCCCGGCAGCCGTCTTGCACTTTCACCCCCGCAATGCTCAAGACCAGGAACATTGGCGCCTACCGCGACCTCCTCGTATTGTTCACCCGCTACGGCCGCAAAGACTTCCGGCTGTCGCTGACGCCTGACGAAATGCTGGTCGTTGATGACGGAGCGGTCGCGCCGGTTGAACCGGACGTGCGCGCGCGCGCCGAGGCGTTTGCGAAGGCGCTGAAGGAAATGGGACCGACGTATGTGAAGTTCGGACAGGTCCTCTCGACGCGGCCCGACATCGTGCCGCCGGAGTACATCGTCGCGCTCGAATCGCTGCAGGATTCGATCGATCCGTTTTCGTTCGCGGAGGTCGAGAAGATCGTCGAAGAGGAGCTCGGCGTTCGCATCTCGAAAGCGTTCGAGCATTTCGAATCGACGCCGCTCGCCGCCGCATCGCTCGGTCAGGTGCATCGCGCCACGCTGCGCGATGGCCGCGAGGTCGTCGTGAAAGTGCAGCGGCCGAACGTCCGCGAGCAGGTTCGCAAAGATCTCGAAGTCTTCACCGACATCGCCGAGACGCTCGAGCAGCACACCGACCTCGGCCGAAAGATGAATCTCGTCGGCGCGATCGAGCAGGCGCGCATGACGCTGCTGAACGAGCTCAATTACCAGCAGGAAGCGCGCAACACCGAGATCCTGCGGAAGAACCTCGCGCAGTTCACGCTCATCGAAATGCCGGTCGTCATTCACGATCTCTCCACGCAGCGTGTGCTGACGACGGAGCTCGTGCACGGGCGGAAAGTGTCGAAGCTGACCGCGCTCTCGATCATCGAGAACGACTACGGCGAGCTCGCGACAGAGATCACGCGCGCGTACCTGAAGCAGATCTGCGTCGACGGTTTCTGGCACAGCGATCCGCATCCAGGGAACGTGTTCATTCGTGAATCGGAAACCGGTCCGCGCGTCGTGCTGCTCGACTTCGGCATGGTCAGCCGGATCAGCCACGAGTTTCAGGACGAGATCATCAAGCTGCTGCTGGCGATCGCGTCGAACCGCGGCGTCGAAGTGGCCGATTCGTGCGTGAGGCTCTGCGAGGTGACGGAGAAGTTTGAGCCGACGAAGTTCATCCGCGAGATCTCGACGATCGTTGCGAACTACCACGACGTCGACGTCAATCAGGTCAATGTCGGTCAGTTGATCTTCAATGTCATTGCGATCGCGAACAGCAACGAGCTGAAAGCGCCGCCTGAGCTGGCGATGCTCGCAAAAACGCTGCTGCACCTCGACGGCATCACGAAGCGGCTCGATCCTGACTACGACCCGCAGACCGTGATCCGCGAATACGGCGAGCAGCTCATCGCGCAAAAGCTCGCGCAGAAATTCAACCCGCGCAACTTCTACCCCGCGCTGCTCGACCTCAATCAGCTGGTGCTCGACCTCCCGCACCGGATGCGAGAGATCACCGACATGACCGCCGCGAACAAGCTGGCGTTCGGCGTCAAGCTGCTGCAGGCGGAAGAGTTCCTGGCGGGAATGCACAAAATCGCAAACCGCATCACGGTAGGTCTGGTGATCGCCGCGCTGCTGGTTTCATCGAGCCTCATGATGCGAGTCTTCCCCGGCCTGGCGATGACCGGCTACCTCCTCGCCAGCGTCGCCGCGTTCTACCTGATCGTCAGCACGCTAAGCCGCGACCGCAAAGACCAGGAACGCGCCAAGCTAAAGTCAACGTAGGGGGTCACATCTAAAAAGTTAAGTTAACGCCGCACGCAGACGCAAGACCGTGTCCCGAAACTCCGACTTTGACTCATAGAGCGTTCTCGCCGTCGAGCGCATCTGCGACGCCGCTCCCTCCGTTATCTCCATCCAATCCGCAACGGACCTCAGCGTCATCTCTGCGTCGTCGAGTGCAATGTGACAGAGCGCCTTCCGAGCGTCGCTCCGTGACTTCTCTTTCAGATCGTCAATTGTTACGGAGTAGCGCTCGCAGATGAGCGTGACGAGTGTATTGAATCGAGCATTGCCGGGCGAGCGCTGCGCCTTTGAGTGCTCACCGCTGCGCCTTTTCGCCTCGACGAGAGTCTGTGCGCGATCGCAAAACGCTTCGCCTCCGAGGTACGTCTGACCAACGACGGCTTCCCACGGTTTGTACGCGGCGCCTCTCGCATCAGCAACGAAGCGGCGATAGGCGTCACGGGCGGCGGCACGATCGGCGCCGAACTGATCAAGTGTCCAGCCGACTTCCAGCCACGACGGTGGATTCTCGATGCCAGCGGTCGCGCGATAGCTGCTCCACGGATATTCGTCCGCGAGAGCAACGGCGCCGCAGCGCACGGGATTGAGCACGATGTACCGAAGAAGCTCGAGTAAGTGCCCTTCCCGCTCGACCAGTACGCCCTTGAAGCGGCCCTGAAAGAGATGGCCAACCCGCTCGTGTCGCGCGTTGAAATCCTCGGCGTAGGTCTGGTTCAGCCACTTGATACCGCGCGAGAGTCCGATTTCCGGTACTTCGATCAACAGGTGATAGTGATTGGACATCAAAACCCAGGCGTGCAGGAGCCACCGCCGCTCAACGACAACTCTCGCAAGGAGCGTCAGAAAACGCCGGCGATCGTGATCATCGCGGAAGATATCGCGCCGCTCATTACCGCGGCTGGTCACGTGCCAGATGGCACCAGGATATTCGAGACGAAGTTGGCGGGACACGGATACGCGAGAGAAACGGATCGCAGAAGGACGCGACAGTCCGTGTGGGACTCCGAGATTAGCACGGCGGAAGGCGACGCGGAGTTAACTTAACTTTTTAGATGTGACCCCATACTTTAGAAGCCTTCCAGGAGGCTGGTGACCAGCGTTTCGGCGAACCGGACCGCGATCTCGCGGATGGCGCGGCTTTCCTGGTCGAAGGCGTCCGTTGACTCGAGGTTCACCTGGTAGTTCTCGGTGAACCGGTACTGGTCGTTCTTCCAGAGGACTTTGTCGTCGGCGCGGTGGTCGACGAGCTCGATCTTTGCGGTGATGGCAACCTGGTACTGCGTCGCGCGGCCCTGGCTGTTGAAGCCGACCGGATAGATGGCGAACGAGTCGATCGAGCCGTGCAGGACGGCGTCGGCTTCTTTCGGATTCGTCACCAGGCGCAGCCGGCCGCGCGATACGAACTCGTCCGCGACCGCCTGCGTCACGCGCTGCTCGAGCTCGACACGCGTGGTCCGGTTCACGAACGCCGGCACTTCGATCGTCTTCACATTCGGCGGCAAGAGGTTCGTGCCGTGGCCGACGAGCGCGTATCCGCAGCCCGACAGCGCGAGAAGTGCAGCGAGCGCGAGTCGTTTCATCATCATCCCTTCACCACGATGTTCACCAGCTTGCCGGGCACATAAATCGTTTTCACGACCTGCTTCCCGGCCAGCCACTGCTGCACTTTCTCGTTTCCATTCACCGCGGCGAGCACAACGTCCTCGACCGGCGGATTCGGCACTTCGACCTGACCGCGCAGCTTCCCGTTCACCTGCACGACGATCGTCAGTGCATCTTCCTTCATCAGCTCCGAATCCGCGACCGGCCATTTCGAAATGAGGATGAAGTTCTCGTTGCCGAGCTGCTCCCACATCTCTTCCGTGATGTGCGGCGCGAACGGATGCAGCAGTTGCAACAGCGTCGAGTAACAACCGCGCAGCGCCGCGACGTCGTTTCCGCCGCCGCTCACGTAATCACCGATGGCGTTCGACAACTCCATCAGCGCCGAGATCGCGGTGTTGAACTCGAAACGTTCGATGCGAGTCGTCACGGCGGCAATCGTCTGATGCGTCTTGCGAATCATCTTCGACGCATCGCCGTCCGTCCCGCCCTTCATCTCGACAAGCTGATCGCCGAGGTTCCAGACGCGATTGAGGAAGCGGTACGCGCCGATCACGCCTTCGTCCGACCACGCCGCCTCCTTCTCCGGCGGCGCGATGAAGAGCGTGTAGACCCGCTCCGTGTCGGCGCCATAGCGCTCGATCAGATCGTCGGGCGGCACGACGTTGTACCGCGACTTCGACATCTTCCCCGTCTCGGCCAGCAGCCGCGTTCCGCTGCCGATTCGATGCGGCGCATCGCCGCGCCATTCGACCTCGCCGAGCGGCACCCACGCCATCCCTTCCGACGGATCGCGATAGCCTTCCTTCGTGATCATTCCCTGATTGAACAGGCGCAGGAACGGCTCCTCGAAATTGACGAGCTGCATATCGAACAACGTCCGGCAGATGAACCGCGCGTACAGCAGATGCAGGATGGCGTGCTCGATCCCGCCGATGTATTGATCGACCGGCAGCCAGCGATTGACGAGCGATGAATCGAAAATCTTCGTGTCGTCGTTCGCCGAAATGAATCGCGCGTAGTACCACGACGAATCGACGAACGTGTCCATCGTGTCGGTCTCGCGCCGCGCTGCCGCGCCGCACTTCGGGCAGGTCGTGTTGACGAAGCGCGCGTCTTTCGCCAACGGATTTCCTTCACGTCCGGTGAACGGGACATCGAGCGGCAGCTCGACCGGCAGCTGATCGAGCGCCACCGGCACGATGCCGCACGCGTCGCAATAAATCATCGGAATCGGCGTGCCCCAGTAGCGCTGCCGCGAGATCAACCAGTCGCGCAGGCGATAGCGAACCATCCGCTTGCCGATATTCAGCCGCTCGATCTCATCGATGATTCGCTCGATCGCTTTCGGCGGCGTGAGGCCGTCGATGATTCCCGAGTTGATGACGATGCCGCTCTCGTCTTTCACCGTGAACGCTTCCGTCTGCGCCTCGGTCACCGAGCCTGTCGACGGGCGGATGACGATCCGAATCGGCAGTCCGAACTCACTCGCGAATTCGAAGTCACGCTGATCGTGCGCCGGCACCGCCATGATCGCGCCGGTGCCGTATTGCATCAGCACGAAGTTGCCGAGCCAGATCGGAATCTCTTCTTTGGTGAACGGATTGATGGCCGTCTTGCCGGTGAAGCGGCCTTCTTTCCCTGCTTCCTGACGCTCGAGGTTTGACATGTTGCGGACGCGATCGATCCATTCCTGAATCTCCTCGCGCGCCGGGTTGTCAGCGATCAGCGTTTCGACGTCCGGATGTTCGGGCGCCAGCACCATGAACGTCGCGCCATAGATCGTGTCGGGACGCGTGGTGAAGATCGTGATGGCGTGACCGACGGCCGGCACTTCGAAGCGGACGTCGGCGCCGACCGAACGGCCGATCCAGTTCCGCTGCATCGTTTTGACTTTGTCCGGCCACTGATCGAGCGAGTCGAGTCCGGCGTCGAGTCGATCGGCGTACGCGGTGATTCGGAAGAACCACTGCTCGAGCTCGCGCTGCACGACTTCACTGCCGCAACGCTCGCAACGTCCATCGATGACCTGCTCGTTCGCAAGCACGGTCTGATCGGACGGACACCAGTTCACCGGCGCGGAACCGCGATACGCGAGGCCGCGGCTGTAGAGCTGCAGGAAAAGCCACTGGTTCCAGCGGTAGTACCCGGGATCGCACGACGCGAGCTCTTTCGACCAGTCGTAAAGAATGCCCCAGCGCTCGAACTGTTCCTTCTCCCGCGCGATGTTGCCGACCGTCCACTGGCGCGGATGGATGCCGCGCTTGATCGCCGCGTTTTCAGCCGGAAGTCCGAATGCATCCCACCCCATCGGATTGAGTGCGGCGCGGCCCTGCATGCGGAGGAAGCGATAGAGCGCGTCGCCGAGGATGTAGTTCCGGCCGTGACCGACGTGGAGATCGCCGGACGGGTACGGAAACATGTTCAGCATGTAGTACTTCTCGCCGCCCGCCGCGACGTCGATCTCCGCGACGCGCGCTTCCGCCCACCGCTTCTGCCACTTCTCTTCCAGTTCTTTCGGGGTGTATTGCATAGGGCGCGGAGTATAGCCGCCCGCTACGGCCAGACGAACGTCACCGGCCCGTCGTTTTCGAGGGCGACGATCATCATTTCGCGGAAGCGTCCGGTCTTCACGACGATGCCGGTCGACGCCAGCTCGCTGACGAAGAGCTCGAACAGCTCACGTGCGCGCTCCGGTTCCTCCGCGCGATCGAAGCTCGGTCGCCGTCCGCGCTCGATCGAACCGGCGAGAGTGAATTGCGAGACCGCGAGAATCTCGCCGCCCGCTTCCGCGACGTCACGATTCATCTTCCCGGCGTCGTCGGCGAAGATGCGCAGCTCGCGAATCTTTTTCGCCGCCGCGCGCATCGCCTCTTCGCCGTCGCCTTTCTCAACTCCGGCGAGGATGAGCAGCCCAATGCCGATTGTGGAGACGAGCTCGCCGCCGACGGAAACCGAGGCGCTGCGGACGCGCTGAATGACGCATCTCATGGTGAGGCAGGCATGAGGGATGCGGCATGAGGCATGAGTGAAAACCGGCGGCTTCTACTCATGCCTCATCACCCATACCTTCTCCCACAAACCTCGGCTCGCGCGGCGTTCGCGCGTGCCCCGCGTAATTGTCGACGCGCATCGCCACGCGGCGCGCGAGCGCCATGAACGTCGTCATCTTTCCGCCGAACACGTTGATCACATTCCCGTGTCGCTCCAGCCGGTACTCACGGCCGATCGCGCTCGGATTCGTCGAGCGTCCGACGAGCGGACGCACTCCCGAGAATGTCTCCGCGACATCGGCGCGCGTGATCGGATCGACGATGTAGCGATTGAAACGATTGATCAGGTAGTCGATCTCTTCATCGGACGCATGCACGCGATCGACCGGCTCGCGCTGCACCACTTCGGTCGTCCCGACGAGCGTCGTCCCTTTCCACGGAAGCACGAAAAATACGCGGCGATCGGCGTTCGACTGCAGCAGCATTCCTTTTGTCCCGACCGCGCGATCGAGGATCAGATGCGAGCCGCGGACGAGCGATAGTTTGTAGCGCGACACAATGCCGTTCGCGGCGAGCAGCTCATTCATCCACGGCCCGGCGGCGTTGACGATCATGTCGAACTTCGTCGTGTCGCCATGGTTCGTGCCGACGATCCAGCCATCGCCGTCGCGAACGAGCGACGTCACCTGCGTCTGCTCGCGCACGATCGCCCCCTCGGCGATTGCGGACGAAAGCACGAGTCGGACGAGCGCGTAGTCATCGACCTGCGCGTCGTAGAAACGAAAGCCGCCGCGCAGTCCGTCGCGAACGAGCGGCGCATTTTCGGCAATCTCGGCAGCGCTCAGCGCGCGGTGATGACCGACATTTCCGCGACCGGCGAGCAGATCGTAAAGCGTCAGTCCGAGCGCGATCGTTACGCGCCGGCGCGGACTGTCGTCGTAGATCGGCAGCAGGATCTCGATCGGCGTGACGAGCTGCGGCAGGTGACTGAGCAGCCAGCCGCGCTCGTGCAGCGCTTCGCGCACGAGCCCCACATGAAAGTGCTCGAGGTAACGAAGTCCGCCGTGAATCATCTTCGTCGTTGCCGACGACGTCTGGCGTCCCGCTTCGCCCTTCTCGAACAGCGCGACCTCGTAGTCGCGGCGCGCCAGCTCCCACGCGATGCCCGCGCCGTTGATGCCGCCGCCGATGACTGCGATGCGCATCGCGATCCCTTTTACTCCGAGGCGCCGCGCTCCGGTGCGCGTAGCGCGTTCTCGGCCGTCGCTGTTGCGCCGAGGTCGCGGAGCAAGCCGTCGCGGATGTCGTACACCCATCCGTGGACAGTGACCGCGTGGCCGCGGGCCCACGCATCCTGCACCACCGTCGTCTGGCTGACGTTCACGACCTGCTCGATCACGTTCAGCTCGCAGAGCCGATTGTGGCGTTGCGCTTCGCTGTCGATCGCGGCCAGCTCGGCCTGATGTTTCCAGCGAACGTCCTGCACGTGACGAAGCCAGTTGTCGCAGAGGCCGATCTTGTCATCGCGCAGTGCAGCGAGCACGCCGCCGCAACCGTAGTGGCCGCAGACGATGATGTGATCGACGCGAAGGACGTCGACGGCGAACTGCATCGCGGAGAGACAGTTCAGATCGGCGTGCACGACGACGTTCGCCACGTTGCGATGGACGAACATCTCTCCCGGCTGCATGCCGACGATCTGGTTCGCCGGCACGCGGCTGTCGGAACAGCCGATCCAGAAGTATTGCGGTGTCTGCTGCTGCGAAAGACGCGAAAAGAAATCGGGATCCTGCCGCGTCACGTCGGCGGCCCAGGCGCGGTTGCTGTCGAAGAGATGATTCAGAAGTCGCATTCGGCGCACATCTTAGAGCAGCGTATTCTTCGATGGTGCGCCTCTGGTCGATTCATCCGCGGTATCTCGATCCGGTCGGACTGGTGGCGCTCTGGCGCGAGGCACTGCTCGCGCAGGCCGTTCTGCGCGGATTGACGCGCGGTTACACGCGGCATCCGCAACTGATCCGGTTTCGCGAGCACGCCGAACCGGAGGTTGCCATCGGCGCGTATCTCCGTTCCATCGCCGACGAGGCGGAACGTCGCGGCTATTCATTCGATCGCTCGAAGATCGCATCGGCGGCGAGCGTCACATCGATCGAAGTCGGGCATGGACAGCTGCGGTTCGAGTGGGAGCATCTGATCGCGAAGGTCCGCGGTCGAAATCCGGCGTGGTACGAATCGATCGCATCGGTGAAGAAGCCGCTTCCCCACCCCATTTTCGCGATCGTGCGCGGCTCGGTCGCCGAGTGGGAACGGGCGAACGCCGCTCGCGGCTGAAGACGCTTTGCGGTTCGCGCAATGTACGGTGTCGTACCTGCCGAATTCAGCTGGCAGCCCGTTTGAATATTGCGTTTTTCGTGAGTCTGCCGGATGTCCTGACAATGCACCCGAAGCCGCGTGGCGAGCTGGCGATCATGCTCACCGGCGGCGGGGCGCGCGCGGCATATCAGGTCGGACTGCTGCGCGGCATCGCCAACCACTTTCCCGACCTCGATTTCCGGATCGTCACCGGCGTTTCGGCAGGTGCGATCAATGCAATTTTTCTGGCCGCGCGGGAAGGCTCACTCCGCCAGCGCGTCGATGACCTCGCTGCGATGTGGGGCGAGCTGCAGTGCCATCACATCTTCCGCCCCAACTTCGCCGCGCTGCTGCCGTTCCGCGCATCGCTGGCGTCGATTCTGCCGAAGAAAATGCGCCGGCGCCCGCACGGGTTTTTCAACGCCGCACCGCTCGCCGCACTGCTGCGCGAAGTCTTCAGCACACCGAATCGCGGTCAGGCAATCGACGGCATCAAACGCAATCTTTCGAACGGTTCGCTGCAGGCAGTCGCGCTGATGACACTCGACTATTCGACCGGCCAGGCCGTGCGCTGGGTGCAGGGACGCCGGCTCGATGACTACGAAGGACCGAATCACCGCACGGCGCACGACGACCTCACGGTCGAGCACGTGCTCGCGTCGTCAGCGCTGCCGTTCGTATTTCCGGCGGTGCGAATCGGCGAACGCTGGTACGGCGACGGAAGCATCCGTCTCGCCGCGCCGCTCTCCCCCGCCGTGCATCTCGGCGCCTCGAGAGTGCTCGCGATGTCGACCGGCTATCAGCGAACTCCCGACGAAGCCGCGACACCGGTCGTGAGCGGCTATCCGCCGGCCGCCCAGCTCCTCGGGCAACTCGTCAACGCCATCTTCCTCGACGTGATCGATGAAGACGTGGCGCGCATGCAGCGACTCAATGACATGCTGCTGAAGATGCCGCCGCAGGAGCGCGACGGATTCAAACCGATCGAGCTCTGCGTGCTCCGCCCTTCACGCGACCTCGGCAAACTCGCCAGCCAGTACGAGAAATACCTCCCGCGCCAGATGAAACTCTTCACGCGCGCGCTCGGTGCGGACGAGACAGATGTCCCCGACTTTCTCTCGCTGCTGATGTTCGAGCCGAACTATCTGCGCAACCTGATCGAGATCGGCGAGGAAGACGTCGAGATGAGACTTGATGAGTTGCGCGCGTTCTTCAGCGATGAAGGCGCGTCGGCGGCGACGGCGTAGACGTCAGGAGCGGGACTGCTGGATCTCGTCCAGATGTTGCTCGACGGCGGCGACCTGTTCTTTCAGCTCGACGAGTTCGTCATGAAGAGCCACCTCTTCGAGTTTTGCCTGGACCGACGTGAACCCTCGTTCCACCAGCATTAGTCGACCTTCGACCGACGTCAGTCGCTCTTCTACTGCGAGTAGACGTCGCTCGACATCCGTAACCCGTCCATCTAGACCCGCAATACGTTCCTCAAGTCTCTTTACACCCGCTTTCAGCGACTGAACCTCGCTGTCCAGCCGGTCGAAACGTTTGTACATGCCATCGAACGACTGGAGCATCTCCTCTCGCAGCGGATCGATTCGAGAGTCGACAATGTCGCGCATGTCCGGAAGCACAACGTCTCGGTAGAATTGTGTCACCAGTTTCAGCAGCTCTTCACTCACGAAACGATCGTACCTCGGTCCTCGCGCAGCGCAAACATCTCTACAACAGGGTTCCCCGCAGGATCAGCAGCGCCACTGAAAAGTAGATACACAGCCCTGTCACATCCACCAATGTCGCCACGAACGGCGCGCTGCTCGTCGCCGGATCGAAGCCGAGTTTTCGCAGCAGGAACGGCAGCATGCTCCCGGCCAGCGTGCCGAACGTCACCACGCCGACCAGCGCGAACCAGACCGTGAACGCGACCAGCATGTAGTGCACGCCGTACTCGGTGAAGTGCATCTTTTCCCACATCACGATGCGCACGAATCCGATCAGGCCGAGCATCATGCCGAGCGTCACGCCGGAGATCAGCTCGCGCCGGAACACCACGAACCAGTCGCGCAGCCGCAGCTCGCGCAGCGCCAGCGATCGAATGATCAGCGACGTCGCCTGCGAACCGGAATTGCCGCCGCTCGAAATGATCAGCGGCACGAACAGCGCGAGCACGACCGCGTGCGCGATCTCCCCTTCGAAGTAACTCATCGCCGTCGCGGTGAGCATCTCGCCGACGAACAGCACCGCCAGCCAGCCGGCGCGCTTGCGGATCATCGACCACATGCCGACGCTGAGATACGGCGCGTCGAGCGCTTCCATGCCGCCGAGTTTCTGGATGTCTTCGGTCGCTTCCTGCTCGGCCACGTCGAGCACGTCATCGACCGTAATGATCCCGAGCATGTGTCCCTCGGCGTCCGTCACCGGCAGCGCGACGCGATCGTATTTCTCGAATCGCTTCAGCACCTCTTCGCGATCGTCCGTGGCGACGACGGAGACGAGCGGCGGATCATCGATGTCGATCACGCGCGTCGACGGATCCGCGAGCACGAGCGAACCAAGACGCACGTCCTCGAGCAGATGACCTTTCGCATCGAGGATGTAGACGACGTTCACCGTTTCCATCCCGCGGCCGGTTCGACGAATGTGCGCGAGCGCTTCGGCCGCCGTCATCTCCGGCTGCACGGTCACGTAACGCGGCGTCATGTAGCGGCCGGCCGTTTCTTCCGGATAGCCGAGGAGCGCGCGCGCGTCGTTCAGTTCGTTCGGTGAAAGCGTGGCAAGGAGACGACGCGTCACTTCCGCCGGCATCTCTTCCAGCAGACGCGTGCGATCGTCGGGATTCATCGAGCGGACGACCGCGCGAATCTGCTCGTTCGAAAGCGATGCGATCAAGCCTTCCTGGTGATCGGGCGGCAGGTACGAAAAGACCTGCCACGCCTCGTCGCGCGGCAGCACGCGGAAGACGAACGCCTCTTCCTCCTCGCGCAACGCGAGGATCAAATCGGCGACGTCGGAAGGATTGAGCTCGGTGAGCGCGTCCCGCAGGTCACGCCAGTTCTGGGTATCGATCGCGGCTCGTAGTCTTTCACTGAGGATCGGCGCAGCGGCCGTATCGAGCATCAAGTTTCTCCGGCCGGTGAGCTTAAACGGAGCCTCGTGACCCTGCAACGCGAAAAGCAAACCTGCGATAATCTCCCGGCTTGTCCGTTCTCCGACTGGAACTACTGGGTGATGTGCGGATGCGGTCAGCGACAGGCGCGCTGATCACGATCTCCGCGCGCAAGTCGCAGGCGCTGCTCGCCTACCTCGGCGCGCGTCCGTCGCAGCGCGTCTCGCGCGACAAGCTCGCGGCGCTGCTCTGGAGCAGCACCGGTCCCGATCAGGCGCGGCAAAGCCTTCGCCAAACGCTCTCCGGTTTGCGCAAGGAGCTTTCGCAGCTCTCGGCAAAGGATCGGCTCCTCATCGAAGAAGGCGATCTCCTCGGGCTCGACGAAACGCTCGTCGAAGTCGACGTCGCGACCTTCGAGCAGCTCGTCGCGAGCGGCAGTGAAGAAGCGCTGACGCAGGCCATCGGCATCTACGACGGCGATTTCCTCGATGGCTTTACGATCAACGAAGAGCGCTTCGATCAGTGGGCGATCGCGGAGCGCGACCGGCTGCATCGGATGGCGTTGCGCGCACACGCGCAGCTGGGCGAACTGCAGACGCGCCGCGGCGCGATCGACGATGCGGTTGCGACAGTGCAGAAATCGCTGCGCATCGATCCGCTGCAGGAAACGACAAACCGGCTGCTGATGCGGCTTTACATGCAGAGCGGCGATCTCGTGAATGCGCTGCAGCAGTTCGAGAGCTTCAGCCGGATGCTCAAGCGCGAGCTGCGCGTGGAGCCCGACAATGAAACGAAAGCGCTGCATCGCGAGATCGTGCAGCTCCGCAGCAAGGTCGCCGGCGCCGAGCCGGCGGCGACGAACGACGCGCGCAAGACGGTGCTGGTCGTCGAAGACAACGTGCTCAATCGCGAGCTGATGAATGCCGTGCTGAAGTCGGCCGGATACACCGTCGTGCTCGCGAAAGATGGCGCCGAGGCGCTGATGCTGATCGGCAGAGAATCGGTCGACCTGCTGGTGCTCGACGTCGACCTTCCGTTCATCGACGGCCACAGCGTGCTCGAAGCATTGAAAGAAAACGGCGTCAACGTGCCGGCCATCTTCGTCTCGGGATTGCCGGGCGACGAACCGGAAGTGCGCGCGTTCGAGATCGGCGCCGCCGACTTCATCCGCAAGCCGGTCAAGAACAGCGTGCTGCTCGCGCGCGTCGCCAAAGTCCTGCGCGACTGAAAGGCGTGCGGCTGAGCTTGCCGCGCATGCCTCGTGCATTCAGCATGGTCACCATGCGCAGAGAAGAACGCGTCCTCGTCGTCGAGCCGAATCCCGTCATCAGCGATGCGCTGTTGCGCGACGCCGCGACCGACATGCAGTTCGTCACCGAGGTTGCGACGGATGGCTGGGACGCGATTGAGAAGCTGCGAACCGGCGTGTACTCGGCGATCGTCATCGACAGCGATCTGCCGCGCCGCAGCGGGTTCGGCGTGCTCACCTGGCTCCGTCAGGAAAACGGCGAAGAGTTCGACAACGTGATCGTCGTCGCGACGGACGGCGATTCGGTCCGCCGCCGCGTCAACGACCGGCTGCGCATCGTCGCCAAAGTCGACGCTGTGAACGAAGTGGCAAAACTGATTCGCGAGCGCGCGTGACTCGCGGCGCGGAGGGTATTCTTCGCGCGCAATGCCGATCATCGTTTCAACAGACAAGTCACGGCTCGACGTCGAGAGCATCCATCGCTTTCTGAGCGAAGAGTCGTACTGGGCGAAAGGGATTCCGCGCGCGCTCGTCGACCGCGCCATCGAGCATTCGCTCTGCTTCGGCGCGTACGACGGTGACGCGCAGGTCGGCTTCGCGCGCGTCGTGAGCGACTACGCCGTCTTCGCGTATGTCGGCGACGTCTTCGTGCTGCCGGCGCATCGCGGACAGGGCGTGTCGAAAGCGCTGATGGATGCGATTCGCAGCCATGCCGATTTGCGGTCGCTGCGGCGCTGGCATCTGCTGACGTACGACGCTCACGGGCTCTACGCGCAGTACGGATTTCGCGCGCTCGAAAAGCCCGAGCGGCACATGGAGATCACGCTCGCCAATCCGTACGTCAGGTCAACTAGTTGACGGTCAGGGTGACGGTGTTGCTCGTCACCGAGCGTGAAGGCGTGCAGACGTCGGAGACGATGACGCGATACTGATACGTTCCCTTCCGGGTCTGCGACGTCGAGTAGTCGGCTGTCGTTGCGCCGGTGCCGGTCGCGTTGCTCCACGTCGAACCGCTGAGCGTCTGCCAGACGTACTGCACACCGGCCGGTGCGGCGACGACGTGGAACGTGATCGTCGTGTTGCGTGTCGTGGTGATGTTCGACGGCTGCTGCGTGATCGATGGTGCGGGAGTGACAGTGACGACCGCGCTGCCGGATGACGTGCCGCCGGTGCAACCGGAGTCGCTGACGGCGGTGACGGTGTACGTCGTCGTCGCCGCGGGAGAGACACTGCGTGTGGCGGTGGTCGTCGAGATTCCCGACTGCACGACGCCGTCCGACCAGGTGATGGAGAACGGCGCGGCGCCGATGAGCGTCACGGTGATCGTCCGCGCGGTGGATGGACAGCCGCTGCTGTTCCCGCTGACCGTCGCCGTCGGTTTCGCTTTGATGGTGATCGCCGCGCTGCCGGTGGACGTGCCGCTGCAGTTCGCGTCCGTGATGCTCGTGATCGTGTACGTCGTGTTGCTCGGCGGCGAGACGCTGCGCGTAACGCTCGTCGTGCTGACGTTCGACTGCGTGACGCCATCGGACCAGATGATCGTGAACGGTGCGACGCCGCTCAGCGTCGCGCTGATCGTCGTCGAGCTGCCGGCGCAAATCGCTGCGCTGCCGCTGACGACGGCGCTCGGCTTCGCTTTGACGGTGATCGCCGCACTCCCGGTGGACGTGCCGC
>JAOBAU010000465.1 GCA_025463165.1 Acidobacteriota bacterium | reverse complement strand
GTCATTACCTCCGCGCCGGCGGCAGTATCGTCGATCACAAATCGGGCGGCACCGGCAGCGAGCCCGGCACGGCGGTGCTCGGCACCTTCACGTTCAAAAACACGACGACGAAGCCGTTCGATCAGCTGACGCTCGCCGACGTGCAGCAATACACGCAGCCGATCAGCTTCGGCATCAGCAGCTACGAATTGCAGCAGCGGCTCTACACCGCCTTCGTGCAGGACAGCATTCACGTCACCAACGATCTGACGATCGACGCCGGTCTTCGCTACGATCGGCAGACGCTCACCGATGCGAAGAAAAACTTCGCGCCGCGCGTCGGCTTTGGCTGGCATCCGGGCGGCGATTCGCGCACCGCCATTCGCGGCGGCTACGGGATGTACTACACGCAGATTCAATCGAACCTCATCGCGAGCTATCTCGTGAACGGACTCGATGGCCTGACGACCTACACCGCAACGCCGGGCCAGCTCGGCTTCCCGACCTGTCTGACCGGCGGCTGCCTGCCGCTGTCGTTCGATCCGCGCACGCTCGCGCCGTCGCAGCTGCCGGCGCGCGACGTCACCATTCAGGCGGGCCAGCGCTCGTTCTATCAGTCGCAGTTCGCGAAGTACGGAGTCGACTTCAGCAAGCTGCCGAACTATCCCGATGAGCTGCGCAATCCGCGCAGTCAGGTGCTGTCGCTCGGCGCGGAACGCGAGCTGATCCCCGGTCTCTTCGCCGGCGCCGACCTCGTGCATCAGCACTGGACTGATCTCGTGCGCACCATCGATCTGAACGCGCCGTCGCCGTTCGATCGCACCGCGCCCGGCCAGGTTCGCAGCGTGGCCGCGGCAAACGCCACGCGCCCGATCCTGCCGGTCAACGGCGGTGTGCGACAGGTCAACGTATTGATGAATCTCGGCACCGCCGATTACAACGGCCTGCAGACGCAGCTCACGTGGCGCGGCAGCTCGCGTTTGTACGCGGCGCTCAGCTACACGCTGTCGAAGGCGACGAACACGACGGAGCCTGACGGCAACGGAGTCGGCCCGAACGAAAGCAACATCGCGCGCCTTGGTGAAGTCGAGCGCGGACCGAGCCTCCTCGATCAGCGTCACCGCGCCGTGCTCATGCTCAGCTATCAGCTGCCATTCAACATCACCGCCGGCACCGTCACGCAGTACGCGTCGGCGCGGCCGTTCAATGCCACGACCGGCGTCGACAACAACGGCGACGGCGCGAACAACGATCGCCCGGTCGTTAACGGCGAGGTGATGAAGAAGTCGCAGTTCCGCGGAACCGCGACTTCTGATGTCGGAGTGTTCCTGGAAGGAAGGTTGAAGCAGTCGTCGCTCGGCACCGTCGTCCTCCGCCTCGAGGGCTTCAACATCCTCAACCACGGCAACTACCTCGGCCGCGGCCAGACCGTCTACGGCGACACCGGCACGCCGAATCCGACGTTCGGACAACTCGTCGCCGCCGGCAGCGCGTCGAATGCACTCCCCGCATTCGCGAACGTCGACCCGCCGCGGATGTTCCAGCTGGAAGTGCGCTTCATCTTTTAGCCTTTCGTCCCCGCCCTCTCCCTCCGGGAGAGGGTGGCCGAAGGCCGGGTGAGGGGCGTGTTTGCGGATCCATGTCCCCCCTCATCCGCCGCTTCGCGGCACCTTCTCCCGGAGGGAGAAGGATCTGGCTCCGCTCCGCCTTTCCCGCCAGGAATGTCCCTTGTCAATTCCTTAAAAGCGGCAGATAGTACTTTCCGGTCCTCACTCGTCCACTACACAAAAAAAATATGAACCTCGACGACTTCGTCGCCCTCTCGGAGTTCCTCGTCGGCGTGCCGTTTCCGCCACCGCTTCCGACGATGAACGCCCTCGATCCGAAGCTCGCGCGCGTCTACATGACCGAGCTGAGCGCGTGGAGTCTCCAGGGACCATTCATGGAGCAACTCCTCACGACCTGGAGCGGCATCATAGACCAGCCGCTCGCGCAGCGAACCGCATCCGTCAATCAGCTCATCATGAATGACGAGAACCTCGGGCCGCTGGCGCGCCAGATCATCCTTGCCTGGTACACCGGCTTCCATCCGTGGTCGCCCGGACAGCAGCCGACGCCCGATCCCGCGAACTACAGCGGCGCGCTCGTCTGGATGCTCGCCCGCGCGCATCCGGTGGCCGTGCCGCTCTCCTTTGGTTACTGGCAGAACGCGCCGGCCGGGACGCAATCATGACCAAACGTCCCGATTGCGATGTAGTGATCGTCGGCGCCGGTGTGGCCGGCGCGATGCTGGCCTGGAAGCTCGGCTCGCAGGGCGTCAAAGTCATCGTCCTCGAAGCCGGTCCCGGCAAACAGGATGAAGACGCGCGCGACGGTTACGTCGACACCTTCAAGATCAGCGGCACGCCCTATCCGCTCCGTCCCGCCGCGCTCAAGAACGCCGATCTCTTTACGAACAGCACCAACTATTACCAGGAGCAGCCGCCGCAGCGCCCGAAACAGGGACCGATCGGCGCCGCCGCCGACACGAACGATCCCGACGATCCGTTCGGCGAATACAACATCATCAGCTCCGACGTCGTCAGCAAAGGCGATTGGTTCCAGACGAATTACGAGCGCCAGGCGGGCGGCGCGACGTGGCACTGGCTCGGCAATTCCATCCGCTTCCTGCCGAAAGATTTCACGCTGCGCAGTACATACGATCCGCAGCCGCCCGACGGCGGACGCGCATACGACTGGCCGATCGGCTACAACGAGCTCGAGCCCTGGTATGGAGCGGCCGAAGATGCCATCGGTGTCTCAGGAATCAATCCGACCGAAAATTTCGGGACCACGAGATCGACGCCCTATCCGATGCCGCCGATTCCGCAGAGCTATTCGGATTCGCAGATGGAGTCGTCGCTCGACGGTGCGATGTTTCGCGATAAATGGACGAACGAAGACTATCCGCTGCAGGTTTCTCCCACTCCGCAGGGGCGAAACTCGGTTCCCGGTTATAACGACCGCGCGCAATGTCACGGCAGCAGCAGCTGCATTCCGATCTGTCCCATTCAGGCGAAATACGACGCCACACAGCACGTGCAGATGGCGGATAAAACCGGCAACGTCGAATTCCGCGTGCAGTCGGTTGCGTATCAGGTGCTCGCCGACACGAGCGATTCCGGCAAGCCGATCGCCGGCATCCGCTATCGCCACTGGGAAACCGATTCGTTCGGAAATATCCGCAGCACCGAACATACCGTCACCGGGAAAATCTATGTGCTGGCGTCGCACGCCATTGAGAACGTCAAAATCCTGCTGAATTCTCCCTGCGGCAACAGCACCGTCGCAAACGAGAGCGATCAGGTCGGACGCAATCTCGCCGATCATCCGGTCTCGCTCGTTTATGCGCTCACCGACAAACCGATTTACGGCTATCGCGGGCCGATCAGTACGTCGGGAGTCGAAAGCGTCCGCGATGGCTCGTTCCGCAAATACCGCGGCGCGTTTCGCATGGAGATCGGCAACGACGGCTGGTCGTGGCCGCTCGGCGATCCTTATACGACTCCGGCCGACTTCGTAAATGGCGGAGCGTGGGGGACGCAACTCGCCCAGTCCGTTTCCGACACGCTGACGCGTCAGCTGCGCATCGGCGCGCTCGCCGAGCCGCTGCCGAATGCGAAATATCGCGTCGAGCTCTCCGGCCAGCGCGACGCATTGGGAATCCCGCTGCCGCAACTCACCTACGGCGTCGACGTCTACGCGCAACGCAGCCTCAACGCCGCGGTCGCTGCCTCCGTGCAGATCTTCAAAAAGATGATCGCGAAGCCGGTCGTCCAATACAACTGCATGGAATTCCTCGATTCGCGCGGCGCCATTCTTCCCGATACGTTCCGCAATACAGACGAAGGGACACCAAACATCTTCGTTCGCGAAGGATGGTCGGGCGCCGGCCACGTCATGGGAACGCATCGCATGGGCTCCGATCCCGCCACGTCGGTCATTGACGGCAATCAGCGCTCGCACAGCAACCGGAATCTCTACCTGCTCGGCTCCGGCAACTGGCCGAGCTACGCCACGGCTAACCCCACACTGACGATCGCCGCGCTCTCATTGCGAACCGCGGAAGCGATCAAACAGCAATTGACCCAATAGAGGACACCATGGCCAATCTCTTTACGATCGCCGGCGGCGCGACTGTCGACCTGACCGCCCTTGCCGATGAATTGCGCGCGCAGATCAGCGCGCTGCCGCCCGGCAGTCCCCTGCTCAAAGGGCAGGAACTGGCCTCGCAGAGCGGCGTCCAGGAATACCTCGTGGTCGTGCGCGGCAATGAAGATCCCCACATTCATCCCGACGGCGATCTGCTCATCACCGTTCTCGAAGGCCACGGCTTTCTGCAACTGACCGGCGAGACCGTCGACGCGCCGAAAGGCTGCATCATCGTCGTGCCGAAAGGTCTCTGTCACGCGTACTTCAACAAGGCCGTATCCGACTCGGTTCTCCTGGCCTCGTTCTCACCGAAGAATTCGAAAGCAGCCTGTCCGTCGACGTCCGCGTAAGTGGAGAGACAGCAATGTATCAGGTCAAAGTACGGCATCCTCTCAGCGCGCTGGCGCCGGCGCTCACCGATTCCGTCGCCGCCTCGATGTGGAAACTCTTCGTCGCCATCGGTCCTTACTGGGAATTGACCGACGATCCGGAACCATACCGGCTGCGCTTCACGACCTTCACGCAAAACCGGATTGCACTCAATCCGATTTACACCGCCTTCTATACAGAAGCGGCCCGCGTCATCGACGTGCTGATCGCCGCACTCGGCGAAAAGGCCGCATACGCGGTGATCTTCAGCAAACAGAATGATGACGTCGCGTCGGTCCCGCTGACGACGTTGAATCTGGTGCAGCAGTACGTTTCGGGTGAGTTCATCGCCATCCGACTCGCGCTCGGCAGCTTCAAAGCTTTCGGCGCCATCAATTACTGCGGATATATCGGCGGCGCGAACATTCTCGACGAGCCGGTTCCCTACCGCACGATCGGGGATGCGCAATGAAAGTCGGCACTCTGTTCGTAGGTTCCGGCGTGGCCGCCACCGCCATCAGCCAGCGGCTGCTGGAAAAAGATCCCAATGCATCGATCCTGATTCTCGAAGCCGGTATCCGCGTCAAAACGAAGGATTTCGGCCTCTGGGAAAACTACGTCGTCACCGGCCAGCTCCCGTACTCGCCATACGAAGACCTGGTTTATCCGCAGCGCGATAATCCGGGCGAGAATGCCAGCGTCGGCGGCACCGACATGCCGCTCAGCGGCGCGCGCGCCTTCACGTATGGCGGCAGCACGATGCACTGGGGCGGCTGGTCGTTCCGCCTCAAGCCGGAAGATTTTCGTCTGTTCAGCAACACCGGACAGGTCATCGACTGGCCGTTCGGCTACGAAACGCTCGAGCCGTATTACTGCCAGGCCGAGCATCATCTCGCCGTCTCCGGCGACTCTGACGATCCGACCGTCCCGCGCAGCGAGCACTATCCATTTCATGCGTTTCCGTACACGCTCGAGGACCAGCCGGCCGTCAACGCATTCCATCAGCTCGGAATCGACTACAGCCACGTCCCGATCGCGCGGCGCGGAGTGTCGGCCGTACCGTCGCGGCATGCACCGTGTCAAACCACCGGCACATGCAAATACTGTCCGTTCGGAGCGCGCTACGTCGCCAGCAATTACATGGACGACATGCGCGCCTGGAACGATTACCCGAACCTCGACGTGAAGCTCGGCGTCGTCGTCCTCGAAGTGCGCATGGACGGACGGCGCGCGGTCGGCGTGACGTATTACGACAAAGCGACGGGCGAGCGCGTCAGCGTCGATGCCGAACGCGTCATCGTCGCCGGCGGCACGATCGAATCGGCGAAACTGCTGCTGCGCTCGAAATCAAACGGCTGGCCGGACGGCGTCGGAAATCAGAACGACATGGTCGGCCGCCACCTGATCACGCATCCCTATTTCGTCTACACCGGCACGCTCAATGAAAACCCGCAGCGGCTGCAGCCGGAGATGAATTTCCCGACGCTCGTCAGCCGCTACTACGACAGCCCCGCGGAACAGCGAGCCGGAAAATTCGTCCTCGTCAATCCGCCCGACCCGGTCGAGTTTTACCTCGCGCCGCAAATGCAGGCCGGCAACAGCCGCGCCGCCATCGACGCCGCGCTCATCGGCTCGAACAAGATCCAGATGCACGGCATGATCGAAGTCTTCGGACGCTTTGACAATCGCGTTACCAACCTGCCGAAGCTCAATCACATGGGGATGCCGGAGACGATCGTCGACTATACGAAAGATCCGGAATTCGACCAGCGGATGAAAGAGCTGCAGCTGATCGTCACGCGAATCTTCGTCGCCATGGGCGCGACGCTGACCGATAAGCCGTCGATCTCGTGGCGCGCCGATCACGCCGCCTCGACCTGCCGGATGAGCGTCGACGAAAAACAGGGCGTCGTCGACGCCAACCTTCGCGTCCACGGCACCGAGAACCTTTACGTCTGCTCGAACGCTGCATACCCGAATATCGGAGCCGTCAATCCGACGCTCACGCTGACCTCACTCTCGCTGAGGCTCGGCGATCATCTCAATGACGGGGCGAGCTGAGGAGCAGCCAATGGCCGACGATAAAAAAGCAATGCTGCTGTCCCGGCTCGCAACGGCGGTCGAGCTCGAGCTCTCCACGATTCCGCCATACATGGTCGCGATCCTCAGTATGAAATTGAGCGCCAATCGCGAAGTGGCCGATCTGATCCGCAGCGTCATGATCGAAGAAATGCTGCACCTCGCGCTCGTCGCGAATGTGACGAATGCGGTCGGAGGCTCGGTCCGCATCGGACCGCAGAACATTCCTTCCTATCCGCTGAAGATGAAATTCGAAGGTCACGAGTTCGCCGACCGCCAGTTCGACGTCAACCTCGCGCCGTTTTCCCGCGACAACATCGCCATCTTCATGGAGATCGAGGAGCCGCAGGAACCGCCGCGTGCGCGCGCGCTGACGGAGAAAAAGATCGACATCCCGGAACTGACCATCGGCGAGTTCTACGCGTCGATCATCACGCTCCTCGAAGAGCTCGACGCCGAAAATCCCGGCGCGCTCTTTACTGGTGATCCCGCCTGGCAGCTGCACGATGATTACTACTGGTCGAGCGGCGGTGGCATCATTCCGGTCAGCGACCTGGCCAGCGCGAAAGCCGCGCTCGACATCGTCATTACGCAGGGCGAAGGCGCCTGGCCGGCCATCCGCGGCACGAAAGCATTCAATCCCGCCGCGCCGCTGAAAATGGGCCACTACTATCGCTTCAGCGAGATCTTTTACGGCCGCCATTACACCGTTGACGACGATCCCGCCACGCCGCCCACCGGCGCACCGCTGCCGGTCGATTACACGGCCGTCTATCCAATCAAAATCAATCCGACCTCAGCCGACTACGCGAACGATGCCGAGCTGACGAAGCTCAACAACGCGTTCAATGCGCGCTACACGATGATGCTCCGCCAGCTCGAACAGGCACTTTCCGGCACGCCGAAAACTCTGTACACCGCAATCATGAACGGCATGCACGGCCTGACATCGGTCGCAATCGGCATCATGTCAACGCCGATCAAAGACGACGCGGCGGGACGCAACGGCTGTCCGACATTTGAGTGGTTGCTCGAGCCGGAGTAATGCAAAAACTATTCAATGACCGGCGGAGCGTCGCGGCGCAGCTGTCGTGAGCGGAAACTTTGTCAACAGCGTGTGAAACACCATGTCGTACTCGAACGTCCCGCGCGGCATCTGATCCCTCCGATGAATCGCCAGCGTCTTGCCGTCGGCGCTAACAGCCCGCATCTCGTATGTCGTGGCGGTGATCGGTCCTTCCGGTCGAGGATCTCGCGCTCTTCGGTGACTTCGACGCGTCCATCCTACCGAGCCCTGCAGCGCGCCTCGCTACAAGACATTGCGAGGTAGAGGTTGAGCATTTGATTGCCAGAGTCGGAAATGACGCTCCGACGCGAGGTGCTGGGGCCTATCGCGCCAGCCCTCGAGCTGATGCAGCCTCGTTCAAAGCCGTTTTATGAGACGCACGCGGGTCGCGTGCCGCGGCAGTCAATACTGATACCGTCATTCGCTGCGAGCAGCATCTCTCCCATTCGTAACGACTCTGATCGCGGCACTCGGAATGCCGCCCCGGCCGCGAAGATTAGTATCGAGCCCTGACGATGCCCGAACCGCGTCGCGTGCTCACCGCCGCACAGCTACCAGCATCGAGATATGCCGCTCGCCTCGTGCCGTATTGCAACCGCAGGTTGTATCCGTCGTCGTAGCCCTTCGCCAGCCCTTGGCGGAAGTAGTGTGGTCCGTCTCCCTGACCTAAGCCGCCGTCATAGCCGTAATTGCCGTCCTGGTATGGGTGCGAATCGGTAATCGTACGCCAGCCGTGCGCCTGTAATCGGCTTGCTGGACCGCCTGAACGAGCTCGCTGTTGGGGAGCAAATCGAAGCGCCGTTAGCGCGTGCGGATGCCTGTGTCCGTACCGGAATCTCCAGCCGGACTCATCGCTTGCCGTGACGCTCACGTTGGAGTTGGGCGTCACCGGAAGTAACCGAACACACTAGTTAAGAACCCAGTCTTCCCTTGTGCCAAACGCGTAGAATTCGTGAAAGTGAAGGGTGTTGGAGTTGAGCGGATCGAGAACCGATGACCACCTGAATGCGATTCCGCATTCGTCTCGAGACGGACGCGGATACCTCCTCTTCTGAGCATTTACCTCAATCAGCGGTTGTCCATATGCGTATGAAAACGAGCGTATCAGAACGCGCGTTAAACGTGCGAACGGATCCCGTCGAGACAACGATGACTGGCGTCTCGGCCCTAAGAGATGGTCGAAATCAAAATTTTTTCGGCCTCGAGATAGGAAAACCAGGATCTCTGTCACTCCTATAGATAGCTTCGATCAATCCCGGACCAAAACATTGGAAAGTATGCGCTCCTCATTTGTGGGCGACAGCATCGCCGTTCGTGAATTGCGCCGGCAGGCCTCGGCATTCGCGAATGCTCCGTTTCCGATTCTCATCAGCGGCGAGACCGGAACAGGGAAGCTTGAACTGGCGATACTGGTCCATGAAAAATCACAGCGCGCAGCCGCGCCGTTCGTTGACATTCATTGCGCAAACCTGAATGACACGTTGTTCGAATCGACATTGTTCGGCCACGAGCGTGGAGCGTTTACAGATGCGCGGGAGCGGCGACCCGGTTTCGTCAGTCTCGCCCAGGGTGGCACCCTCCTGTTTGATGAGATCGATTGCCTCGCTCCAGGGCAACAGGCGAAGCTGCTTCGTTTCATCGATCGCGGCCGCTACGAAAGGGTAGGCGGGCACGAAACACTGGTCAGCCGCGCGTCGCTCCTCTTCACAACGAACCGCGATATCTGGTCGCTGCGGGATGCCGACGCTTTCCGCGGCGATCTGCTGGAACGGATCGCTTGGGGCGTCCTGCACATTCCGCCGCTCCGTGAACGTCCGGAAGACATCGGCCTGCTTGCCACGCTCTTTCTCGAAGAAGCGCGCGTATCGATGGGAATCTCTCGACTTCGATGGGCCTCTTCCGCATTGCGCGCGTTGCGAATGCACGAATGGACTGGCAACGTTCGCGAGCTAAAGAGGCTTGCAGTCGTTATCGCGTGGCGCCATACGGGCGGCGAGACGGTGGAAGAGGAGGCCGTCCATGCTGTGCTGGGACGAAATCCATTCCGCTCCAGTGGCCTGCAGGACGCCGGTCCCTCGGGACTTGCAGCGCAGCGGCGCGACGCCGAGAGGCAAATGATCTCGCAGGCGCTCGCCACGACGAATGGAAATCGTGTCCATGCTGCGCGGCTGCTCAAGATCGGACGGCGTACGCTGCAGGAGAAGATCGCCCGCTACGGCCTGTGAGGTGTGCGGAGTCGAGCACACCGACAAGTGAATTCGCGCACCAGACGAAGGGTCCGCGAATTCGTTCGTCATGGCAAGTCATTACTGTTCTGAAGGTTACATCACACTCCAATCGACCGCACAACGGCATATCCGTTGCGCTGGGACACCTCATGCGACGACTCAGTCTCAGGCTTGCGTGTTCGTGCGTGCTTGCACTCATCGTTTTGGGGATAGCCCGTTCGGATGAGCCGCGTCAGAAGGAATGCCGCACCGATCTCACAATCTACATCGACCTTTCGGGCACAGTCACCGCCAGCCGGCGGGGCCAGCCAGCGCCTCTCAGAACGCTGGCGGAAATGCTTTCGCGCCTTCTGGCGCAGGACGAGCGGTTCGCGTCCGGCGGCGATCGCGTCCGCATCATCGCACTCGGCGCGGAAGCGAAGCCGCTCCTCGACATCGAAGGGCTCGATTCGCAGTCGCGCGACAGTTTGCGCGAAACGTTGGCAAATTTCACTACGAGCGACTGGAAGAAAAGCGCGGCGGTGAAAAATATCACCGACCTCGACGAGTTCGCGAAGAGGACGGATTTCCAAAGCCTATTTGACGATGTTGCGGATCGCGTCATCGGATCGAGTTCCGGACGCCGTCAGATTCTCATCATTGCGAGCGACTTCGCCGACGATCCTGTAAACGACTGCGACGCCGGAAAGCGAACTGCGCACCTGCGCCTAGCCCTTTCCAGTTTCGTAGCGCGCGAAGGAATTCAGGAAGCCTTCGCGCCCGAAGCAGACCATCAGCCTTACGCGCAGATGATCCTTCTCGCAACCCGCCCGTCAACCCGTTGCTCCGGGCTTGATGCGACGCTCTCCGGCGACCTTCTCGATGGCTTGACGCCGCTTCGCCCGCACCTGATTAAGGATTTCGACGAAAAAGGTGCGGTCCAATTGGCCACAGACATTCGCGAGCGTAGCGCCGCAGCCATCAGGACCGGCCACGTCGGCGCCAATGGCTCCCGGTTGACGTTCCGGATCTTCAACCCCACCTGCTCCGACGTCACGATCGACAGGGTCATCCTCAGCCGCACCAACAGCGGACCGACGAGTACGGGCTATTCGATCCCGCTTCGCAATCCCGTGACCGTCACCACGGAGAAACGCGAGAGCGACCTGGTGGAGGTTGAACATCCGCAAGTGAAGACGTGGCGCAACGCCACACTCACGCTGCAGCCTCTCGCCAACGGCGTGAAGAGCGTGCCGGTCGAGTTCTGGAACGGCGACTCGATCTCCATCGACCACGCATCGCCGACGCTCCTGCCGCAGATCGGCAGCGAAGGAAAGCTGGTCATGGTCGTCGACCTGACCGTGAATGCAGAAGACAACCAGAAGTATCGCTTTACGTTGCCCGACGTGCCAAAACGAAGCGACGGCCACAAGAACGACAACAGTCGCGATGTAGATGTCGCGGCGTCGGGAGATGAGCCTGCACACAGACACGTGGCGCTGGTCTATGCCGTATCAAACCGGGAACTGAAGAAATTGCGGCAGCGCACGG
>JAOBAU010000440.1 GCA_025463165.1 Acidobacteriota bacterium | reverse complement strand
GGCGGCTCATTACACGGCGCTCGCGACGAAACAGCGTGCGCTCGCGAAACAGCTCGACCGCGCGAACCCGCAGAAGCAGCGGACGATTCGCGCCGACATGGAACGCGCGGAGCCCGCATTGTGCGCTGCGCGAGCCGTGGCGCTCACGAGCGCCCGCCGCCGGCTCGGCGCTCGCTTCGACGAGTTTCTGTACACGGCGGTTGCCCCGCATCTCACGCTCGGCACCGTCGTGCCTGACGGGACGACCGCAGAGCATCTCAAGCGGATTGAAGGAGGTTGCCGTTGAAGAGCATTACGCTTTTCGCCGCGTTGGCGCTTTTCGCGAGCGTCGCTCGCACGCAGACCATTGTCGCCGCGGTAGATCTGAAGGCTGCGAACACACTGCTCACTTCCAAAGGCTCCGCGCAGTACTACAACTCGTTCGGAAATCCGGCCTCGATCTACATGCACGGTGACCATGAAATAGCGGGCGCGGACGGTTCCACGATCGCGGCCGAGAGCATCTCCACGCAGGAAGGCAGATGGTTCGGGACGCTCACGGCGCAGGGAGTCACAGGCATCTGCTACCGCGCCGGGCTCAATATCTATGCGGGCACCGTGTCGCAAGGCATGGGCAGCGGCCGCATGTGCTATCCCGCACCGCCACCCTCCGGTGAACCGCCGCCGACCTTCCCGACGACGAGTTGCACATCCTCAGAGCTTGGCTGCACGAGCGGCTGCGGGCCGCGCTGCAGCAGCGGCGGCGGCGTGCAAACGCTCGCGAGCGACCAGTGCTACTACGACGTCTGGTACGGCTCGGTGTGCAACAGTCCGTTGGTCGTAAATCTCGGTCACGGCCCGTACCGATTCTCCGGCGAAGACTCGCCCGTGCTCTTCGACCTCGATGCCGACGGTCAGATCGACATCATCACGTGGACCGCGGCCGACGCCGACATCGCGTTCCTCGTTCTCGATCGCAATGGCAACGGCACGATCGACAACGGCGGCGAGCTTTTCGGCAACAACCCGAGAAAACAAAACGGCACGACGGCCACGGACGGCTTCGACGCCCTCGGCGATTTCGACGAGAACCACGACGGCGTCGTGGACGCTCACGATGCGGTCTGGCCGCGCCTGCGCCTGTGGACGGACCGGAACCACGACGGGTTCAACGAGCCGGGCGAGCTGTCGACACCGGAGGACAAGGGCATCAGCGCGTTCGGCCTCGAACACCATTTCACGGCAAGGCACGACCGGTTCGGCAATACGCTTCGCTACAAGGGCGAGTTCATTCAGGACGGACATCCGCATCCGTACTACGACGTGTATTTTCGCATCTTGCAGTAGACCTCATAGCGATGCGAAAGTGGAGGTCCAATCGGCGGCATAATGGATCATTCGACGGAGGCCACATGACATCGAAGAGTCTCGCGGCAATCGCCTTTACCTTCCTTCTCACTATCTCCGCCGTCGCGGACGAAGGGATCATTAGTCGCAACGCGCATGTGCGCGCCGAACCGCGTGCCGACGCCGCGTCACTGCGCGTCCTGCAGCGCGACGAGGAAGTCGAGGTGCTCGACAACGCGCAGCAGAATGGCTTTCTGCACATCCAAACCGAAGACGGCATTCAAGGCTGGGTCTTTGGAAAGTTCGTTCGCTCTGCACCGCCGGCGCAAACGGTGTTGCCAGCGGCCGCCGCCACGGCTTCCGCTGCAGCTACGTCGATCTCTCCAAAGTGGGAAAAGCCCGAACCGGTCGTGAAGTCGTTCACCTTGGACGGCAAGACCTGCGGTGTGGACGGCAGCGGCGACAAGCGCGACAAAGGCACGAATCGCAGGAAGAACCGCATCGACATTCCGGCGAGCTACCACGACGTCACGTGGAAGGCGATCGCTGAACTTGACTACCCAACACCGTCACCGAAGAGCCGCGAGGATTTCAGCCCGGAGCAGCTCGCGGCGATTGAGAAGTTCGAAGGACCGCCGATCCGGACGGTGGGTTATGTAGTCGCGATCAAGCCACAGGCCGGCAACAGCGAGTCCTGCAACTGTGGCTGGCACGGCGAGAAAGCGACCGACTGGCACATCGCGCTCGTCGAGCATCCCGGCGACGGCGAGGCGACGAGCGTCGTCATGGAGCCGACGCCACGAATCAAGAAGGATCACCCTAACTGGACGAAGACGAAGCTCTCGCCATGGCTTGATGCGGACGTGCCGGTACGGATCAGCGGATGGCTCCTCTTCGACCCGCAGCATCGCAATCACCTCAAGAAATATCGCAGCACGCTCTGGGAGATTCACCCGATTACGAAGATTGAGGTGTGGGATGCGGATGCAGAAAAATGGGTCGATCTCGATCACATCAACGAGTCGGATTGATTAGTTTAATGACTGCGGTTCTGCAACTCGGAAAATGGACGCCCGAAGGTGTGTCCTCGCGCGCCATGCGATGCACTTAGCGTACTGCGCCGTGCACGAGAAACGGGACCCAGACATCTCGAAAGTGAGCGGCGTAGTGGTTTTCACTGTGCCGGCCCCACTCATTCGGCCGCTCCAAAACAAAACTAGGGCATGGCTTGAAACCATCTCGGCCGGCGTTGCCCGATTCAGGAATAACCCAGCGAGTAAATCGCACCGGCATATCCTGCTTTCCGGTCTCATTCAAAACAAGCTTAATTTGGTCGCGCTCGTATAGCTTTTGCCATGGGAAATCACACGGAAGAATGCAGCCATGTACAATGACATACTTCAATCTAATCGCGCTCTTGCGCTGCAGAAGGCGACCGAGGCTTAAGCTTCCCAAGCTATGCGCAATAGCTGATGGAAGGGGGTAATACCGGCGCTGTTCCTCGTAGTGCTCCAAGATTTTTTCGCCGATCATGTCCTGCGTTTTCCGGCGAAGAGCACCAAACCGGACGGTGTCATAGTCGACATGCGAGGGTCGAAGCCCTGCGTCAAACAGTACCGGCGAAACTGCCTTCTGCCATGCGCCACGAGTATTCATTCCGTGTATTGTTATTACAGCTCCCCGCAGACGCATGCGTGGAGGGTCCAAGGTTTCGCCAAGCGCGTTGACCTCTTCGAGGTTCAACGAGATGGCCTCCCTAAGAGTGCTGCACGCAACGAGTTCGTAGGCAGGAAGTGAGCCTCGATGTCGCGCTGCCGGAACCGATGTGACTCGCCACAACGCTCGCAATCGATCTCATCCGGAAACGCTTCGACATCGCGCTCTTCAGCCGCTGTGCCGTATCCGTTCGGACAGAGCCAGAAGAACATGAACTCAACAGCGTCCGTATACGCCAACTCTATAAGGAGTAGCTTCGTCAACCTTAGGTCGGCATGGATACCGTTGGCGAGCAGGACTTCGTCTAAGATCGCGTTAGGGTCGTGGCGAAGTGTCACCTCGACGGCCGTCTCTAGCGCTTCCAAGACAACCCGATCAGCTGGCCGCTTCTGCAGCAAAGTATCGAATCCGGGCAATGACATGGTCTAGCTCGTGCGGATCGAGCCGCGCGCTCACGTACACCTTTCCCCAACGGGCCTGCTCGACATCGAAAGAAGACAGGATAGTATGCACCTTCTCTCCGTCGTTGGCGTCTGGTGTGAGCCAATAGACATTGAGACTGTCGCGGCGATACCCGTGAGCGTCCTTCGGGTAATCAGGATGGTCGCGGACGTCAGTGCCCTTTGAGCGTTCACGCCAGTTCGAAAACCGAAGTCGTATCGAGGCATCGGATTTCTCGTCAACGCTCATGTACGTTTCGTCGCGAGCGTTTGCGATTGCCTGAAAAGTATCCCAAACAGGAAGGGGTGCGAGCGACTCCATCACGTCAAGCTTCGTCTTCAGGCTATCAAGAAAGTCCTTCAATAAAGCGAGAACGAACTCATCTCCTGACTTGCCGGAGACATGACTAATGCGAATCTCCGAAGAACCATCCGGATTGACGACCAACATATTCACCGCTCGCCTGCGAGCAAGGTTATAGACAATCGTCCGTCGGGTGGCGGTCTCATGCGAAGCAGAGGTGTCCCTCTCCCAGAACTCGCAGCGATAGATCTGCTTCACCGCAACACCGCCGTCAGCTCGACGCTTCACATAGGTACGTCTAGCCGTAGGCTGATCTGAATACAATTCTTCAGTTGGCCTCGGATAATGGGGGAACAACTTCTCAACAGCGTCCGCAGTGAGAACGGTATTCCCCTCATCCGCAACGCGAAAGATGAAAATATGCTGCGCACCATTCTCCTCCACCTCATCGACCAAGCGCGCCAGTTCATCGATGGTGACGTGGCGACCGTTAACAGCCTCTACGACCGCGGGAAGCAGTTCCTCATTCGTACCTGATGTCCGAAATGCGTTTTGTGGCAGCTCAAGCTGCTCCTTCCGCTGCTTCAGGAAGAACTCCAGCTTCCCTTTCGCACGGGCGTCGAAAAGCCTTTCCACCAGAGACACCACGACAGACAATTTGGACTCCCGGCCGATGAATTCGGTAAGGGTGTAAGTGTACCGCAGCATCGAAGAATTCAACAAAATCCGTGACAGTTACCGCTGGCTCATACATAAGGACGACTCCGATCGCATGTATGGCGAGGCGTGATCTCGATATAGAAAAAATCAAGGCTCGCGTCACTCTATAGTGACAACTCACCTATCGAGGTAAGTCGTGAGAACTGGCAGCGAAGTCATCTCTCTCGGTGCACCAGTACATGGCGTCCGAGTCCGTTCGAAAAAATACGAAGATTGAGGTGTGAAATGCGCTCGGCTAGGTAGGTCAATCCAGACTCCTTGTACGCCCGGAGCCCTCGCTTTAGCGAGCCAGCCGCTCCGGTTCGCCGTCCGGCGCGGTCACGAAGTGCTCCGCACCGGTTTCGGCTGGTGCAGCCAGCAGGAACTGCTGAACGCGCGCAAGCGCGAGATTCTTCGCGTGCGTCGCGAGTGCATTGAACTGCGCGTCGCTCAATGCTTTGAGTCGCGTCGGGATGTCGCATGCAGCAATGAGCGAGTTCGGCTCGGAGCGCAGTTTTGAGTTCAGCGAAAAGAACGCCGCTCTCGGCACGCCGAAGGCCTGCGCCTGCAGTTGCACTATTTGAAACTCGAAGGCGCGGATCTTCGTCATCATGATTTCGGTAGTGCGCGTGAGATAGACGGTCTGCCCAGTGCCGGGCTTGGGGTCGACATGGAACGGTCCAGAGCCGTCGCTCGCTATGAGGTGCGTACAGCGGTCGCCGTGCAGCGATCCGTAGGTAAGCGCGTCGAGGCCAAGGTTGTCGTACATGCCGCCGTCGGCGAGCGCGATGTAGGGGATCCTCGCCGCCTGATCCGGGAAGTACTGTTTGCTCGGAAGAATGAGCGGCGCGAAGACCGGCGGAAAACAGGAGCTCGCCGCGACCGCAACGGCGAGGGGGACGTCGCCACTCGAATAAAAGCGCTCCTGCCACGTCACCCCCGGACGCTTCTGGCAGAAGTACCAATCACCCATGACGTCAGGGTAGAACTTCCAGTCCTTGCCGGTGTTCAGACACGTGGCGTTGATGCAGATCCGCGGCAACGCCGGGTTGTTAAGAACGCTCAGAGTGTCATCGCCGAAGAAGTGCTTGCGGTAGCTATGCACAAGATAGTCAGTGTCGGTGTGAAATGGGTCAATGAGACCGACGAGGACATCTTTCACATCAACGTTCACCGAGCAGAGTTTGTCGCGGAACCATGAACGGAATTGAGCGTAGCTGTCCGCAGGATGCTTCACGCGGTAATGCAGCCATGACACACCGGTGATGCTTCCGCCGGAAACCGTCGACAGGTTCGAAACTTTGTCCAGAAGGCCAAGTTCCTCCAGCGCATCGAGCGTCCCGATATGAAACGCCGCGGCACGAAAGCCGCCGCCGGAGAGGGCGAGACCGAGCTGCGGACGTGAGAGATCGATGCCGGCAGGCGGTCGCGGTTCGCATGGAGGTACGGCCGTGGAGTCGAGTGTCATGGTGTCGCTCCGATGTTTGTGGGTCTGCGAGAGAGGATTCGGCACGATGCCGCAGATGACATCACCGCCGGAGAAAGCGAATACTGATGACTGGATGGAGTTCTATGAAGTTCGGCGCGGCGGAGCTCACGTTGTGCGGTGAATCAAAGAACGCAACTCCGTAGACAATCACGCGCTCGTTCACCGTCTTCTTCGACTTCGCTCCTTTGAAATGCTGCGCGAATTGCCGACGAACTTCATGAATTGCATCGTGGAAGCGAGCGTCGTCCGGCACGCATTCATTGGCCGGAATCTCGGCGACGATCGTAGCTCCCCCATCCATGAGCACGAGATGGAGATCGCCATCGGCCTCGCTGAAGAACGTCGTTAGTGTCGCTTCGACGCCGTACACAGAGGACTCTTCTTTGCTGCGAGCGCCTGTCCGACGCCAGTCCTTTGGACGCTGGAGCTCTCCGAGTTGTTCGGTTGTCGTGTCGATCAAGTCATCGGAGATTCGCATGGCGGCGGCGTCCGACGTGACCTTCACATCCCATCGAAGGTTGCCGCAATCGGCGAACATCGGCGAACAAAGCAGGGCGATGGCGACAAATGCCACGATCCGGTTCATTCTTACTCCTCCCTAAAGTGGTCGTAGATCCAACGCACGCTGAACACTTTTCTCTATAGGAGGGCCGCGAAGCAATGTTTCCCTACTCCGACGACGGCGCTGCCGAAGCTCTGTGAAGAAGCGGCAGCACCTAATTGCCTTCAGACCGTCAGGTCGGTGGGGAAAACAAACGGTATGTCACTCCATAGTGAGAATTCACCTATGGAGGTAAGTCGTGAGAACCGACAGCGAAGTCATCTCCCGCTGGTACCAGTACATCGCGGGCCTCGTCCTCTCGCCCGCGGAGTTATACCAGCTCGTGGAGTGGGCCTTCGACGCGCAAGGGATCCGCGATGCACGCCGCACGCGGACTACCTATGCCGAGGGGGGCTTAGGGTCACCTCGCCGCGAGTATCTGCGCCTCCTGCGGCACGATAGTTCGTTCGAGATCTGCGGCATGCCGTTCGGCAAGGGCTTCGCGGTCTCGTGGTGGCTCATGGAGAGACAAGAAGGATGCCTCGGCGGTCTCATCTCCGCAGTCCCTTTGCTCGGCTACCTGTACCAGCGCAGCGTGAAGCCGGTGACGTTCTACAAGATCGATAGCGCGCTTATGTTCCAGTCGGTCGTCCACGACTTAGTCCTACTGCCGGTCCTCGACAACATCGTGTCCGCACAGGGCGTACCGGCGATCGCGGAAGCGGCTCGTCGTCCGACGATGCGCGAGCTCTTGAGGTAGGCGATGACTTCGCGCGCCGACGAACTGACGCAGCGATTCCTCACATGGGAGATGCGCGGACGCGGCTGGCAGGCATGGCCGCATGTGGTTCGACTGGAACCGCCATTCGTACCGTTTTACGGCCACTACTTGCCGGTTCCGCCGACCCCTCTCGACGACGGCCGCCGCAAGGGTCTACTCGGTCGTGCGCTGGACCTGTTCGCAAGTGGAGAACCGGAGGAAGCGCCGGCCTTGCCGCTCGCCGAAGAACGAGAGCCACGGCCGCAACGATTCAAGAGCAACGAAACCGTCGTCACGATGCCGCTCATTCTGCCGCACGGCACGAAGATCGAGGCGTCAGCGACCGAGCAGTTCCTGAAGGCTCTGACGGGCGTCCGCGCGCCGGTTGCCTTCGAGATCGCGGCTGACTCCGAACGCATCAGCGTGCAGCTCGCGGCACGGGAATCCGACGCCGCCTTCGTGCAGGAGTCGGCGTCTACGTTCTTTCCCGCGTGCCTCGTCGCGGGCAACGCGCAGGAGCTTCAGGACCAATGGGCTGAGGTGGAGTTCATGCTGGCGCTCGAACTGGCGCTCGCGCGCGAATTCATGTTGCCGCTCACCACATTCTCCCGATTCGATCCTGATCCGCTGCTCGCGGTCTACAGCGCACTCGGCGATCTCGAAAGCGGCGAATACGCTCTGGCGCAAGTCCTCTTCGAGCCGGCGCGTGCGGCATGGGGCGAGAGCGCGTTGCGGGCCTTAACCGACGACGAAGGCAAGCCGTTTTTCGCCGACAATCCGCAGCTTCTGCGCGCCGGCACACAGAAGGTCGCGCAGCCGCTCTTTGCCGCGGTCGTACGCATAGCTGTGGGCGGAGCGGAGGACGAGCGCATAACCGAGATCGCGCGCCATATCTGCGGGGCGCTCACCGCCTTCGACGAGCCGGACGGCAATGCCTTCACCCTGCTCAAAGGCGCGGTAGCAACGGAGACGCTCTTCGCCGACGTCTTCGCGCGTACGACGCACCGCAGCGGCATGCTACTCACCGCCGCCGAGCTCGCGGGTCTCGTCCATCCACCTTCCGCCTCGGTCCTAAGCCCTCGGCTCCTTCGCAATCTCGCGCGCACGAAGGCCGCGCCGGCGGAGCTCACCGGCCTGCCGTTCGTCTTGGGGATGAACGAGCACGCGGGTGGTGCGGCCATGGTCGGACTGACGGAAGAACTGCGCATGCGGCATATGCACGTCATGGGCGCGAGCGGCACCGGCAAGTCGACCTTTCTTCTCGACCTCATCATGCAGACGATTCACGCCGGCCGCGGCGTGGGCGTCATCGATCCGCACGGCGATTTGGTGGACGAAGTCCTCGCGCACATCCCGGACGACCGCGTGAAGGACATCGTCCTCTTCGATCCCTCCGACACCGAGCACCCCTTCGGCTTCAATCTCCTCGCCGCACATTCGGATCTCGAAGCGACGCTCCTCGCCTCCGATCTCGTCGCGATCTTTCGGCGGCTATCGACGTCGTGGGGCGACCAGATGAATTCCGTCCTCGCGAACGCGATCCAAGCGTTCCTCACGTCGACGACGGGCGGCACCCTCGCCGATCTGCGCCGCTTCCTTATTGAGCCGGCGTACCGCGAGGAGTTTCTGAAGAGTGTCTCTGATGAGGAAGTCGTGTACTACTGGACGAAGGAGTTCCCGCTCTTGGTCGGGCGGCCGCAAGCGCCGATCCTCACGCGGCTCGACGCCTTCCTCCGACCAAAGCCCTTGCGCGCCATCTTCGGCGCGCGGGAGTCGAGCGCCGACTTCCGCTCGGTCATGGACGGCGGGCGAATCTTCCTCGCGAAGCTCGCGCAGGGTCTTATCGGTGCGGAGAACGCGGCGCTCGTCGGCAGCCTTCTCGTCTCGAAGTTCCAGCAAGCGGCGCTCAGCCGGCAAGAGATCGCCGCCGGAAGCCGACGTGAGTTCATGCTGGTCATGGACGAGTTCCACGAGCTCGTGACGCCGTCCGTTGTGCCGATCCTCACCGGCACGCGCAAGTTCCGGCTGGGCCTCGTCGCGAGTCATCACAGCCTGAAGCAGTTACAGGACGCTGATGCTGCCGTTTCCGATGCGCTTCTCGCGAACGCGGCAACGCGCATCGTCTTCCGCGTGAGCGACGAAGATGCGAAGCGATTAGCCGAAGGCTTCACGTCCTTCGATGCGGCGGCGCTTCGTAGCCTCGGCGTCGGGGAGGCGATCTGCCGCGTGGAACGCGCCGACCGTGATTTCAATTTGCGGACGCGACCAGCGGCCGCAATGCCCGCCGACGTCGACGTCGAACGCCGAGAACGCGCGATCGCCGAGTGGCACCGTCGGCACACGCCGCCGCGGGCAGCAAAGGCGAGACCGCGCGAGGCCGACGCCGTCAAAGATGACGAGTTTGCCGCAGAGGATGAGACACCAGCCGAAGACTTAGAGGATCTCTATCAGAGGCTCGCGCGGCAGCCGGACGATGACGCCGATTGATGTCTGCCAGACTCTCAACGTGTGGAGACGAGGTGTAGATGCGTGTCCACACTTCAAGAGACCCTAAGTTCTTCACACAGCGAGGCTTGCGCGCGCGGCGTGAGAGGGGCTTCAAAGAGAGAGTAATGAATCTCTTGTAGGAGTGTGTGCCGCGCCCGTCAGCCCGGCAAAGAGCGTTTGCAGGTCTTCAATGTTTCGCCGTCCCGGCGAAGGCGGCAACTCTTCAATGCACCACGAGACGTCATCGTTCGACTCGGCGAACGCGTTACGCAGGGTAGCAACGCGACGCGCGCCGTGAGTGAGGACGACGATGACCGCAGGCGACGCGCCACGCCACCGATCTACCTCCCTTCGCAGCAACTCCAGCTTCGGGATGAAGACGGCGCGAAGGCTCTCGCCGCCCAAATCGATTTCGGAGGCGAGAAGGAGACCATCTGCGCTCGCACTGCGACGCCAGATCGCAAGCACGTCCGGCACGACGGTGGGTCGCGGCGCGAACCGCCGCTGCAGCGCCCACGCCGCGAGCGTCAAACTCGGCTTCGCCGGCAAGCGTCCTAACGCAACGCGAGCGTCGTTTATGAAGAGCGTATGTTGCAGGTCTTTCGGCGCCACCGGCTTCCGCGGCGCGAAGAGTTCATCCGGATGCGCGAGTCCGCGTTCGATGAGGAGGTCTCGCCCTGCGGCCGAGAGTCGCAACCGATTCATGCCGATACCGTTCAACCGTTCGGCCGCCAGCACGCCGCGGCGATGCCAGCGGGTGACGAAGCGAGAAACAACATTCGCAGTGAGACCAGAGAACGCGGCCTCGTGCAGCGCATACTGCGCCACTTCATAACCTTCGCCGACAAATCGCAACGCGTGCGCATCACGCTCAGAGATGCGATGAGCTGCACCAGCATTTTGGCGTCTCACGCGCAGCTCCAGCGTTTCCACCTACGACTAACTGCACATGAACCGTGGAGTGCGTGTTTGTTCATGCGAGCGAACGTAAATCCGCACTCGATCTCAACAAATAGAGCATGTCGCTCGTTCGAAAACGGGAGAATCTAGCCAATCCCACCGCATCCGCACCGCTATACTTCCATCCGTTAGCAGTGGCGCTGACTTACCCGTCGGATCGGGGAAACGGGGACACCGAACCTGCCCGCATGGAGGTTCGGAATGGAACAACAATCCAAGCTCGATCCGGATTACCACTACACGGTGAAGGAGCTCGCGTTTCTTTGGAATCTGTCAGGTGAATTCATCCGGCGCATGTTCGCCACCGAACCGGACGTATTGATCTTCGCGATCCAGCGGCCGGGCCGGCGTACATACCGGACGATTCGCATCCCCGGAGGCGTCGCCCTTCGTGTCAGAAACCGGATGTCGGTAGTCGTTCCATGACAGCCTGCCTGCGAGGTTCGTAGGAATCGCGCGGCGGCCACTCGCCGCGTCTGCCAGCTTCCGTCCGAAAAATTTGCGAAGCGCCGCAGAACGGTAGGGAAAAAGCGGATTCGGGCCCTCCAACAGCGAAGACGTGATGGGGAAGTCGGTCAGATTTAGCGAGACATTCGCGAAGCTCTTCTACAGTTTTCCCACTATCCCGCCGCGCGTCATCAAGTTCGAATCGATTGAAGTTCACAGTCCGGAGCAGGTTGTCGGCCTGCTTTGGCTCGTGGATTTGCTACAGGAGATGCGTCGAGTCTGTTTCGAAAAAGAGCTGGAGATCATCTTTCGTTACTGGTGGCCGTCAGAACGAAGAGGCGCGAAGCGCTCAGGTGTGGTCTCGACGGTCGTGAAGAAACTGCGGTTGAGCAAACTCATCACGCTCGATCAGTTCGAGCATGACCAGAGAATGAAAATCGTGCGACTCACCCCGCTCGGTGAAAGGTTGCTGAAGCACATGCAAGCAGATCGGTTGCGAGACATGGCACCATTCATGGGCGAACACGGGCGACAGTCGGTTGCACTGCGCGCGGCGCGTGAACTCGCCGAGCACGCGTGGAGTGTTCATCTGAAGCGGCTGGAAGCCGGGAACCGTTTCACCTTCGATTCGAAGTCCGAGCAATGGATTCGCAAGAAGGCAAAACCACGTAGGCGCGGAGTCGCCTGAAGGGTGAATTTAGTTCTGCCGACAGAACTGTTCGGCGCACAAGAATTTGTGATGATTTTTAGTCGCGGTTTTTTGCGATGACCGCTTGACGTGTGCGCAAGGCGTCTGCTAGGGTAGCTATCCCTCGAAAAGGGTGAACGGCCGTGGCGAATAAAGTCGCCGGTCGCTGCATCCGCCCCGGCCCTCCGCTCCTGTTCGAGGAGACAACTTAGGAGGGCTTCGGTGTTTCCCCACGAAAAAGAGAAGCGACGATGTTTGCTCCAAAAAAGCAAAACGCCCGATGAGTTCGTACCTCAAGGGGCGTTTCTGATCGCAAGCGCACTGTCTCGCAACCCTCTCTAGGAAAAGGAGCTTACGATGCTTCAGCGCATCCTGCGACTTTCATCTTACGGCATCCAAATAACTTCTGCAACTGCCCGCAGCATTCCCGCTTTGGTGCGTCTCGCGACGCGGGTTGGCTTCGCCGCGACGCTTGTCGCTCATGAAACAACGTGGCCGGGATCGAGGGACGCGTTCGAACTCGGCGAGTGGCTGCTCCGTGAAGGAACGCTCTTCTTCGGCGGCTTGCAGATGTGGCGCTTCTTGTCCGGTGCGTTTCGTCATCTTTTCAACGAGATTACGAACGCGATTCGAGCGATTCGCGATGAAGACGTCGCCACCAAGGCGGCCCTCGTCAAGATGCTTCGCGCTCTCGTCGATCAAGACCGGACTCCGCCTCCGCCGGGAGTCATCGCGTAAACACGAAGAGCCGGGGCAGTCATGCTCCGGCTCTTCCGTTCGCGACAACTTTGAGTGATTTTCTTCATTTCTCAAAATACCAACATGTCGAAGAAAAATTGCGTGATTCTCACCGGTAGTATGCAGCCTGTCAAGCGGTTTGCGGATTTCCTGATCGCTGGCTCGTCCACGTACTCCTGACCGCGAGCTCAAGTTGTTCCTGCCGCGCACGCACCCACGGTGCGTAACTCTTCTCGGTGATCTTCACGCTGGAATGGCCGAGAAGAATCGAGACTTGGTCGATCGGCACCCCGGCGAGCAATAGCTCGACGGCAAACGTATCCCTGAAGCGGTGAGCGTGGCCGCCGGCGACGTTCGCAAGCGCGAAGAGCTTTCGCAGCGCGCGTTGCCAGTCCGCGACGGTCGTTTTCGGCAGGCCGTTGCCCGACCAGAAAACGTAGTTGGAATTCCCGTTCGGCACCCGCAGAAGAGCGGCCAGCACGGTGGGCGGAAGCGGCACGAAGACTGGCACCCCGGTCTTCTGCGTGTAGAGCAGTAGCTTCCCGTCTTGCACGCGATCTCGCCGGAGCGTCGCGGCGTCGCGAATGCGCAGCCCGGAGTAGCGCAGGAACAGCACGAACGCGCGCAACCGCAAACGGTTCGCTGCGCCGTGGACACCCTTCACCGGGTAGTGGTCGCAGGCGGCGACCGCCGCAGTGACTTCTTCCGGAGAAAACGGCAGGGTCGGTGATGCCTTCACTTTCGGCGGAAGCAGCGCGCGCATCGGATTGTCGGAGAGCCATTTCATCCGCATGCAGAAGTAGAAGAAGCCGACGCAGCGCTGGTACTTCTTCGAAGCAGCGAGTGCCTCATCTTTCCAACTCGCGCGCCACGCCGAGAGCAACAGAGGGGTGAGTTCCTTCAGATAGCGCAAGCCGGCCGCGGAAGCCCACGCGAGGAATTGCTTCTCGAAGATCGTCGTGAGCTTTGCGAGCGTCGCCTCAGCCAAGTGACGCGCGCGGGCGTCAGCGAGGTAACGCTGCACCGCGTCATCAATGCGAATGCATTCCGGGTGTCCCGCGCCGATCTTTCCGGCTGCGTTCCACCGAGCGATGAGATCAGACGCCGCATTCCACGCGGCGAGATCGAGGGCCCGCCGAACCTGCTCGCCGCCGAGCGATCCCTCGACGTGGATGGGGCATCGGCAGCGGCGGTAACTGCGGGAAGTGTGAGGACAGGACTTCAGGTGACGTCGAAAAAGGGTCAACATCTCGCGCTCCGTTCCGAGTGTCGGGCCGAAGCACACGTATTGACCACATGAACGATTTGCCAGATTCACCAGAGTCGCTAAACCACGCTGCAGCTATGGTTTAGATGGCAAAATCGTTGGTGGAGGCGGCGGGAGTTGAACCCGCGTCCGAGAGCAGTGGCAGCCAGGCTACTACATGCTT
>JAOBAU010000412.1 GCA_025463165.1 Acidobacteriota bacterium | reverse complement strand
CTTCCCCGCGATCGTCTCGGTGACGGCGCTGCGAGACAACCAGGACCGCATCATCGGATACCTGTTGATCGGCACCGACAACACCGCACGCAAACAGGCGGAAGAGGCGTTGCTCAAAGCGGGCGCGTTGCAGAACGCGATCTTCAACAGTGCGAACTTCTCCAGCATCGCCACCGATGAAAAGGGCGTCATTCAGCTCTTCAACGTCGGCGCGGAGCGGATGCTCGGTTACTCGGCCGCGGAGGTGCTCGACAAGATCACGCCGGCCGACATCTCCGATCCACGCGAAGTCATCGCGCGCGCCGGAGCGCTCAGCCGCGAGCTCGGCACGACGATCACGCCCGGCTTCGACGCGCTGGCGTTCAAAGCATCGCGCGGAATCGAAGACATCTACGAACTGACCTACATCCGCAAAGACGGGAGCCGCTTTCCGGCAATCGTTTCCGTCACCGCGCTGCGCGACGACCGCGGAGCCATCATCGGATACCTGCTGATCGGCACCGACAACAGCGCGCGCAAACACGTCGAAGAAAAGCTGCGATGGACCGAGGAGAGTTTTCGCCTGATGGTGGAAAGCGTCTCCGATTACGCGATCGTCATGCTCGATCCGGACGGACACGTCGTCAGCTGGAACACCGGTGCGGAACGAATCAAAGGCTTCAATGCCGACGAGATCGTCGGGCATCACTTTGCGACGTTTTATCCCCCCGCCGCGGTCGCGGAAAACAAACCGCAGCGCGATCTCGAGCTCGCCGCGGCCAGCGGCCGGCACGAAGACGAAGGATGGCGCGTCCGCAAAGACGGCTCGATGTTCTGGGCCAACGTCGTCTTCACCGCGATCCGCGATCAGGCGGGCAGCCTGCGCGGATTCGCGAAACTGACGCGCGATCTGACCGAGCGCAACAAAGTCGAAGCGGCGCTGACCAACGCCAAAGCCGCGGCGGAGAAGGCCAATCTCGCCAAATCCGATTTCCTTTCCAGCATGAGCCACGAGCTTCGTTCACCGCTCAACGCCATCCTCGGCTTCGCGCAGCTGATGGAATCCGATTCACCCGCGCCGACGCAGTCGCAGAATGAGAGCATCGGCCAGATCCTGCACGCCGGCTGGTATCTGCTCGACCTGATCAATGAGATCCTCGACCTCGCAACCATCGAGTCCGGCAAGCTTTCGATGTCGCTCGAGCCGGTCTCGCTGAACGAAGTCCTGCACGAATGCCAGCTGATGGTCGAGCCGATCGCGCAGAAACGCGGCATCGCGATGACGTTCCCCGGCAATGACGCCGCATGGTCAGTGAGAGCCGATCGGACGCGAATCAAACAGGTCCTGATCAACCTCCTCTCGAATGCGATCAAATACAACACGCCCGAAGGGTCCGTGGTCGTCGATTGCAGCAGCACGATTACGCCCGGCAACATACGCATCACCGTGACCGACACCGGCGCGGGACTGCCTCCTGAAAAAATCGCGCAGCTTTTTCAGCCGTTCAACCGCTTGGGCCAGGAAGGGAACGGCGAAGAAGGGACCGGCATCGGTCTCGTCGTCAGCAAGCGTCTCGTGGAGTTGATGGAAGGCATCATCGGCGTCGAGAGCTCTGTCGGCACCGGCAGCGTCTTCTGGATCGAGCTTCCTTCGACCGCGCCGCTGTCGCTCGTCATTCCGGCCGAGCACGCGGTGTTCGTCGAAACGGCGGTACCGGAAAGCGCGCGGGTGCGCACCCTCCTCTACGTCGAGGACAATCCCGCCAATTTGAAGCTCGTCGAAAAGCTGATCGCCCGGCGCCCCGATATCCGCCTGCTCAGCGCCATCGATGGCAATCGCGGCGTCGAGCTCGCACGCAGCTGTCTGCCCGACGTCATTCTCATGGACATCAACCTGCCGGGCATCAGCGGAATCGAAGCGCTGCGAATTCTTCGCGAGACCGCGGTCACCGCAAGCATCCCGGTCGTTGCGCTCAGCGCGAACGCAATTCCGCGCGATATTCAGAAAGGACTCGAGGCCGGATTCTTTCGCTATCTCACAAAACCGATCAAGGTCGGCGAATTCATGGACGCATTGAACGTCGCGCTCGAATTCGCAAAAGAAAACCATGCCCACACTCCCTGATGGATTGAGTGCGCGCATTCTGGTCGTCGACGATCAGCAGACGAACGTCCGCCTGATCGAATACATGCTGCGACGCGCCGGCTATGAAGCCGTTACGTCGACACTCGACCCGCAGCGCGTCGTTGCGCTGCATCTGCAGAATCGCTATGACCTGATCATTCTCGACCTGCAGATGCCGCGCATGAACGGCTTCGAAGTAATGACCGCGCTGAAAGCAGCCGACGCCGGCGACCGTGTGGCGATTCTCGTAATGAGCGCCGATCCCTCGCAGATGCTGCCCGCAATGGAAGGTGGAGCGGCCAGCTTCCTCAGCAAGCCGTTCGTCCTTGCGGAAGTCTTGTTGCGTGTACAGGCGATGCTGGAGACCGTTGCGTCACTGGAGCTGGTCGCGCATGGCGTGCGAGGCGCGGCCGCACACGGCTGAGACCATGAACGGGCGCGATCCCGGCGAATTGCATCGCCCGCCCGACTCCGTTATCCTCCGCATCCGCTGATGGGAATAGCGATCTGATCGTCCCCGTTGGCGGTGGTTCGTTGCAGGCTCTTAGCTCAGTTGGTAGAGCATCACCTTGACACGGTGGGGGTCAGCGGTTCGAATCCGCTAGAGCCTACCATCCTGCAATTCTTCGACGCCCGGGCTTCACGGCCCGGGCGTTTTTATTTGGCGGGCTCGACCGCGAGATCAGGCCGGGAGCTTGCAGTTCTGTGCGGCAGGAGGAGTACCTCATGCCGACCGAAACGATCTACCGCGAAAGCGAAACACCGAGCAGTTCACACAGCACGCGCACCATGCGCGACGTCGCCCAGAACGCGCTCTCCACCGACAACCTCATCGACATCGTGCAGCGCCTCGGGCTCGTCGACATCGTCGTCAACCGGCTTCGCGCGCGTGTCGAGGAGACCGACGTCGATACGATGATCGACGACGCCACCGCTTACCTGCGCCGCAACCCGGAGATGGTCGTCGTCGCTCTCGGTACGCTGACCGTCGCGGCCGCCGCGGTGGTGTTTCTCACCACACGCGAAGAAGACGAGAACGAGCGTCCGTCAAGCTCGAGCCGCGCGCGCAGCACACGCTCGCAGCGCGACGACATCGACACGACTCCGTCCATCGGCCGCAGCACGACATCGACGACGAGCTCGCGTCCGCGCAGCAGCACGACATCATCGTCGCGTCGCGGCAGCACGCCTCGCGAATAGGGTCGAGGGCGGACTAGGAATCCGCCCTCGCGAGAACCCATTCGATGAGGCTTCGCCATTCCGACGGCAGCGATGTCTCGCTCATCGTTCGCGAATTGCCGTCGATGCTGACGTCGTACCGATACGCGTCCGGCATCGGCGGCGATTGGGGCACCGCGACAGTCAGCGCATCGTGCGCGAGCCGCTCGAGCGTCGCCGCTTCGAGTGCATCGAGCGATGCGCTGTCGACGTCGCGCCGCGACGCGATGCCTGCGAAACCACCGGAGCGTTCGACCATCACTCGCATCACATCACCTCCGCGCCCGGCGCGCGCTCGTCGATGCGATCGCCATCGCCGGAACCTCGGCGGCGGCGGACGGAATCGAGAACGTCGGCTTCGCGATCTTCAATCGGGCCGCGGCCACGACGGCCGGCGCGGCGACGTCGATGCCGACCGCTTTCCACGCTTCGAGCACCGCCTGCTGCGGCGCGCTGTTCTTTCCGTAACGTTCGCCGGCCGCGGCGTGCGTGGCGTCGGCGCACGCCTGAAAGTTCGACGTGCGCGTCAGACGACGCGTCAGCGTGTCGTACCAGATTCTTCCCGCAACTTCCCACGCCTTCCCGCCGAGCTTCGTCGCCACGAGATAGAAAACGTGATTGGGAATCCCGGAGTTCACGTGCACGCCGCCGTTGTCGCCGGTCGTCTTCGAGTAGTTCTGCATGTGCGCCGGTTGCGGATCTTTGCCGATCACTTTGTCGTCGTACGCCGTGCCCGGCGCTTTCATCGAACGAACCGCGATGCCATGTACCTCTTTCGTGAAGAGACCGGCGCCGATCAGCCAGTCCGACTTCGCGGCCGTCAGCTTGCGCGTGTACTGCTTCACGAGAATTCCGAAGACGTCGGAGAAGTGCTCGTTCAGCGCGCCCGACTGATCGTGATATTCGAGCGCCGCCGTGTACTGCGTGATGCCGTGCGTCAGTTCGTGACCGATGATGTCGAGCGCGGCGGTGAAGCGATTGAAGAGCTTTCCGTCGCCGTCGCCGTACAGCATCTGGCGTCCGTTCCACTGCGCGTTGCTGAACTTCACGCCGTAGTGAACGCTCGAGTCGAGGCGCAGCCCTTTGTCGTCGATCGAATTGCGCGCGTAGTTCTTTTTGAAGAAGTCGTACGTCGCGCCGGAACCGTCGTACGCCTCGTTGACGGCGGCGTCTCTCGATGCCTTCGATCCTTCGCTTCGCACGAGCTTTCCTGGAAGGTCGCGCGTGCTCTGCGCGTCGAAGATCGTCCGCCGCTTCTCACCGGCCGGCAAGGCGATCGCGCTGGCCATTAGTCCGAGCGCGCGGCGCTCGCCACGCACTTCGGCTGACTCTTCGAGCATGTGCCGCGCCTGCGCGCGCTCATCGTCGTCACCGTGTTCCGCGATGTTTCGAAAGATGTGCGGCGGAATGATGCTGCAGCAGATGTGCGAATGGGGCACGGCACGCTCCTCGTCCGATTGTGTGCCGTCAACGGTAGCAGGTCGCGCGCTACTTCAGGATCTCCTCGATCACCGCCAGCGCGCGCGGATTGTTTTTCTGTCCGAGCCAGAACACCGCCTTCTTCCGCACCGCCGGATTGCGATGCGTCTTCGCAAGCTCGGCGAGCAGCGGGATCGACTGATCGTCCGGCAGCTGCGAGATGCCGAAGACCGCCTGCTCTTTCACTTTCGAGTCAGGATCGCGATCGATCGCTTCGCGCAGCGCCGGCGCGACCTTCTGTCCAGCCTGTTGCGAGAGCCAGAAGAGCGCTTTGCCGCGGACTTTCGAACGGGTGTGATTCTTCGCGACGTCAAGGAGGATGTCGGTGCTGCCGCCGTGCATCGACAGGGCTGCGAGCGCGCCATCGCCGCTGACGTCGTCGCGATCGATGAGCGAGCGCAGGAAGCTCATGCTGGCGCGCGCGTCGGCTCCTTCCAGCCAGGTGACGCTCCGGCCGTTTGCTTCGAGCGTGCAGTCGATTGAGTAGAGCCGCACGTTCGTGACGCGCCCATCATCGACGCGATAGAAGACCGCCGGCGCGGAGCCGGCCGGATGCAGATCGCGCGATGTTGAGTCGAAGCTCTCCCATGAATTGCAGAAAACGGAGTGCGTCGTCGCTCCCGGAATCGCGTAGCCAACCCAGCCATCCGCGCCGCGCGACTCGATCTGCGCCGCAAGATTCGAGGATGCCTGCGCCGTCTTCAGCATGCCGTCGGAAATGCGCGGCACCTGTGCGAACAGCGGCAGCGCTAGGAGCGAGAGAAAGACGAAGCGTGCGGTCTTCATGCTGCGTTAGACCGCGCGGGCTCGCGGCGGTTAGCCCGCTGTTGCGCTATACTCCCCGACTCTTATGCGGCGAACGACGAGCACCCGGCAGACGCGAACGACGGATCTCACGATTCCGCCCTGTCGATGAACGTTCGCTCATCCAAATCAACGAACTGACAGGGCCTCGAGGCCCTGTTTTCATTTGCGCGAGGTTTTGAACATGCACGTCCAGCTTCCTGATGGCTCCCAACGCGAAGTGCCTGAGGGCGCGACCGTCGCCGACGTCGCCGCGTCGATCGGCAAAGGTCTGGCCAAAGCGGCGCTCGCCGGCAAAGTCGACGGCAAAATCGTCGACGTCTACACGCCGGTTCGCGACGGCGCGAAGATCGAGATCATCACGCCGAAAAGCGAGGCAGGGCTCGACACCATCCGCCACTCCACCGCACATCTGATGGCCAACGCGGTGCAGGAACTTTTCCCCGGCACGCAGGTCACGATCGGCCCGGTCATCGAGAACGGTTTCTTCTACGACTTCGGCGCGGCGCGTCCGTTCACCGACGAAGACCTGCGCCGCATCGAAGAGAAGATGACCGAGCTCGCGAAGCGCGACCTTCCCGTCCGCCGCGAAGAGTGGTCGCGCGAAGAGGCGATCGAGACCTTCGAAAAGCTCGGCGAAAACTTCAAGGTCGAGATCATCAAAGCAATCCCCGGCGATGAGCCGCTTTCCGTCTATCGGCAGGGCGACTGGTTCGATCTCTGCCGCGGCCCGCACGTCCCTTCCACCGGCCGCCTCGGCGCCTTCAAGCTGCTCTCAGTCGCCGGCGCGTACTGGCGCGGCGATGAGCGCAATCCGATGCTGCAGCGCATCTACGGCACCGCGTTCGCCGACAAGGCCGATCTCGATGCCCATCTGAAACGGCTCGAAGAAGCGCGCGCACGCGATCATCGCAAGCTCGGCAAAGAGCTCGACCTGATCGCCTTCTCGCACTTCGCACCGGCGATGCCGATCTTCCTGCCGAAAGGCGCCACGATCTACGTCGAGCTGCTGAACTTCGTGCGCAGTTTCTATCGCCGCGACGGCTACGACGAGGTCGTCACGCCGCTGATCTGGGACACGGAGCTGTTCAAGATCAGCGGCCACTACGAGAACTATCGCGACAACATGTTCTTCTCCGAAGTCGACGAGCGCGAGTACGGCGTGAAGCCGATGAACTGCCCCGGCCACACGCAGATCTTCGCGCTGGAGCGGCGGTCGTATCGCGACCTGCCGATCCGTTACGCCGACTTCGCGCGGCTGCATCGCTACGAACGCTCCGGCGTCACGCATGGACTGGCGCGCGTCCGCTCATTCGCGCAGGACGACGCCCATCTGTTCGTCACTCCGGACCAGATCGAATCGGAGATCGCGCGCGAGCTGCAACTCCTCAAAGAGATCTACGACATCTTCGACTTCAAAGACGTCCGCATCGCGCTCTCGACCCGTCCCGAAAAACGGCTCGGCACGGATGAGACCTGGGACAACGCCGAGCGCGCGCTCGAGAACGCGCTGAAGGCGAACGGCATCAACTACCACATCAATCCGGGCGAGGGCGCGTTCTACGGACCGAAACTCGAGTTCCAGGTAACCGACGCGATCGGACGGGCGTGGCAGCTCGGAACCGTGCAGCTCGACTACGCCATGCCGGAGCGATTCGGGCTCAGCTATATCGGCGCCGACAACTCCGAGCATCGGCCGGTGATGATCCATCGCGCAATTCTCGGCTCGCTGGAACGGTTCATCGGCATCATCATCGAACACTTTGCCGGCGCGTTCCCGTTGTGGCTCGCTCCGGTGCAGGCGACCGTCCTGCCGCTCTCGGAGAAGTTCCTCGATTACGCCGATTCGGTCACGAAGCAGCTCCGCGCGGCGGGACTGCGAACCGAGCTCGACGGATCGAACGAGAAGCTCGGCGCGAAGATCCGCACCGCACAAATGAAAAAGATCCCGTACATGCTGATCGTCGGGGAAAAAGAAGCAGAAGCGGGAACCGTCAGTCTCCGGAAACGGAGCGGCGGCGAGCATCCGACGATGACGGTTGACGAACTGGTGGCAGAAGCGCGACGCGTGATCGCGGCCCGTTCGTTGACTTTATAGGCCGTTCTCCGTATTTTGACCGGCCAAACATAAGGAGGATTACGTATTTTTCCGCCACGCCGATACGGTAGGTTCGACCGCAAGCCTGCAGAACCTGAATCAAGAATCAACGACATGATCCGCGGTATCCCCGAGGTGCGTCTGATCGACCACGAGGGGAAACAGGTCGGAATCGTGCCCCTGCTACAGGCCCAGGAAATGGCCCGCGAGAAGGATCTCGATCTCGTGGAGATCTCGCCATCGGCGGCACCGCCGGTGTGCAAGATCATGGATTACGGAAAGTACGTTTTCCAGCAGAAGAAGAAGCAGAACGAAGCGAAGAAGAAGCAGAAAGTGATCGTCGTCAAAGAGGTGCAGTTCCGGCCGCGAATCGACGTGCTTGACTTCGATTTCAAGTAGAACAACATCATCAGGTTCCTGGAACACGGCGACAAAGTGAAGGTCTCGATCCGCTTCCTCGGC
>JAOBAU010000400.1 GCA_025463165.1 Acidobacteriota bacterium | reverse complement strand
GCCTTCATGCAGGAAAGCAGCGTCGTCGAGCTCGACGTTCACGAGAACGACGCACCCGATCCGTGGCTGTTGACGATGGCGCAACTGAAACAGGTGCGCGGCCGCATCGCCAGCGCATTCGGGCCGGTGGCCGGCGCGCGCGTCACCGTACTGCCGACCGGCGTCGCATTCCTGTCGCGCTCCATTCCGGAGACCGACGAGAGCGGCGCGTTCGTCGCCACGATTCCGGTGAGCGCGACGAGCTTCGATGTACAGGTCGCGGCGCCGGGCTTCGCCTTCTCATGGGGGCATCTGCCGTATCGCGACAAGGTGCTGCTCATCACCGTCGATCAGCGCGGCGGCCGGCTGCTGCTCGAAGGCGCAAAGCCGGACGAGATCTACCTGCTGCACGAAGGAACGCGCATGCGGCTCGACTGGTTTGCGAGCAGCTGGCAACTCGAACAGGATGGCTCGCGCTCGGTGGTGCCGATGCTCGAGCCGGGCGTCTACGCGCTCTGCTCCGGCACGGCTCCGAACGAACGCTGCGCGAGCGGGTTTCTGCCGCCGTACGGCACGCTGACGCTCAGCGCCGCGAAGTAAGAACGGCGGCCTTTCGGCCGCCGTTCGCGTCGCTACATCGACGACATCGAGTTGAGGAACTGCGTGTTCGTCTGCGTCTTGTCGAGCTTCTCGACGAGGAGCTCCATCGACTCGACGGTCGAGAGCGGCGAGAAGACTTTGCGCAGAACCCAGATGCGATTCAGCTCGGCCTTCTCGAGCAGCAGCTCTTCCTTGCGCGTGCCCGACTTGTTGATGTCGATGGCCGGGAAGACGCGCTTGTCGGAGAGCTTGCGGTCGAGGTGCACCTCGAGGTTGCCGGTGCCTTTGAACTCTTCGAAGATGACGTCGTCCATGCGCGAGCCGGTGTCGATCAGCGCCGTGGCGATGATCGTCAGCGAGCCGCCTTCTTCGACGTTACGCGCGGAGCCGAAGAACCGCTTCGGACGCTGCAGCGCGTTCGAATCGACGCCGCCCGACAGCACCTTGCCCGACGGCGGCACGACGGTGTTGTAGGCGCGCGCCAGGCGCGTGATCGAGTCGAGGAGAATGACGACGTCGCGCTTGTGCTCGACGAGCCGCTTCGCTTTTTCGATGACCATCTCGGCGACCTGCACGTGACGCGAGGCCGGCTCGTCGAACGTCGATGAGATGACTTCGCCCTTCACGGAGCGCTGCATGTCGGTGACCTCTTCCGGGCGCTCGTCGATGAGCAGCACGATCAGCGCGACTTCCGGATGATTCGTCGTGATCGAATTCGCGATCGCCTGAAGGATCATCGTCTTGCCGGTGCGCGGCGGCGCGACGATCAGACCGCGCTGCCCTTTGCCGACCGGCGCGATCAGATCGAGCACGCGCGACGACATGCTGTTCGGCGTCTCGAGCTTGATCCGATTCTGCGGATAAAGCGGCGTCAGGTTGTCGAAGAGGATCTTGTCGCGCGAAACGTCGGGATGCTCGAAGTTCACCGCCTCGACCTTGATCAGGGCGAAGTAGCGCTCCCCTTCCTTCGGCGGACGGACCTGGCCGGAAACGGTGTCGCCGGTGCGGAGATCGAAGCGGCGGATCTGCGACGGCGAAACGTAAATGTCGTCGGGACCCGGCAGGTAGTTGTATTCGGGAGCGCGAAGGAAGCCGAAGCCGTCCGGCAGGCATTCCAGCACACCTTCTGAAAAGATCAGTCCCGATTTCTCGGTCTGCGCCTGGAGAATTCCGAAGATCAGATCCTGCTTGCGCATGCCGGTGGCGTTCTCGACGCCGAGCTCGCGCGCGGTGCGCGAGAGATCGGGCAGCTTCATTTCTTTGAGCATGCGGATGTCGAGCGTCTCGGCGGCCTGGAGTGCGTCGGCGCCGCGGCGTGAGAGTGATGGCTGCGGCTTCGCGGCGACCGGCGCGGGCTCGGTTTCGGCGACAGGAGCCGATGCAGCCGCATCCACACCTGCCTCGGCGGTCGCGTTCCCATTTGCTTCCGGTTCTGCAACCGGGGCGGGAACTTCTTCCTCCACGACGGGAGCGGCGACTTTCTTCTTCGTCACGCGCTTCGGCTTTTCGGCCTTCTCGACCGGCGGCGGTGCCGGCTCTTCGACAGCGATTGCAGTTTCGTTTTCGTGCTGGTCCATTGGTTTCCTCGTTTCAGATGCGCGACACGATCGCGCGGCGTACGTCTTCGATGCCTTTGTTCGTCTCGGCGGAGGTGGCGATGAGCGTCGCGACATCGACTTCGAGCTCGCCCGCGATCGCGTTCCTCGCCTTGATCAGTTGGTTGTTGGAAAGCTTGTCGGTCTTCGTCAGCAGAATCCGTTCCTCGATGCCGGACGCGCGCATCCAGTCATGCATCTCGAGGTCTTCCGGTGTCGGTGACCGCCGCACATCCAGCAGGAGAAAGATCAGCCGCAGCATGTCGCTGCTTTCGAGATAGCCGCGCACCAGGTCGCCCCAGGAGCGCTTCACATCTTTGGCAACTTTCGCGTATCCGTATCCGGGTAAGTCGACGACGTAAAACTTTTCGTTGATGAGATAGAAGTGGATCGCCTGAGTCTTGCCCGGCGTCTGACTGACTCGGGCTACAGCTTTGCGTTTCAAAACGGCGTTGATGAGGCTCGATTTACCGACGTTCGACCGGCCCGCCATGGCGAACTGAGGTCTGCCGTCCTGCGGAAAGTCTCCAGGCCCGTACGCCGCCCGGTGAAACGTCACAGATCGAATTTCCAATTGATTTCTGGCTTCGGGTTAACGCTCGAAGCGAAGGTTGCTGCGAAGAAAACGTGAAGAACTCTTGCTGAGTGTGATGAAGGTAACGACGCAGATTGTCCCGATATTCTGCCGGATGTCAAACCGGCGTTACGGGTGTGGATGCGGGCGCTGTGCCCGCATCCACGTTCGAGTTAGTGCGTCGTGATCGGTGGCTCGATCGTTTTGGCGGGCTCGGGCAGCTTCTCTTTCGCGGCGAAAGGAACGATGGTGCCGTCGAGCGCGAGGTTCACGACCTCATCCATCGATTCCACCAGATGAAACTCCATCCGCCCGCGAACGTCCTGCGGGATGTCTTCGAGATCGCGCTCGTTCTCGGCCGGCAGGATGATCGTGGTGATGCCTGCACGCGCCGCGGCGAGGATCTTGTCCTTCACGCCGCCGACCGGCAGCACTTTGCCGCGCAGCGTGATCTCGCCGGTCATGGCGATGTTGCGATGAATCGGAATCTTCGTCACCGCCGACAGCAGCGCCGTCGCCATGGTGATGCCGGCCGACGGTCCGTCTTTCGGAATCGCTCCCTCAGGGACGTGAATGTGAATGTCGAGCGATGCGTGGAAGTCGGGATCGAGTCCGAAGAGCTCGGCGCGCGATCTGACGTACGACAGCGCCGCGCGTGCCGACTCCTGCATCACGTCACCGAGCTTGCCGGTCAGCGTGAGATTGCCTTTGCCGCGTGACAACGCGACTTCGGTCGACAGAATCTCGCCGCCGACTTCCGTCCATGCGAGACCGGTTGCGAGACCGATCTCCGCTTTGTCGTTCATCTGTTGCGAGCGGAATTTCGCTTTGCCGAGGAGCTCGCGAACTTTCTGGCGGTCGATGTGAGCTTCGAACGAGGAGCCCTGCTTCACGACCTGGCGCGCCACTTTGCGCAGCACCGCGCCGACTTCACGCTCGAGGCTGCGAACTCCCGCTTCGCGCGTGTACGCATCGATCAGCTCTTCGACCGCGGTGTCTTCGACGGTGATCTTCGAATCTTCGAGTCCCTGCTCCTGCTTCTGCTTCGGCACGAGGAACTGACGGCCGATGGCGAGCTTCTCGAGATGCGTGTAGCCGGAAAGCTGGATGATCTCCATCCGGTCTTTCAGCGGCGCCGGAATCGTGTGCGTCACGTTTGCGGTGGCGATGAACATCACCTTCGACAGGTCGTACTCGACGTCGAGATAATGATCGACGAACGCGTTGTTCTGTTCGGGATCGAGCACTTCGAGCAGCGACGCGCTCGGATCGCCGCGGAAGTCCATCGACATCTTGTCGACTTCATCCAGGAGGAAAACAGGGTTGACGGTGCCAGCCTTTTTCATCCGCTGGATGATCTGGCCGGGGAAGGCGCCGATGTACGTGCGGCGATGTCCGCGGATCTCCGCTTCATCGCGCACGCCGCCGAGCGACAGCCGAACGAACTTGCGTCCGGTGGCGCGGGCGATCGACTTCGCGAGCGACGTCTTGCCGACGCCGGGAGGTCCGACGAAACAGAGGATCGTTCCCTTCGGCTGCTTGACGAGCTGGCGCACCGCGAGGAACTCGAGGATCCGCTCTTTGATCTTCTCGAGGCCGAAGTGGTCTTCGTTCAGGATCTGTTCGGCGAGATCGATGTCCTTGATCTCTTTCGACTGCTTCTTCCAGGGAACGGAGACGAGCCATTCGATGTAGTTGCGTGAAACGGTGGCTTCCGCGGAAACGCCCGGCATCGCTTCCAGTCGCTTGAGCTCCTGGATCGCTTTCTCCTTCGTTTCCTTCGGCATCCCCGCTTCTTCGATCTTCTGGCGGAGCTCTTCGATCTCATCCGAGCGATCGTCTTTGCGGCCCAGCTCGTGGTGGATCGCCTTGATCTTCTCGTTGAGGTAGTACTCCTTCTGGGCGCGCTCCATCTGCTTCTTCACTTTGGAGTTGATGCGCTTGTCGATGTTGATCTTTTCGATCTCGATCTCGAGGAAGTCCTGGAGCTTCTGCAGCCGCTCGTACGGCGATGGCGTTTCGAGGAGCTGCTGCTTCTCGCCGGTGGTGATGAGGAGATGCGAGGCGAGCGTGTCGGCGAACTTGTCGGGGTCGTCGAGCTTGAGCGTCGACATCACCCCTTCGAACGCCAGGTGGTGCGACATCTTCGCGTACTGCTCGAAGATCTCGACGAGCTTCTGCATGTACTGCGAGACTTCAGGCGTCAGCGGATAACGGGTGTCGATCTCGCGGACGACCACGGAGACGTAGCCGTTCTCGTCCTTCGACGAAACGATCTCCGCGCGGGCGAGGCCTTCGACCATCACCTTGACGTTCTGGTTCGGGAGCTTGAGGTTCTGGACGACGGTGGCGATGACGCCGACGTGATAGATCTCGTCCATCGACGGATCGTCGACTTTCGGGTCCCGCTGCGTGGCGAGAAAGATCTTCTTCTCCGTGGTCGAGAGCGTTGCTTCGAGCGCAAGGATCGAAGCACGGCGTCCGACGACGAATGGCGCCATCATCGATGGGAACACCACCATGTCGCGCAAGGGAACGAGCGGCAGTGAGGGGCTGGTTTCGTGGATCGACATTCGCTCCTGTTATACGCCAAAAACTCGAGGAAACTTCCCTCCCAGCACATTGGGCAGGAGGGGGAAATCGAATGTTGCCCGTATGGTACCCTTCGCGCCGCATGAGTCCCCGGGGCGGTTTTTCGCGAGTAATTCGCAGTGCGAAGGACGCCGTCCACGGCCTGCTGAGCCGCGCCGGTTACTACATTGACGGACGCGACGGGCATTACTCATTGCGCCGGCGCATCGTGCTCGGCGCCGGCCACTATCTCGACGTCATCCGCTTCGCCATCGGCACCCCGCGCGTTGCGCTCGTGCTCGGCGCCTACGAAGGAAACGGCGTCCGGGAGATTGCGAACGCGTTTCCGCGGGCGCGCGTTTACGGGTTCGAGCCCGACCCCGACACGTACGTGCGATTCGCCGCGAAGATGGCCGCGATCCCGAACGCGATTCCCGTTCAGGCGGCGGTGGGCGAGCTCGACGGCACCGCAACGCTGCATCGCAACCGCAGCGCCGACACCAACTCGCTGTTGCCGCTCGACGCGCAAATGACGATCACCTCATCGGCGGAGACGGCGGTCGAGGTTCCCATCGACACACTCGACACGTTCTGCAAACGCGAAAACATCGATGTGATCGATTACGTTCACGCCGATCTGCAGGGTTACGAGATGAACATGCTGCGCGGCGCCATCGGACTGCTGACCGACAAGCGCATCCGGATGATCCTCGTGGAAGTCTGTCTCGATCCGATGTACGTCGGGCAGTCGCGCTTCGAAGATCTTTACGCGTTCATGATCGAGCACGGTTACCGCTTCGTCTGCACGCAGGGGATGTTCTTCGACGGCGTGAAACCGTATCCGCGCAGCGGCAATCTGATCTTCGTCGCCGCGTAACCGCGGCGAGGTACGGCGCGCGTGACGCGCGCCTACCCCGCTTTGCGATACAGCGTGATCGGCTGGCTGCGGTTGTCGACCACTTCGCGCGTGATCACGCACTCGCTGATCGCGTCCTGCGACGGGATCGTGTACATGATCTCCAGCATCAGCTCTTCGATGATGATCTTCAGTCCGCGCGCGCCGACGTTGCGCTTCAGCGCTTCCTCGGCGATCGCTTCGAGTGCTTCGTCCGTGAACTTCAGCCCCACGTTCTCGAAGCCCATGATCGTCTGGTACTGACGCACCAGCGAATTCTTCGGCTCGCGAAGGATCTCGATCAGCGCGCCCTTGTCGAGCTCCGACAACGTCGCCACGACCGGCAGACGGCCGACGAACTCCGGAATCAGACCGAACTTGATCAGATCTTCCGGATGAACCTGCGCGAGCAGCTCGCCGGTCTTCTTTTCTTTCTTCGACGCGATCTTCGCGCCGAAGCCCATCGACGTTTGCGACAGCCGGCGCTCGATGACGTTGTCGAGTCCGACGAACGCGCCGCCGCAGATGAAGAGGATGTTCGTCGTATCGATCTGGATGAATTCCTGATGAGGATGCTTCCGTCCGCCCTGCGGCGGTACGTTGGCGACGGTTCCCTCGAGGATCTTCAGCAGCGCCTGCTGGACGCCTTCGCCGCTCACGTCGCGCGTGATTGACGGGTTGTCGCCCTTGCGGCAGATCTTGTCGACCTCGTCGATGTAGACGATGCCGCGCTGCGTCTTTTCCTTGTCGTTTCCGGCCGCCTGATACAGCTTGAGGATGATGTTCTCGACGTCTTCACCGACGTAGCCCGCTTCGGTGAGCGTCGTCGCATCGACGATCGTGAACGGAACGGAGAGCATCCGGGCCAGCGTCTGCGCGAGCAGCGTCTTGCCGGTGCCGGTCGGTCCGATCAGAAGAATGTTCGACTTCTGCAGTTCGACATCCTGGCGGTTGTTCCGCGTGTGATAGTCGATCCGCTTGTAGTGGTTGTAGACAGCGACCGCGAGCTTCTTCTTCGCGCGCTCCTGGCCGATCCCGTAGAGGTCGAGGAACTCCTTGATCTCTTTCGGCTTCGGAAGCTGGCCGGAGCCTTCCATA
>JAOBAU010000370.1 GCA_025463165.1 Acidobacteriota bacterium | reverse complement strand
CCATGTCTTCCACCGGAACTTCGACGTGGAGTGAGAGCTGTTTCTTTTCGCCGGTGTCGACGATGGTGACAGGACGCCACGCGTCGCCTGCGCGGCCGCCCAGATATCGCGCGACCTCTTCGAGCGGACGCTGCGTCGCCGACAGTCCGATGCGCTGCGGCGGCCGTTCGCAAATGCGCGACAGCCGCTCGAGCGACACGGCGAGATGCGCGCCGCGCTTGTTCGGCACCAGCGCGTGGATCTCATCGATGATGATCGTTTCGACGCTGCGCAGCAGCTCGCGTGCGTTCGACGTCAGCATCAGATAGATCGACTCCGGCGTGGTGATGAGGATGTCGGAGGGATCGCGCAGGAAGCGATTGCGCTCGCCGGGCGGCGTGTCTCCGGTGCGCGTGGCGATCGACGGCATGACGAATTTTTCGCCGCGTTCCTGCGCGAGGTTCGCGATGCCGGCCAGCGGCGCGCGCAGATTTCGCTCGACGTCGACGGCCAGCGCTTTCAGCGGCGAGATGTAGACGACGCGGCAGCGCTTCGTTCGTTCGGGCAGCGGCGCGAACATCAATCGATCGAGCGCCCAGAGAAACGCGGTGAGCGTTTTGCCGCTGCCGGTCGGTGCGGTGATGAGCGTCCAGTCGCCGCCGGCGATGGCCGGCCAGCCGAGTTGCTGCGCTTTTGTCGCCGACGAAAACGCGTTCGTGAACCAGTCGCGAACGGTCGGGTGAAACGGCTCCAGCGCGCGGGTGGTCAACTTATGAACGATCATCGCGCTGCTGGACATTAACTCTTTGCACTGCAAGAATAGTAGCCAGTCTCCCAAGTCAGTGGCAGCGTGAAGGAAGGGAATGCGGCTTAAGGTGCTCGGCGCCTACGGGGCGTCAGATGCGGAACATAACCTGACCGGTTACCTGCTCGACGACTGGTTCGCCGTGGATGCCGGAACGCTGACTTCCAAGCTCTCGTTCGCGCAGCAGGGACGGATTCAGGGAGTCTTCATCACCCACCCGCACGCGGATCACATTCGCGATCTTCCTCATCTGATTCACAACCGCTTCAGCCAGAGCAGCGGCCCGCTGACCATTTTCGCGGCGCGCGACGTGATGGACCTGCTGGTACAGAACGTCTTCAACGGTATCGTCTGGCCCGATTTCTCCTGTCTCATTTCCCCGCTGACGAAGAAGCCGGCTGTGCAATATCGCGCACTCGCCACCGGCAAGAAGGTGATGTTCAACGACATCGGCATCACCGCCGTCCCGGTCGATCATCAGATTCCGGCCGCAGGCGTCATCGTCGAGATGGGCGGACAGACGATCACCTTCACCGGCGACACCGGTCCGACGAGCGAGATCTGGAAGCGGACGAACAAATGTACGAACGTCGTTGCGGTCGTGACGGAAGCATCGTTCCCGAACGATCAGCAGTCGCTGGCCGATGAGACCGCGCATCTCTCGCCGAACACGTTCGGTGAAGAGCTGAAGAAGATCACGGTCGACGCGCCGGTGTACGCGAGCCACCGCAAGATCCCATTCGAGCGCGACATCGAGTCGCAGATCAAGAATCTCCGGGATCGGCGTGCGCGGGTTCTGCTCGAAAAAAACTACACCCTATAATCGCCGGCCATGCCGCGCGTCCCCGTCACGGCCATCGTTCACACGCTCAACGAGCTTGAGAACATCGACGATTGCCTGCGCTCCATAGACTGGGCCGACGAGATCTATCTCGTTGACTCTTTCTCGACCGATGGCACGGTCGAGCGCGTCCGCACTCACTTCCCCCGCGTCCGCCTCGAGCAGCGCGAATACCTCGGCGCCGCCTCGACCAAGAACTACGCGATCGATCGCGCCACGCACGACTGGATCTTCGTCATCGATGCCGACGAGCGCGTGACGCCGAAGCTGCGCGATGAACTGCTGCGTACACTCGAAGGTCCGCTCGATCGCTGGGCGTACTCAGTCGGCCGACTGAACTTCATGCTCGGCCAGCCGGTCCGTTTCAGCGGACTGCAGCGCGATCGCGTGACGCGGCTCTTTCATCGCGGCCACGCCCGCTATCCGAACAAACGCGTGCACGCCGATCTGCTCGTCGATGGTGAAACAGGCGTGCTGCGGCAGAAGATGGATCACTACTACATCCGCACGTTCGATCACATGATCGCGAAGATGACGCGTTACGCGAACTGGTCCGCCGCGCAGATGTACATCGACGGCAAGACGACGAGTCTCGGCGGCATCATCGGTCCCCCGATCGGCAAGTTCTTTCGCGACTTCATCATCAACGCCGGCTTCCTCGACGGCACGCGCGGCCTGATCTCCGTCGGCATGCACGTCTATTACACGTTCTGGAAGTACGCAAAGCTCTGGGAGCTGACGCAGCTTCGGAAGTTGGGAAAGCCGGTGCCGCTGCCGAAGCTGGATGAGGGAGAGGGAAGGTGGGACCTTCCGTGGGTGAAGACGGAAGAGGCAAGTGCTGAGGACTGAGGACTGAGGACTGAGTGAGGCGGACGCGAAGCGACTCAGTCCTCAGTCCTCAGTCCTTTTCACTTTCTCTGATGTACTCCGCCATCTCCGCCGGCACGTCGCGTTTGAGCGTATCGACTTCGCGGAAGGTGATGCCGCCTTCGAAACGCCAGGTGTGTTTCGGGCGATAGACGCCGATGTCGTGGATGCGTGAGCCGACGACGAAGCGGATGACGCCGCGGCGGTAGTCGAATGCGCGTCCGTTGCGCGTATGGATCGCGGCGTCGACGCGGTAGGCGCCGGCGACGAGATCGAGTGACGGCATGACGAAGTGCGCGCGGCCGTTCGCGGCGATTCGCTGCGCCTGCAATCCTTCGATGTCGGTGTTCGTGCCGTACACGCACGAGCCGTCGGCGTGATAGATGCCGATGCCGAAGACGAAGTCTTCCTGCGGCGCGCGCACTTCGACGTCGAGCGCGATCGTGACCGGCGTGCCGGCGCCGAGCGCGACGAGATCGCGTCCCTGATCGTCAGTCAGCGCGACACGCGTCAGCAGCACTTCGCCCGAGCCCCAGCGCTCTTCTTCGAGCGGATCTTTTTTCGTCTCCGCCGGTTCTTCGGCGGACTGTGTTTCCGTCGTCACGGCCGCGGCAGGTTGTTGTGCGTGTCCGGCCACGACCTGCAGATATTCATCGACGACGCGCACCGGATCGCCGACCGCGGCGACGCGGCCGTGATCGAGCCAGAGCGCGCGATCGCAGAGATCGCGAACCTGTCCGAGCTGGTGCGTGACGAAGACGAGCGTCACGCCGCGGTACTTCATCTCCTGAATCTTCGCGATGCACTTCTGCGAGAACTCTTCGTCGCCGACCGACAGCACTTCATCGATGAGCAGGATGTCGGGATCGACGTGGACCGCCACGGCGAAGCCGAGGCGAACGTACATGCCGGAGGAGTAGGTTTTGACCGGTTGATCGATGAAATCGCGGATGCCGGAGAAGTCGACGATCTTGTCGAAGCGGCTCTCGATGTCGCGCCGTGACAGTCCGAGCATGATGCCGTTGATGTAGATGTTCTCGCGGCCGGTGATCTCCGGATGAAAACCGGCGCCGAGCTCGATGAGCGCCGCGATGCGGCCGTTCACCGCGATCGCGCCGGAGGTCGGCTTGAGGATGCCGGAGATCAGTTTCAGCAGCGTCGATTTTCCGGAGCCGTTGCGGCCGACGATGCCGAATGCTTCACCGCGATGGACGGCGAACGAGACGTCGCTCAGTGCGGCGATCGACGCTTCGGGGGCGAGTTTCAGATCGCGCTTCAGCAGCGCGCTCTTGAGCGTTGCGAACTGCGAGCGGCGTCCCCAGAGGCGATACGCCTTCGAGACGTGATCGAGATGGATGGCGAATTCGGGCGCGTTCAAATCGCCTCCGCAAGCGTGTCGCGCAAACGATCGAACACGGTGAAGCCGACGACGATCGACGCGAACGCGTACGCGAGCATCAGGAACGTATCGGAGACGCTCGGGAACCGGCCGAAGAAAAGCACGTCCTGATATGCGATGACGAACGATGTCATCGGATTGACGCGCAGCAGCGCGCGCAGCAGACGCGAGTCGATGCGATCGATCAGATAGATGATCGGCGTGACGAAGAAGCCGAGCTGCATCAGGTTCGTGACGAGATCGCGCAGATCGCGAAACAGCACCGACGCCGACGACACGGTCAGCGCGACGCCGGCGACGAAGATCGTCTGCACGAGCATCAGTACCGGCACCAGAAGAATGATCGGCGACAGCACGGTCTGGCCGAGGATCACGAAGATGACGATCGCGCCGAGCAGCACCGGAATCGCGAGCGCAAAGTGCACGAGATGCGACAACACCACGACCAGCGGCAGCGCCTCGGCGGGGAACATGACCTTCTTGATCAGCCCCGCATTGCTCGTGATCGCGTTCGTCGATTCAAGTGTCGCCGCGGAGAAAAACGTCCACGGCAGAATCCCGGCAAAGAGAAACAGCGGATACGGAGTCACGACCTGCTGCGGAAAGAACTTCGTGAAGACGAGCGTGTAGACGGCAAGCAGCAGAAGGGGATTGGCGAGCGACCAGAAGAAGCCGAGGACCGACCCGCGGTAACGCGCTTTCAGATCACGCGCGGTCAGGGCGGCGATTAGTTGGCGGGAGCGGTAGAGGGTGGCTAGTTGGTTCAAGTCCTGAGTCCTGAGTCCTGGGTCCTGAGTAACGCAAAGCGTCCGTGTGCGTCGTCGAGCACTAAGGACTTAGGACTCAGGACTCAGGACTCGTCTGTAACGATCAACATGAGCGTCGACGTCCCCACCTGAAACTCCGATTTGTCCTGGAGCTCGGTGGCGTCGGTGATCTTTTCGCCGTTGACCATCGTGCCGTTCGTCGACTTGAGGTCGTGGAGGAGATAGATCGTGTCGCGCACTTCGACGGCGGCGTGCTGGCGCGAGCATTCGCTGTCGTTCAGCGTCAGGTCGGCGCCGGAACGGCCGACGGTCACGCGCGGTTTGGTGATGCGATAGACGCTGCCGGCGTCGGGGCCGTCGATGATCGCCAGCGAAAGGCGCCGGCCGGCGGGAAGGGCCGGCTCGTTCAGCTGTTTGCCGGTCGAGGGGATGTTCGACTCCGCGGTCGTGTCGTCGATGCGCGGCATCGGCGCCGACGCTTTCGTCTCCTCGCGGCGCGTGGAGGTGGCGTCGCCTGGATCCGTTTCAGCTTTCGTCGCGAATGCGGGATTGTGGATCTCGAAAACGGTCCCGCATTTCGCGCACTTGATCTTCTTCGACGGCTTCCGTTCGAAGCGGTCTTCGTCGTACTGGTAGCGCGAATGACAGCTGCTGCATTCGATGATCACAGGGCCGGGACGATAACAGAGCGGTTACGAACGGCGCAACGAGCGCGACGAGGACTAGAATCGCCGGCCATGAAACGCACGCTGCTGCTCCTCGCCGCCGTCCTCCTCGCCGCCTGCCAGCCCGAGACCTCGCAACCTGTCGCCGCGAAGGCGCCCGCAACGGCGTCGACCGCGCGGAAACGCGAAATTGCGCCCGACGTTCCGGCGCGTCTCGCGCAGCTTCCGCGCACGACCATCGATTACGACCGCGCGCTGCTCAACGATGAAGAGCGCAACGTCGTTGCGAAACTGATCGAGGCGTCGAAGCTGATCGATGAGCTCTACTGGCGCCAGGTCGCGGCGGAGAATCCTGCCGTGCGCGCGGAGATGGAGAAACAGGCATCCGCATCGCCACTCGATCGCGACGCGAACGCGCTCTTCATCGCCAACAAAGGGCGCTGGGATCGGCTGAAATCCGATGAGCCGTTCATCGCGCCGTTCGGCGCGGCCGGAAAGAAGCCGGAAGGCGGCGGTTTCTATCCGACCGACATGACGAAGGAAGAGTTCGAGAAATACGTCGCCGCGCATCCCGCGCAGAAAGACGCGTTGCAGGGACTCTTCACCGTCATCAAACGCGATGGCGCGAACTTCAAGACCGTCCCTTACTCCGATGAATATCGCGAGTTCCTCGAGCCGGCGGCGCAGCGGCTGCGCGAAGCGGCGGCGCTGACGAGCGACGCGCATCTGAAGGATTACCTCAACAAACGCGCGGCGGCATTCGCGTCGAATGATTACCGCGAGAGCGACTTCGCGTGGATGGATCTCAGCGGCCCGATCGAGGTCGTCATCGGACCGTATGAGGTTTACGAAGACGAGATGTTCAACTACAAGGCATCGTTCGAATCGTTCGTCTGCGTCGTCGACAAGCCGGAGTCGGAGAAGCTCGCCGCCTACGCGCACGCGCTGCCGGCGATGGAGAAAAATCTCCCGGAGCCGGACGCCTACAAGAACCCGAATCGCGGCAGCGAATCGCCGATCAAGGTCGTGCAGGAGCTTTACACGGCCGGCGACGCGCGACGCGGCGTGCAGACTGCGGCGTTCAACCTGCCGAACGACGAGTTCGTGCGCGAGAAGAAGGGCTCGAAGAAAGTCCTGCTCAAGAACGTGATCAACGCGAAGTATCGCCAGAGCGGCCAGCCGATCTCACTGCGCGTGCTCGACGAGTCGCAGCAGAGCCTCGTCAACTTCGACGCCTTCTTCAACCAGATTCTCTTCCACGAGCTGTCGCACGGACTCGGGCCGGGCATCATCACGTTCAAAGGCGAGCGCGTCGACTCGCGCATCCCGCTGAAGAACCTCTACTCGACGATCGAAGAATCGAAAGCCGACGTCCTCGGGCTCTGGAACATCGCCTTCGCGCAGAACCAGAAACTGCTCAGCGGATTCAACGAACAGCAGCTCTACGCGACGTACGCCGCGATCATGTTCCGCTCGCTGCGCTTCGGCGTCGGCGAAGCGCACGGCCGCGGCACCGCGCTGCAGTGGAACTGGCTGCGCGAGAAGGGCGGCATCGTGCCGTCGGCGAACGGGCGCTTCAAGGTCGATTTCGACAAGTTCCGCGATGCGGTGAAGTCGCTGGCGACGGAGCTGCTGACGATCGAAGCGACCGGCGATTTCGATCGCGCCAACGCGCTGCTGAACAAATACGGCGTCAGCAATGCGGAGATGGAAACGGTCAACAAGAGCCTGAACGACATCCCGGTCGACATCACGCCGGTCTTCCCGGCGGCGGGAGAGAAGTAGCGAGTGACGAGGACTGAGGACTGAGTCGCTCCGCGTCGGGCGCCTTTACTCAGTCCTCAGCACTCAGTCCTCAGTCCTGTTTTAAACCATCGGCATCGCCGACCTTCGCGTGTCCGCGGCGATCGCCGCGATCGTCCGCAGCGCGGTCTCGAGCTCCGCGGTGTCGGTCGTCACTCCCAGTGACAACCGCACCGCGTTCGGTGCGCGTCGACGATCGAACGCGAACACGGCGGCCGGCGCGACCGGATATCCGCGCGTCGCTGATTCGTGCGCGAGGTCCTGCGCGCTCCAGGAGTCGTCAAGTTGCATCCACGCATGCGGACTGGCGGCGTGCGTGCCGCCGAGCGCATCGCCGAAGATGCGTCGCGCGAGGCGCTGATGTTCGCGGATGATCTGGCGCTTGCGGGCGACGAGCCGATCGGCTTCTCCTGACTCGACGATCGACGTGAAGATCTCCGCCGCCGCGGTCGATGCGAACGTCACGCTCGCCGCGAGCGACGATTCGATGCGCGGCAGAAACGCCGGCGGCGCGGCGATGAAGCCGATCCGCAGCGCGGGACTGACGCTCTTCGACACGCTGGCGACGTAACACGTCTGCTCCGGCAGGAGCGACAACAGCGTGGTCGGACTCTTCGGCATCAGGAAGCCGTAGACGTCGTCTTCGATGATGACGAGGCCGTGTTTGCGCGCGACCGCGGCGACGTCGCGCCGCCGCTGTTCGCTCATCGTCGCGGCGGTCGGGTTCTGAAAATTCGGCACGCAGTAGAGCAGCTTCGCGCCGGTCGAGCGGCACAGGCGATCGAGCGCTTTCGGCTCGATTCCCTCGTCGTCGAGCGTCACCGTCTCGACGCGCGCGCGCAGCATCGTGGCCAGCGAGCGAAAGCCGGGATACGTCATCGGCTCGGAGAGCAGCACGCCGCCCGGCTCGAGCAGCGTCGAGACGAGCGCGAGCAGCGCCGGCTGCGCGCCGGGCGTGACGATGACACGATCGGTCGAGACTTCCGCGCCGGCGCGCGCAATCCACGCCGCACCGGCGGAGCGGTGACGCGTGCTGCCGGATGACGGCGACTGATAGTCGGCGTTCGCGATGATGCGCTGCAGATCGTTCGCGAGCGAGCGGGTGAGCTCGATGTCTTCGCCGCCGCGAATGATGTTGTGCGAGAGGTCGACGCCGCGCCGCTCGTCGCTGCCGGAAACTCGCGCGGCGTTGGTGCGAACGAACGTGCCGCGGCCGACCGTCGATTCGATCAGTCCGCGCCGCGATGCTTCACCGTACGCGCGCGTGATCGTCAGCGTCGTCACACCGAGTTTTTTGGCGAGGTCGCGATGCGTCGGCAGGCGCGAGCCGCCGGCCAGCACGCCGTCGGTGACGTCGCGCTCGATGGCGTCGGCGATGGCGCGATAGATGGCGCCGGCCGGGCGGCCGAGCCGCGGCTGCCAGATTGTCTTACTCATATTGCGCTACTTGACCGTTGATTGATGTAGCCATACCTTCACGATTGTATCACTCGCGAGGAGGACGCCATGCCGACCATCGAGACCGAACGGACCGTCGAACTGTTGTCGCAGGCGGCCTCGTCGGCGAACGCGTTCCTCCGCTCCGTGCAACAGCGACCGGTCGTCGCAGCGGCGACCGCCGATCAGTTGCGCGCGACGTTCGGCGTGCCGCTCGCCGCGCACGGCCGCGATCCGGAAGAGGTGTTGCGCGCGCTGATCGACGCCGCGGAACCGGGACTCGTCGCATCGGCCGGTCCGCGCTACTTCGGCTTCGTCATCGGCGGTGCGATGCCGGTCACGGTCGCCGCCGACTGGCTGACGAGCGCGTGGGATCAGAACGCCGGCCTCTTCGTCGCGTCGCCCGCTGCCGCGGTCGCAGAAGATGTCGTTGCCGACTGGCTGATCGATCTCTTCGGTCTGCCGGCCGGCGTCAGCACCGGTTTCGTGACCGGCTGTCAGATGGCGAACTTCACCGCGCTCGCCGCCGCGCGTCATTCGGTCCTCGCCGCGCAAGGGTGGGACGTCGAGCAGTACGGTCTCATCGGCGCGCCGCCGCTTGAGCTCATCGTCAGCGCCGAGCAGCACGTCACCATCTACACCGCGCTCCGCCTCCTCGGCTTCGGCGTCGCGCGCGTCCACGCAATCCCGACGGATGAGCAGGGCCGCATGCGCGCCGATGCTCTCGACGAAACGCTGAGCAAACTCGCCGTCCCCGCCATCGTCTGTGCGCAGGCGGGGAACGTGAACAGCGGCGCCTTCGATCCGATCGCCGACATCGCGCCGCTCGTCCACGCACATGGCGGCTGGCTGCACGTCGATGGCGCGTTCGGTTTGTGGGCGGCCGCATCGCCGTCGCAGCGCGACTTGATTCGCGGCATCGAGCTCGCCGATTCGTGGGCGACCGACGCGCACAAATGGCTGAACGTTCCTTACGACTCCGGCCTCGTCTTCGTCCGCGACGCGGCCGCGCATCGCGCATCGATGGCGCTCATCGCGTCGTATCTGATCGGCGGCGATCGCGGAGAGCGCGACAACTTCGACTGGGTGCCGGAATCGTCGCGCCGCGCGCGCGGCTTCGCAATCTGGGCCGCGCTGCAGACGCTCGGACGCGATGGCGTCGCCGAGCTTATCGCGCGCTGTTGCTCGCACGCGCGGCTGTTCGCGGAACTGCTCGGCGCCGAGCGCGGCATCACGATCGCCAACGACGTCGTGCTGAATCAGGTGCTCGTTCGTTTCGGCTCGGATGAAGTGACACGCGACGTGATCGCGCGTGTGCAGCGCGGCGGCGTTTGCTGGCTCGGCGGCACGACGTGGCACGGCGCGGCGGCGATGCGCATTTCGGTATCGGGCTGGAACACGACTGAAGATGACGTGCAGCAGTCGGCGGCCGCGATCATCG
>JAOBAU010000303.1 GCA_025463165.1 Acidobacteriota bacterium | reverse complement strand
GGACGCCCCGATCTCGACGATCTCCTCAATCACCAATCCGGACTGCGCGGCCTTTCCGGAATCAGCGGCGACGTGCGCGAGCTCGAAGCGTCATCCGATCCCAATGCCCAACTCGCGCTCGATGTATTCGCCTACCGCGCCGCGAAGTACATCGCGAGCTATTGCGCCGTGCTGAACGGCGTCGACGCAATCGCCTTCACCGCCGGCATCGGCGAGCACTCCGCCTCGATGCGCCAACGGATCTGCGATCGCCTCGCCTTCCTCGACGTGACCCTCGACGACGCCGCAAACCGCGCTGCGCGCACCGACGAACGCCGCATCAGCACAGGGAGGGTGGGCGTGTGGGTGATCCCGACGAACGAGGAGCTGGAGATCGCGAGAGCGACGTACGAAGTCGTGAATCGACGCTGACGCGCCGGAACGCTGGCGTCCCCGCCGGCTGGCCTGGCGGAGCCTGCCCTGAGCCTCGCCGAAGGGTCTCGCTGCCAGCCCGCCAAACCGCTCGGATGTCGCTTGTAACGAAACAGCCGCGCAAGCGCCCCATTCGGCAGCGAGGACGCAGCCGAGCCAGCCGGCGAGACGCCAGCGTTCCGGCCGCGAAAGACAAGACTGTCTGTGCACATTAAACTCCGCGCGTGCATCCCGAGGTTCAGGAGCTTCAGAACAAGCTGAAGGAAATCCTCTATGACTGCGCGGTCGAGATCCGCGCGACGAAGGCCGCTCTTTACCTGCTCACGAACGACGCGCGTTTCGAGCTGGTCACGGAGTACGGATTTCGCGGCGTCGTTCGGCCGCTCGCCGATCGTACCGATCCGGTCGTCGATCGCTGCGGCCGCGGACGGACGCCGTTCTTCATCAACGGTCTCAACGTCGAGCCTCGTTTTTCGCACGTCATGTTCGAATCGGCCAGCGACCGCCTTCTCGGCGCGCCGATCTACCTGCGCGGACACATGGTCGGTTTCATCGACATGCGCGACAAAGCGGGTAAGGCGCCGTTCGAGGCGTCGGACCTGCCGAAGGCGCAAAAAATCGCGGAACGCGTCGCCGAGCAGTTCGCGAACCGGAACGTTTTCAACCAGCGCTTCATCACACTCTCCGAGGCGCCGCAACGGGCCCCGCTCGTTCCGACGTCGGTGCCGGCAGCCGAGGCGCAGGCGCCGGCCGCGCCGGCGCCGCGGAAACCTGCCGCTGCCGCGAAGCCGTCGCTGTGGGGAGCGGAGCGATCGGCTCCGTCGAACGTGCCCGCGTTGTCGACATTGATCATCGAGGCGCGCAGCAACGCCGACCGCATCGCCGTTCCGGAATCGCCGGAGACGATCGGCGAATCGGAGCTGGCGGTCATCCGCGACCTGCTTCGTGCGATGCTGCTGATTCCCGGCGCAGTCGTCGCGTCGGTATCCGCGTACGGTCATATGGGCGGCGTGCAGGAGCTGGCGGCGCGGTCATCGCTGACGGACGAAGCGGTGAACGTGCTGCAGTCGAAGCTGAACTTATGGTTGACGAAACGCGGCGACGCCGGCGGCTTCGTGCGGACGAACATCAACCTGCCGTTCGGCACACAGGACGCGCAGATCACCGCCGCGCACATCCAGAAAGTCTTCACCGCGCCCATCACCGCCGGCTCGTTGCGCGGGCTGTTTTTAACGGTCGTGTTTGCGACGACTCCCGACCGCGGCGCGCACGAGTTGCTCGCCGCCTTTCACAAGCAATTGCAAACCGCGATCGAGCACTCGATGGAGCGCGGTGCGATGCAATCGACGCGATCGCGCATCGCCGAGGCGCTCGTCGAGCCGGACTTTACGAAGTACCCGGAACTGCGGCGGCACACCGATTCCGTCGTTGCCCGTGTCGAAGCATTCGCGCGATTCCTCTCGCTGTCGCCGGCCGACGCGGAGACCGCACGCATCGTCGCCATCGTTCACGACGCCGGCATGCGTCTGCTCGAATACGAGCGCCTTTATCGCAAGAAAGATCTCTCCGCAGACGAGCTGTCGATCCTGAAAGAGCACGCCGCCGTTGGCGCGTCGATCGTCGAGCCACTCCTCGGCAACGAGATCGCCCGCGCGGTCCTTTGCCATCACGAGCGGTGGGACGGCACCGGCTACCCGAATGAAGTGCCGGGCGCCGACATCCCGCTGGCCGCGCGCATCGTCCAGATCTGCGACGTGTACGAGACCATGATCGCCGCCGACAGTTACGCGCCCGCCGAGCCGCTGGAAACCGCGGCCTCGAAAATCGCCCGCGCCGCCGGCACGCAGTTCGATCCCGACCTCGCGCAGAAATTCGTCGACATGCTGCGCGCACGGTAGACTCGCGCCGATGAAGATCGATCGCGACGAGGCCAGACGCATCGCCACTCTTGCGCATCTGGAGTTCGACGATCCGGCGCTCGAACGCATGGCCGGCGAGATGACGAAGATCCTTTCGTACATCGACCAGCTCCGCGAAGTGGACGTGGCTGGATTCCAATGGTCCGCGGCCGCCGATTCGACGCCGTTGCGCGACGACGTTCCGCGCGCGCCGGTTACGCGCGACGCCGTCGCCGCGAATGCGCCGGCGTTCAGCGACGACGGTCACTTCGTCGTTCCGAAGGGGATCGGTGACTGACCTTCTGAATCTTCCGTGGCACGAAGCGCGGGTGGCGGCGAGCGGCAAGGAGCTGGTCGCGGCGTCGCTG
>JAOBAU010000288.1 GCA_025463165.1 Acidobacteriota bacterium | reverse complement strand
ACGCGCTCCTCGCCAGCAGGCCAGTCCGCTGTCGGTGCCGATCCAGAGACTGCCGTCGCGATCGCGATGCAGCGTGCGGATGAAATCGTTCGGCAGTCCGTCGCGCGTTGTCACGGTACGGACGATTGCGCCGTCGCGCCAGATCGATAACCCGCCGCCGTCGGTTCCGATCCAGAGCGTGCCGTCCGCGTCGCGCAGCAGCGCGCGTACGACGTCGTTGGGCAGACCTTCGCTCGACGAGATTCGCTGCTGCACTTTTCCATCGCGCCAGCGGACGACGCCTCCGCCGTGCGTCGCGATCCAGAGTCCGCCTTCGCCGTCGTCGACCGTCGTCCAGATGCGATCGCTCGGCAATCCGTCGCTCGTCGTGAAGCGCGTGACGTTCTCACCTTCGATGCGCAGCAGCCCGCCGCCGGCCGTGGCGACGAAGATCACGCCGCTGCGCGTCGTGTGAAATTCGCGGATGCGCTCGGAGCCGAGCAGCTCCGGATGAAATGCTTCGAATTGTCCGTGGCGCAATCGCGCGACGCCGCCGCCGTATGTGCCGATCCACAACGTTTTGTCGGGCGCTTCGAAAAGAGTGGAGACGAATGGAATGCGAAGCGCCGGCGCATTCTGCCGATCGCTGACGACGAATCGCACGCCATCAAAACGGACGAGCCCTTCCTCGGTTCCCATCCAGAGATAGCCGTCGGTCGTCTGCAGGATCGTGTTGATCTTTCCCTGCGGCAGTCCGCTCTCATTCGTCCAGACCGAGAGTCGCGCCTGCGTCAGCGCGCGATTGCGATCGATGGCGAGCGCGCCGCGCGCGACGAGCAGCGTCGCGAGCAATGCGAGAAACACGCTCCGCGATCCGATTCGTGAGATTTGTGCCTCCGATTTTGACCGACGGTGATCGTACACCGCCGCATGCGGGCTTACCTCGTAAGCGCATGGGTCACCGACTGATTCGCTGCTCAACTCCTGACCGCCGCTTTCGCGTCAACGGGTCAGTAAAGCTGCCAAAAAGGCCGAAATACGGCCGTTTTTGTACGGCACCGATCTTGAGATGTGTCGAAGGTTTCCGGCCCCCAACCGAAAGTAATCAGGAAGGAATCAAGTGAAGAAAATCTCTACTCTCCTGGCAGTCGTAGTTCTCGCAGCGTCGACCGTGTTCGGCGCGCAACCACAGGGCAACGGTAACGGCAAGTTCCCGACGCTCGATGCGCAGCTGAAGAAGTCCCACGTAAAAGCGGGAAGCGCGCTCGAGAAACTGATCAAAGACAACCAGGACTTCACGAAGCTGAAGGCGAAAGACGCCGACGATCCGATCGTCCCGCCGTGGCTCAAGAACTACTGGCGCAAGGGACATCCCGAAGCGAACTACGATAACGACAACGATCCGACCGGCGGCTATCCGCTCGTACTGAAAGAAGTGCTCGAGTGGATGGAGACGCATCAGGATCTGAAGCCGGGCAACGCCGACGCGAGCATGTCGCCGGGCCGTTCGTTCGATGACGTCGATGCCGGCGAGGAGTTCTCGAACGTCAGGCGCTCGGGACACGGCTCCATCACGTCCCTCGGCGCGACCAGCGGCACGAACGTCCGCTCGTCGGGCGCGCAGACCGCGTCGCGCAGCGAGTCCGACATTCGCATCAACTACTGGAACCCGAGCAAAATCATCGCCGCCTCGAACAACATCGGCGGCTCCGGTACGCAGGGCCAGTACTACTCGTCCGACGGCGGCGTGACGTGGGGTCAGACGACCCTGCCGCTCGCCAGCGGCGACTCGTTCCATTCCGATCCGACGGTCGACTGGAGCTCGGACGGCACCGCGTGGTCGACCACGATGGGCATCAACGGCAACGTCCTGAAAGTGCAGTCGTACAAGTCGACCAACAGCGGCGCGACGTGGACGTTCGACGGCACCATCTCCGGCACGCAGACGAACACTGACAAACAGATGCAGTGGATCGATCACAGCGGCTCGTCGCCGTATGCGAACAACAACTACGTCATCTGGCACAACGGCAATCCGGCGTTCATGAACCGCCGCACGTCGACCGGTTGGGGCGCGCCGATTCAGGTCAGCGATGCGCAGGCGACCGGAACGTGCATCGGCGCCGACGTGAAGACGAACGCTTCGGGCGACGTCTTCGGATTCTTCCCCGACACCGGCTCGCGCGGCATCTTCGTCGTGAAATCGACGAACGGCGGCACGAGCTACGCCGCTCCGGTGAAGCTCGTCACGACTTACGATTCGTATGACATCGGCGTGCCGGCGTTCTCGAGCCGCCGCATTCTCATCTACGTTTCCGGCGGTGCATACCGCAACGGAACGACCAACAACGTCTACGCACTGTGGACCGATCTCTCCGGCGATTCGGGCTGCACGGCGGCTGCAAACGAGCCGGGCACCAGCACGACCTCGACCTGCAAAACGCGGGTTTGGTTCTCGCGCTCGACCGACGGCGGCGCCACGTGGAGCGCCCGCGTGAAGCTCAACAATCAGAGCGGTCTCAATGACCAGTTCAACGCGTTCCTCGCCGTCGACGAGACGAACGGCAACCTCGGCGCGATCTACTACGACACCGTCGCCGATGCCGGCCGCAAGAAGGTCGACGTCTATTACCAGCTGTCGACGAACGGCGGCGCGTCGTGGGATCCGGCGGTCAAGGTCACGACCGCGATGACCGACGAAACGATCACCGGCGCCGATTCGGGCAACCAGTTCGGCGACTACAACAGCCTCTCCGGCTATGGCAACTCATTCTTCCCGTCGTGGACGGATCGGCGCAACGCAGGCAAAGAAGAGATCTGGACCGCGAAGATCTCGACGTCGACCGTTGCAACGTTCTCGGTGTCAGGCAGCGCGGGCACGAGCGGCGCGACCGTCTCGACCGGTTCCTTCTCCGCGATGAGCGACGCCTCGAACAACTACTTGATCGCGGGACTCGCGGCCGGTACGTATACGGTGACGCCGAGCAAGAGCGGCTGCACGTTCTCGCCGGCTTCGAGCTCGGTCACGGTGAGCTCCGCCAACGTCACCGGCGTCAACTTCACCGCCACCTGCACCGCACCGTCATTCTCGATCAGCGGTAATGCCGGTACGACCGGCGCCACGATCACCGCCGGCTCGCTCTCCGCAACGAGCGATGCTTCGAGCAACTACGTGATGTCGCCGTTCGCGGCCGGCACGTACACGGTGACGCCGAGCAAGAGCGGCTGCACGTTCTCGCCGGCTTCGAGCTCCGTCACGATCACTTCGGCGAACGTCACCGCAAACTTCACGGCGACGTGCGGCAGCGGCGACATTCAGCTGACCAGCGGCGTTGCGGTCACCGGCCAGAGCGTCGCGGCCGGTGCCTGGAAGTACTACTACATCACCGTTCCCGCGGGCGCCACGAACCTGACGTTCGCGACGACCGCCGCCACGGGCGACGTTGACATCTTCACGCAGGTGAACGCGAAGCCGACGGCGAGCGCATACATCTGCCGCCCGTACACGTCGTCCGGTAACGAAACCTGCTCGGCCGCCAATCCGGCTTCGGGCACGTGGTGGGTCGGCGTCAATGGTTACGCTGCCGGCAACTTCACCGTGACCGGCACCGTCACGACGGCAGCAGCGACGTACTCGATCTCCGGCAGCGCCGGAACGCCTGGCGCGACGCTTACCGCCGGATCGCAGGGCGCGACCAGCGACGCTTCGAACAATTACACGATCAGCGGACTGGCCAACGGGACGTACACCGTGACGCCGAGCAAGAGCGGCTGCACGTTCGCGCCGGCGAGTCTCTCCGTGACGATCACCAGCGCGAATGCGACCGGGCAGAACTTCACCGCAACCTGCGGCGGCGGTTCGACGACGCTCTTCTCGAACGGCTTCGATTCGAGCACCGGCTGGACGACGACGCAGGTTTCCGGCACCGCCGGCGCCTGGACGTTTGCAACGTCGGGGACGCTCCCGACCGCCGCGCCGCACGGCGGCACCGGACTCGCGAAATTCAATTCGTACGATGCCGCGAGCGGCTCGCAGACGCGCGTTTCGCAGACGACCGGCTTCGCAATTCCGAGCACCGCCACGACCGCGACGCTGAAGTTCTGGATGTACCACGACACCGGTTACTCGACGTCCGCCGACCGCGTGCAGGTTCAGGTGTCGACCGGTACGTGGACGAACGTCGGAACGGCCGTCAACCGCTATGACGGATCGACCGGCTGGAAACAGCACACGATCGACCTCACGGCATACAAGGGCACGACCATCCAGCTCGGCTTCCTGGGCATCAGCGCCTACGGCAACAACGTCTTCATCGACGACGCGATCGTCACGACGCCGTAAACGCGAATTACAAAGCAGTCAATGGAAAGGGGGAGGGCTCACGCCTTCCCCCTTTTGTTTTTAGTCATATTCGCGAGCGGTCGTCGTTCCGGGCAAGCCGGCGCGACACCGCAATCAATTTGACGCGATAATCAGCCATGCTCATCAATGACCGGTCGACCGCCATCGGCTTCTTTTTGACAGCTGTCATCGCTGTACAGCCGCTCGCCGCGCAGCAAACGTATCAGCATCCGCCGCGCGAAATTGTCGAGGTGCTCGATGCGCCCGCGCCGCCGACGGCGATCGTCAGTCCGACGGGAAACGCGCTGATTCTCGCGACGCCGGTACGCTATCGGCCGATCTCCGATCTCGCCGAGCCGATGCTGCGCGGCGCCGGTACGCGCATCAATCCGCGCAATAACGGCTCGCATCTCTTCGCCTACAACGTCGCGCTCAAGCTGCAGCAGATTCCGGACGGCGCCGAAGTCGCGATCGCACTTCCCGCCGGCGCGCGCGTGACCGAGCCGCGCTGGAACGCGACCGGTTCGATGTTCGCGTTCAGCAACGTCACGGCTACGTCCGTCGAATTGTGGATCGGCGATGCGGCAACCGCGAAAGTGCATCGTATTGACGGCGTTCGCCTGAATCCCTCGCTCGGGTATTCGATTCAATGGATGGCCGATCAGAAAACGCTGCTCGTGAAGACCGTTCCGGAACAGCGCGGAACGCCGCCGTCGGAATCCGGTGCGCCGGTGGGTCCGCGAATCGAAGACAGCAGCGGCGTGAAATCGGCGAGCAGTACTTATGAAGCGGTGGAACTGCTCAAGACGCCGTATGACAGGGAAGCGTTCGAGTACTACACGGCCGCGCAACTCGCGACAGTCGACGTGCTGTCCGGCGGCGTCACGAAGATCGGCGATCCTGCAGTGCTCACGAAAGTGGTGCGGTCACCGGACGGTCAATATCTGCTCGTCGAGCGGCTCCGCACTCCGTATTCGTCGATGCGCATGTTCACGCGGTTCGCGACCGAGGTCGAAATTTGGGACACGAGCGGAAAGAAAATTGAGACGCTTGCCAGTCAGCCGCTGGCCGAACAGGTGCCGGTCGATGGCGAGCGTATCGGGCCGCGCGATCACGCGTGGCGCCCGACCGCGCCATCGACGATCGTATGGGTAGAAGCACTCGACGAGGGCGACACCTATAAGAAGGTTCCGTATCACGACCGCGTGATGGTGAAACCGATGGGCGGCACCGCGTCGGAGCTCGTTCGCACGGAGCAGCGATTCGACAACATCAGCTGGATCGAGCGCGGCGGTCTGGCTCTTGTGACCGAGGCCGACTACGACAAGCGCTGGTTCAAGACCTCGCTCATTGACGCCGACAATCGAACCGTCGCTCCAAAAGTGCTCTGGAGCCTGAGCATGGACGACGGCTATCACAATCCGGGCGAGCCGGTGCTGCGCAGATTGCCGAATGGTTTCAGCGCCGTCCGCGAATTCAAAGGAGCGATCTTTACTTCCGGTGAAGGCGCAACGCCGGCCGGCAATCGTCCGTTTCTCGATCGCATCGATCTGCGCACGTTGAAAACGGAGCGGCTGTTCCGCTCGTCGCCGGAAAATCTGGAGTCGTTCGTTGACTGGATCAATCTGTCCACAATGACGTTTCTGACGCGGCGCGAATCGATCGCCGATCCGCCGAACATTTATCTCCGCACACTTGGCGCGACGCTTCCCGCGAAGACCGCGGAAGGGGAGGCGAGGTATCGCTCGACGTCACGACAGCTCACGCATTTTGTCGATCAGGCCACGCGAATCCGTCAGATCTCGAAGCGGCTTGTGACGTATCAGCGACCGGATGGCGTCAAGCTGTCGTTCACGCTCTATCTGCCGCCGGGATATCAGGCCGGCACGCGGCTGCCGACCATTCTCTGGGCGTATCCGCTCGATTACACCGATCCGAATGCTGCCGGACAGGTTGCCGCTGCACCGCAGAATTACACGACGGTCGTCGGTGCATCGCCGATTTTCCTCGCGCTGGAAGGGTATGCAGTGCTCGACCAGACGGCGATGCCGGTCGTCGGACCGACTGAAACTGCATACGACACATTTCTCGAGCAGATCGTCGCCAATGCAAAGGCAGCGATCGATAAGGCTGTGGAGCTCGGCGTGACCGATCGCGATCGCGTAGGCGTGATCGGCCACAGCCACGGCGCGCTGATGACGGTCAATCTCCTGGCGTGGTCAGACCTTTTCCGCGCCGGCGTCGCGCGCAGCGGCGCGTATAACCACACGCTGCGGCCGTTCGGTTTTCAGAACGAGCGGCGGACGTTGTACAAGGCGTCCGACACATACCTGAAACTCTCGCCGCTCTTACATGCCGATCGCATCAAGACGCCGCTCCTGATCATTCACGGCGAGCGCGATAACAATCCCGGCACGGTCCCGCTGCAATCGGAGAAACTATTCGAAGCGGTGCGCGGAGTGGGCGGAACCGTGCGACTGGTCATGCTGCCGCTGGAATCGCACGGCTATCTCGCACGTGAGTCGGTCGAGCACACGTTGTATGAAGCGCTGGCGTGGTTCGATCGGTATGTGAAGAACGCGGCGCCGCGATGAGAGCGATTCACTCGCGCAGCACCTGATGCACGAATGCGATTGCGATCGAGCCTTCGCCGACCGCTGAGGCCACGCGCTTGATGTTGCCGCCGCGAACGTCGCCGATCGCGAAGACGCCGGGGAGACTCGTCTCGAGCAGATGCGGTTGCCGCTTGAGCGGCCACCGCGCGGTGTTGAGGTCCTCCGGCGAGAGATCGGGTCCGGTCCTGATGAACCCGCGGTCATCGAGCGCCACGCAGTCGTCGAGCCATTTCGTTGCGGGCGTCGCTCCGGTCATGACGAATATCTGGCGGATGTTCTCAACAGTGTCGGTGCCGGTGGTCTTATCGCGGCAACGAACGCTTTCCAGGTGAGTTTCTCCTTCGACACCAATGAGCTGGCAGTTCGTTCTGACGTCGATTGCCGGATTGTCCTCGACGCGCCGCACGAGGTAGCGCGACATCGTCTCCGATAGTCCGCCCGCACGCACCAGCATGATCACGCGACGCGCGTGGTCGGCGAGGAAGACCGCCGCCTGACCAGCTGAATTGCCGCCGCCGACGATGAGCACATCCTCGTCATTACACATTTGCGCTTCCATCGGCGTGGCGAGGTAATAAACGCCCGCGCCGTTGAAGCGGGAGAGATTGTCGATCGGCAATCCGCGATATTCGGCGCCGGTGGCGAGAATGACGGTACGCGCCATGACGCGTGTTCCATTGTCAATTTCGATGGCGTACGGCCGTCTGTCGCAACTCAGGCGCGTGGCACCTTTGGCGATGATCATCTGCGCGCCGAATTTCTCGGCCTGACTGAATGCGCGTGTCGCAAGCTCCTGTCCGGTGATGCCGGAGGGGAAGCCGAGGTAGTTTTCGATGCGCATGCTGGAACCGGCCTGGCCGCCGGGGGCATTCGCTTCGATCATCAGCACATCGAGACCTTCCGATGCGCCATAGACGGCGGCACCAAGACCGGCCGGACCTGCTCCGACGATCACGACGTCGCGGATGTGACTCTCGTCAACGTCGATGGCCTCGTTGAAACCGATGCAATCGGCGATCTGCGAGTTGGTCGGATTCCGCAGCACCGCTTCACCGCGACAGATCACGACCGGGATTTCATCCGCCGAGACGTTCCACCGTTCCAGCGACTCCTGCGAGACCTCGTCATTGTCGAGGTCGAGGTAGGTGTGCGGGTGTGCGTTGCGCGACAAAAACTCCCGAACCTGCAGCGTGCGAGGCGAGTACTGCGAGCCCAGCACGACCACGTCGCCGAAGCCGCGATCGATGAGCTTGACGCGGCGGAGAATGAACGCGCGCATGAAGATCTCGCTGAGCTCCGCGTCCGTCTGCAGCATCGAGAGAACGCTGTCACGCTCGAGCTGAATGACTTC
>JAOBAU010000284.1 GCA_025463165.1 Acidobacteriota bacterium | reverse complement strand
GCGGCAGGACGTGCGTCAGCAGCACGCGCAGATCGCCGAGCGTCGCGCGCACAATCGACGTGCCGCTGCCGTCGTCGATGTTTCCTTCGACCGACGTCACCGGCGCGACGCCGTTCAGCGTGGCGATCACTTCGCTGCCGCCGATGTCGCCCGCGTGCAGGATGTGATCGACGCCGTGAAAGACCTCGGCGATGCGCGGATCGATCAGGCCGTGCGTGTCGGAGATGATGCCGATTCGTTTCAACGTCTCGTCATTATCGCCTGTCGATCCTTCTCCCCCCGGGAGAAGGTGCCCGAAGGGCGGATGAGGGGCTCGGCGGATTCGGAATCGTGTTCACCACGCCCCTCACCCGGCGCTTCGCGCCACCCTCTCCCGGCGGGAGAGGGATTGATCTCATTACCGAGGGGCGAAATCGACCTGCGTCAGTCCGAAATCCTTCGAGATCTCGTCGAGCACGCCAACCGCCACGCGGCTCGTCGTGTCGTCGGCGATGACGTTCAGCTCGTACGTGAAGTGTCCTTCTTTCGCGCGCGTGAGGTCGGCGGTCGGAATCGTGTAGACCTGCGTCTGATGCGTGACGTCGGTGAGGTCGCCGAATCGGTTCGCCGAAACGACATAGACGGAAAACGCGCCGCGCTGCTCGACGCCTTCCGGCAGCGTCGTCAGCGCTCCGATCGGCACCTGCACCGCGATCGGAATCGTCATCTTCTTTTTCGACGTGTGCGCGCTTCCTTTAACGGACGCGGTGACGTGCAGGATCGACGCGGGCGTCGGCAGACCGTAGAGCTGCGCGATGACGCGCTCGCCCATCTTCGTTTCGGATGACTTCTCGACGAACTCCGTGCGCGAGCGCGCCGTCAGTCCCGGCTTCTTCATCTTCACGCGAATGCTGTGCGCCCTGTCGGCGCCGGACGTCGAGGCGCGATAGGCGAGCGAGTAATACGACGAGAAATCGTCCGGCAGACGATCGAGCAGTTTGATGGTCTCGGCCGGATGCCACGTCATCGCACCGCCGGTTTTCTCAGCGACGATCTGCAGCGCGCTCAGCTCGTTCTGCAGTACCTCATATTCGTAACCGCCGACGCCCGCTTCGGCGCCCTGCGGCATGCTGTTGTCTTCCGGCGACTGCACGACGACGCCCGGCAACTCTTCGGGATAGACGCTGTAAATGCGAACGCCGTTTGCGTTTGCGGTGCGGGCCACCGACTCCACGAGCTTGCGCGTGTCGTAGTGCATTTCATCGCCGGTGGGAGGTCCGCCGAGAGTCCGCTTCGGCGTCAGGTATTCGTGGCCGACGTTGATCGAAAAACGATGCGACATCATCAACAACACCTTCTGCCCCTCGGCGCCCGACATCGATGACAGCAGCGCGTTCAACACCGCGGTCTTCGACCTCATCTCCACCAGCGCGCGATCGGCGAGCGTCAGCGCCTCGAGCGACGGATGGCCCGAGCTCGCCTCCGATGAAGCGCCGCGCGCGTTGAGCATCTCGTTGCGGGCCGCTTCCGCTTCATCGGCGCGGCGAATCTCTTCGATGTCCGAGGTCGATGACGCAGTCGAATCGTCACCGATCTTCTCGAGCGTTTCATCGATCAGATCGATGTCGCCGGTGTACTGCTGCCGTACGCGCAGCGATCGCGTTCGTTCCCATGTCACGATTGTGACGCGATCGCCTTCTTCGACGAGATCGCGCAGCGTGCCGCGCAGGCGATCGAAGACCTCGCGCTGTTTGTCGGGCCGCATCTCGATGCGATCGATGAAGACGGCGATCGTTCGTTTCTGCCGCTTCGCGACTTCGACCCGCGGCGCGACGACCGCCGCTTCCGGCGCGGCAACGCCTTCCACCGTTACACGCGCGGCTTCCGGCGCGGCTGACGAATACTCGGCGAAGTTCGTGATCGGCCGCGGCTTTCCGTCTTCATAAATCTCGAAATCGTTCTGCGTCAGCCCGCGGACGCGATTCCCCGCTTTGTCGGTGACGAAGACGTCGACGTTGACAATCGAGACTTCGATCGACTCGCCGATCGACGGCAGTCGCGGTGGTTGCTGCGGCGTCGCGGCGAGAATCGCCAGCGCGAAAGCGATGAGTGTTCGCACGTGTGTTTGTTGCTCCTTTAGTGGCGTGGCAGTTTCAGTCGCAGCACGGTCGTGTCGCGCGAAACGTCGTCGACGACCGCGACCGCGATGAATTGCGAGGCCTCGTCGTAGCGAACGTCGACGTCGTACGTCACGTACTGTGACGCAACCTTCACGCTGCTGGTGTCGGGATAGCTGAACGGCTGCGTCTGGTGCGTTACTTCCGCGTCGGTGCCGAGCGACGCCGCGCTCGCGACATAGATCGACATCGAGCCGCTGCGCTTCTTGCCTTCGCCCGCCAGCGCGACCAGCTGCGACATCGGAATGCGCAGCGTCAGCGGCGCGCGCCATGCGTTGCGATCTTCTTTCTTCTGCGGGCCGAACGAAGCCTGCACGCTGAGCCGCGGCTTTCCATCCGGCTCGCGGAACAGCGCGGCGGTTACGCGCTGCCGGATCTTCGTCTCTTCCGTCGTCGCCGCGTATTCGCGCCGCGCGCGGACGCGATAGTCGGGATTCTTCGTCTTCACGGTGATCCCGCGCCGCGTGTCTTCGCTCGCCGGCGTGCTGCGATACGCGAGCGAGTAATAGCTGTTGAGATCGTCGTTGATGCGAGGCAGCAGCGTGGCCACGTCCTTCGCTCCCCACGCCATCATGCCGCCGGTCTTGATCGCGAGGTTCGAGAGCGCCGACGTTTCGTTCGTCAGCACCTGATAGTCGTACGCGCCGTTCAGTTGCGCGGCGGCATTCGCGGCGTTCGGCAGCGCGCCTTCATTGCCGAGTCCTTCCGGGTAGATCGGATAGATGGTGACGCCGGCGGCGTTCGCGGCATCGATGACGGAGCTCATCACCGGCCGCGTGTCGAGCCATGCGCGCTCGTGCGGCGGGACGTCGTTGTAGCCGAGCGCGTAGAAGTATTCGCCGCCCGCGAACAGCGAGAGACGATGCGTGGCGAGGATCAGCGCTTTGCGTCCTTCGATCGACGCCATCGAAGCGATGAGCGCTTTGATGATGCCGGCCTTGCGGCGCTGTTCGGAAAACTCGCGCATCGCGAAGAAACGCGCGTCGGTAAAGTCTGGGCGAACGGCGTTGCTGAACTGACCGCCGCCGCTGACGCGATTCGACAGCGCATTCGACGCGACCGTGATCCCTTCGTCGCGCATTGCCGTCGCACGCGCCTCAGGGTTGCGCGGACCGGCGTTCAGATTGACGACGTCGGGCGAAACGATTCCGCTGCCGCGCACGGTCGTGATTCCGCGGCGGCGCGAACCGAGCGTGCTGAACTCGCGCAGGTCATCGATGGCGCGCGTCAACCGGCGGCTGTCGGATGTGTAGCCGACCACGACGTCGGGACGGAACGCGATCGGATTCCACATCACGATCGATGCGACGTCGCCGGCGCGCATGGCGTCGCGAATCATCTTCTTCATCGCCGCGAACATCGGATCGGCGTCGTAGCGCGGCAGCGCGAACGCATCGACGAAGAGCACGATCGAGCGCGGCGGCGGCGCGGTTCCTTCGCCGACCGGCGCACCGAATGCGTCGAGGACGACGTCGCCGCGGCCTTCGCCGGTGCGCGCGCGATATTCGGCAAAGTTGGAGAGCGGACGTGGGCTGCCGTTTTCGATCAGCTCGAAATCGTCGCGCGTCAGACCGCGCACGCGATTGCCGTTGCGGTCGGTGACGATGACGTCGACGTTGACGATCGAGATATCGAGCGTTTCGCCGAGCTGCGGAGCGGTGGAGGATTGTTGCGGCGGAGCTGCAACCAGGGAACTGCAAACCGCGATGATCAGACAAAGGACCGAGGATGCTCGCATGCTCATCTCCCGGTACCGGCGCGACGATTCTAGCGCAGATCGCTTCTCCCTCTAAACTGCGGCAATGCGCAATCTCGTTCTTGCTTTGCTGTTCGCTGCGACGCCGCTCGCGGCCGATCAGGACGAAGATCTCGCCGCCGCGCGTGCGGTGTTCGAGCGCAACATCGACGCGATCCGCCAGCGCGACACGGCGAAATATCTGTCGTGCTATCTGCAGAGCGAGCAACTCGCGCGCGGCGGTCCGTCGGGATTTCAGGCCGGTTACGCCGACTTTGCGAAGAACGCCGGCAGCGCGTGGCCGGACACGATCGACGCATCCGACATTCATCTGCTGCCGGTGCAGCCGGGCGTCGTTTACGGCACCTATCGTTATCGCGTTCGCTACGGCGCGGAAGAACATTCGGGCATTTCGGAGCGGCTCTTTCTCCGCTCTTCTGACGGCTGGAAGATCGCCATCACCGGCGCGATCGATGCGCCGCCCGGCACGCCAGCGCCGCCGCGCGCGCTCATCGGTGCGACGCTGATCGACGGCCGCGGCGGTGCACCGGTCGCGAACGCGAACGTGATCATCCGCGACGGGAAAATCGATTGCGCGGGACCCGCGTGCGCGGTGCCGGAAGGCGTTGCGACGATCGATGCGAAAGGGATGTGGATCACGCCCGGCCTCATCGACGCGCACGTCCATTTCTCGCAGACCGGCTGGGCCGATGCGCGTCCGGACGCGCTCGACGTTCGCGCGAAGCATCCGTACGAAGAAGTGGAAGCCGACCTCAAAGCCAATCCGCAACGCTTCGCGCGCTCGTACGTCTGTTCGGGCGTCACGTCGGTGTTCGACGTCGGCGGCTATCCGTGGACGCTGCAACTCCACGAGATGTTTGCGAACGACACGCGTGCGCCGCGCGTCGTCGCCGCCGGTCCGCTGCTGTCGACGCTCGATCACTGGCTCAACCTTCCTGCGGAGCGGCAGTTCATGGCGTTGAAAGACGCCGAGGCCGCGCGCAGCGGCGTTCGTTATCTCGCCGCGCACGGCTCGCGCGCGGTGAAGGTCTGGTACATCGTCAACAAAGAGCTGACGGTCGAAACGACCGCGCCATTCGTCGCCGCCGCGGGCGAAGAAGCGCGACGGTTGAAGCTGCCGCTCATCGTGCACGCCACCGGCCTCGCCGAAGCGAAAGCAGCATTGCGCGCCGGCGCGACGCTCCTCGTGCACAGCGTCTGGGACGTGCCGATCGACCAGGAGTTCATCGACCTCGCGAAGAAGAACGGCACGATCGTCACGCCGACGCTGACGGTGATGGATGGCTACGTGCGGATGTTCCAGTCGCTCGTCAATCGCACGCCGGCTGTCATCGACGATCCGAACGGCTGCGTCGATCGCGCCACGCTCGCGAAAGTTGCGGAGACGGCGACGCTCGATCGCGGTTCGATCACGGCCGAGCAGGTCGCGCAACGCGAACAGCGCACCGCCGAGCGCGTGCGCATCGCGCGCGCAAATCTGAAGAGGCTGGTCGACGCCGGAATCCCGATCGCGACCGGCACCGACGCCGGCAATCCGCTCACGCTTCACGGTCCGGCGATTTATGCCGAGCTCGATGCGATGCAGGCCAGCGGCATGACGCCGATGCAGGTGATCGTCGCATCGACGTCGATCGCCAGCCGCGCCATGGGCGTCAGCGCGGAGACCGGCACGATCGAGCCGGGAAAGGCTGCCGATCTCGTGATCCTCGGCGGCGATCCGTCGCGCGACGTCGCGAACTTTCGCAAAGTTCGTTACGTCGTTCTCGCCGGCGTCGTTCGCTCCATCGAAGAACTGAGTGCCGTTGCAAAGTAAACTGAGCGACCCATGGCCGACGACGAACAGACCACGCCCGATCCGCGCGCGAACTTCGACTACTTCAGCAACGAATACGCGCAGGCGCTGCAGGCGTTCAAAGCGATCGAGCATCAGGCGGCGACGCTCGTCGCGCTCGGTGGCGGCGACGATCTGCGTACGTTCATCGAGCAGTTCATCGCCATGGCGTCGGGCGTGAAAGCGGTGGCGGACGAGCGGAACGAGCCGCATTTCGCGGAGTGGTTCACGGAGCTGATCGACAAGGCGGAGAAGCTCCGCGCCGCGATCGCCGCGCGCTAAACTCGCGCTCCATGTTCGCCGCCCTCTTTCTCGGAGTTGCCATGACCGCCATCGCCGCCGACCACATCGACACCGCCGCCGTGAAGGTCGAGCAGCGCGTCATCGAAACGCGCCGCGACATCCATCAGCATCCCGAGCTCGGCAACCGTGAAACGCGCACGCAGAAGCTGATCGTCGATCGCCTCACATCGCTCGGTATCGAAGTACGCACGCCGATCGCGCACACCGGCGTCCTCGGCATTCTGCACGGCGCGAAGAGCGGAAAAGTCGTCGCGCTGCGCGCCGACATGGATGCACTGCCGGTCGAGGAGCAGGTCGACGTGCCGTTCAAATCGACGGTGCGCGCGACGTACAACGGACAGGAAGTCGGCGTCATGCACGCCTGCGGACACGACGCGCACGTCGCCATCCTCCTCGGTGTCGCCGAGATCCTCGCGTCGATGAAACAGGAGCTCGCCGGCACCGTCGTCTTTCTCTTTCAGCCCGCCGAAGAAGGCGCGCCGGAAGGTGAGGAAGGCGGCGCCGCGCTGATGGTGAAAGAAGGGGCGCTCGACAATCCGAAAGTCGACGCCGTCTTCGGACTGCACGTCACCTCGCGCTTCGCGGTCGGCGAGCTGGCGTATCGGCCGGAGTCGATGATGGCCGCCGTCGACTCATTCAAGATCGTCGTGCATGGCAAGCAGACGCACGGCGCGTATCCGTGGCTCGGCGTCGATCCGATCGTCATCGCGTCGCAGATCGTGCTCGGATTGCAGACGATTCCGAGCCGTCAGGTCGACGCGTCGCTCGCGCCGTCGATCGTCACCGTCGGCATGATCCGCGGCGGCGTGCGCAACAACATCATTCCCGACAGCGTCGAGATGGTCGGCACGATCCGCTCGCTCGACGCGCACATGCGCGACGAGATTCACACGCGCATCCGCCGCACCGCCGAGAACATCGCCACGAGCGGAGGCGCAACCGCGTCGGTGACGATCACGCCCGGCTATCCGATCACATTCAACGATCGCGCACTGACCGAAACGATGGCGCCGACGCTGCGACGCGTGGCCGGTGCCGACAAGACATTGGTCGTCAATCCGGTCCTCGGCGCCGAAGACTTCTCGTTCTATCAGCAGAAAGTGCCGGGACTCTTTTTCTGGATCGGTACGCGGCCGAAGAACGTGACCGCCGAAGATGCAGCATCCAATCACTCGCCGAAGTTTTACGTCGACGAGAGCGGACTGCTCCTCGGCATTCGTGCGATGGCGAACGTCGCGGTCGATTACCTGAAGAAGTAGCGCGCTACCGCGGCACCATCTGCTTCAAACGCGTCCAGTAATCGGCGCCCGACAGCCACTGTCCGCCGTCGATCACGAACGCTTCGCCGGTCACGTACGACGCGTAATCCGACAGCAGATACGACGCCGCGTTCGCGACTTCATCGAGCGTCGCGAAGCGCCGCAGCGGAATCGTCTTGCGAATCCCTTCCTCAATCATCGGATCGGGAAACAGCCGCTTCGACGCGCCCTCGGTGTGTACCGGTCCCGGCGCGATCGCGTTCACGCGAATCTTGTGGCGCGCCCACTCGACCGCCAGCGTCTGCGTCATCGCCAGCACGCCGGCCTTCGCGCTCGCGGAGTGCACGACGCCCGGCGCGCCGGTCCACGCGTAGTTCGCGATGACGTTCAGCATCACGCCGCCGTTCTTCTTCGCAATCATCCGCTTGCCGACCGCGCTCGTGCAGTAGAACGTGCCGTTGAGCACGATGCCGATCACCGAGTTCCAGCCGTTCGTCGACAGCTCCTCGGCCGCGGCGATGAAGTTGCCGGCGGCGTTGTTCACGAGGAGGTCGATCTTTCCGTGATCGCTCTCGACTTTCGCCGCCATCGCTTCGACGGCTTCGGCGTCGCGAACGTCGAGCACGTGATAGTCGGCATGCCCGCCCGCGCCGCGAATCTCTTCGACCGCTTTCTGCAGGTTCTCTTCTTTGCGGCTGGCGATGATGATCGTGGCGCCGAGGCGCGAGAGCTCTTTGGCGATGGAAAAACCGATTCCTGTCGCTCCGCCGGTGATGATTCCGACGCGTCCTTCGAAGGTTTTA
>JAOBAU010000245.1 GCA_025463165.1 Acidobacteriota bacterium | reverse complement strand
TCGAGCAGGTGCTGCGCTACAGTCAGGACTATCTCGGTACCGAGGAGATTGCGACGGATGAGAACGGCCGTTTCGTGTTGGCGCCGGTCGGTGCGAATGACTACTACGTCGTCTCTGTCGTCACCGGCACCACGGTTCCTCGCGAGCTGGCGAGGACCATCGTGAAGGTCAAGGGAGAGCTGACGAGCGCCGACGCCGGGACGATCAATCTCTCGCCGGCGCCGCCCCCGGACAACCGGCACTGAGCGTGACGAGCTCGCCGCGACGCGCTGCGATCGCGGCATGCGCGCGAGCGCGGGACGCGTTCCACGAACGCCAGTCGCTGCTGTCTTTCCCGTCGAGCCACAACAGATGGTGCGCGGTGCATCGCCGCTGCGATTCCGGCAGCACGGGAAGCGCGGCGAGCAGCGCCGGAGTTGCGTCGGCGCTGAGCGACGTCGCGTACGTCGCGTCGAGCGCGCGCTTTCCGGCGGAGGCGCGCTCGATGTTCGTGCGAACGATGCGATCGTCGGGATCGACCGCGTGCAGCACGAGCACGACCACCACGCCGCTGGCGAGTGCGCCGATGACGAACTGCGCGCGGCGTCCGGTCAACACCGTGACGGCGAACCAGACGAGCAGCGCGCCGAGCCAGAACATGAACGCGGTGGTGTAGAGCCGGAGCTCGGTCAGGCCGTATTCATCGACGTAAAGCTGCATGCGGCGATACGCGGAGACGAGCATCACGCCGACGAGCAGCACCTGGATGAGCGCGAGAATGCGGAAGGTCTTCGCGCCGGCGGCCTCGCGCCCATCGGCGATCCAGTCGGCGAACAGCAGCATCGGCACGACGAGCGCGGCGACGGTGACGAGCTCGAAGAAACCGTGGCGCGCGTAGTCGGCGTAGGTCAGTTTCGGCGCGAGGCGCACGAGCGCGGCGCCGCCGAAGAAGTAACGGAACTGCACGGCGACGAACGCGGCGAAGAGGACGTCGACGAGGCCGATGGCGATGTTGGTCTCGGCCGCGCCGAGGTGGAAGAAGGAAGGACGATCCGAATCGGGAACGGCCGGGCCGCGTAACGTCGCGCGCAGGAAGCCGGCTGTGACGAACGTCAGGACGATCGTCAGTACGACGTGTCCGATGAGCCGCGGCAGATCGATGTTGAAGACATTTGTGATCAACGCTGAGAACGCCGCGTCGGCCGAAGCGAGCAGGACGCTGAAGAGCAGCAGCATCGGCAGTGCGATGGCGAGTCCGCGCAGCACGACGAGCGCACGGCGTCCGAAGCGGCCGGGATGAATCTCGCTCCAGCGCACGTCCGCGAGCAGCAGCTGGAACATGCCGGGAACCGCGAAGACGATCGTGAAGAAGAGTGCAGCGATGAGTCGCGCGATGCCGGACGACCAGAGCACGACGTTGCGTGTGCCGAGGGAGAGAAAGAGGAGGAAGAGCGCGACCAGAAGAATGTCGAGGGTGATGAGGACGGAGGAATCGCGCCACGCGATGCAGGCGGCGGCGAGCAGCGCGCCGGTCGCTGCGAGCGCAATCGACGCGAGCGGCAGCGGACCTTCGCGGCGCATCAGCCAGATCACGCCGCCGAGGATGAGCACGGCCCAGATGACGACATTGACACCCCACGGCAAAGAGCGCAGCAACAGATCGCCGGCAAGTCCGAGTGCGAAGGCGATCGCCGCGGCAGGAAGCGGGCGGGCGGGAGCGGGGACTTCCGGTTCGTCCATGAGAAAGAACTTTATCATGAAAAGTGCGCGGGAGAGGCATGAGGGATGAGTGATGAGGTATGAGTAAAAGCGAAGTTACTCATGCCTCATGCCTCATGCCCTCGTTACTCCACCTGGTACAATGCGTCCCGACACACCCGAGGCCCGATGTCCTTCGTTCACCTTCACCTTCACACTGAATACTCCCTGCTCGACGGCGCCAGCCGGCCGGAGGAGCTCGCGAAGAAAGTTGCGCAGCTCGGCATGCCGGCGTGCGCGATCACCGACCACGGCAACATGTTCGGCGCGGTCGAGTTTTACAACGCGATGAAGAAGGAGAAGGTCAAGCCGATCATCGGTTGTGAGATGTACGTCGCGTACGGCTCGCGCACCGACAAGGCCGGCGTCGAAGACGGGCAGGCCGATGCCGGAGCGAACAACCATCTCATCGTCCTCGCGCAAAACAACGAAGGCTACAAGAACCTCGTCAAGCTCGTCTCAGCCGGTTACACCGAGGGCTTCTACTACAAGCCTCGCATCGACAAAGAGCTGCTGCGCGAGCATCGCGAAGGGCTGATCGTCCTCTCGTCCTGCCTCAAAGGCGAAGTGTCGCAGAGCCTCGCGAACGGCAACGTCACCAAAGCGAAAGAAGCGGCGCTTCAATACAAAGAGATTCTCGGCGTCGACAACTTCTTCCTCGAGATCCAGGACCACGGCATCCCCGATCAGCAGAAGATCGTGCCGATGATGGCGCGCCTCGCCGACGAAGTCGGCCTGCGGATGGTCGCCACCAACGACTCGCACTACCTCAACAAAGACGACGCCTTCGCGCACGAAGTGCTGCTCTGCATCGGCACCGGCAAAACGCTCGGCGACGAGAAGCGGATGAAGTTCTACTCCGACGACTTCTACGTGAAGAGTCCGGATGAGATGACGCGGATCTTCCGCGGCTATCCGGAAGCGATCGCGAACACCGTCGCCATCGCCGATCGCATCAACATGTCGCTCGACGTCAGCGGCTATCACCTGCCGAAGTTCCCGGTGCCGGAAGGGCAGGACATCGGCACGCACTTCGCGAAGATCGCGCGCGCCGGACTCGAAAAGCGGCTCGCGGCGATGGCGCATCTCTTCGTCGCGAAACGAAAGAAACACGAGGTGCAGGAGTATTGGGATCGCCTCGAGCGCGAGATCGAGATCATCAAATCGATGGGCTTTCCCGGCTACTTCCTCGTGGTCTGGGACTTCATCAAATACGCGAAAGACAACGGCATTCCGGTCGGACCGGGACGCGGTTCCGCGGCCGGCTCGCTCGTCGCCTACTCGATGGGAATCACCGACGTCGATCCGCTCGAATACGACCTCCTCTTCGAGCGCTTTCTCAATCCCGAGCGCATCTCGATGCCCGACATCGACATCGACTTCTGCATGAACAACCGCGGACGCGTCATCGAGTACGTCCGGCAGAAGTACGGGAAGGAAAACGTCGCGCAGATCATCACGTTCGGAACGATGGCGGCGAAGTCGGTCGTGCGCGACGTCGGCCGCGTGCTCGGACTCTCATACGGTCTCGTCGACAAAGTGGCGAAGACGATTCCGACCGGTCCCGACGTCAGCCTGCCGATGGCGGTGAAGGAATCGCCGGCGCTGCAGGAAGCGATGCGCAACGACAAAGAGGTCGCGCGCATCATCGAGATCGGAACGCGGCTCGAAGGGCTTGCGCGTCACGCCGGCATGCACGCCGCCGGCGTCGTCATCACGCCCGAGCCGGTCACGAACTACGTGCCGCTGTACCTCACGAACCGCGATGAAATCGTGACTCAGTACGACATGCGCGTCGTCGAGAAGCACGGTCTCCTCAAGATGGACTTCCTCGGCCTGCGCACGCTGACGGTGATCGATGACGCGATCAAGTCGGCGAAGGCGGTCGACGGTGCCGACATCCAAATCGAGAACATTCCGCTCGACGATCCGCAGGTCTTCCGGCTCTTCCAGGAAGGACGCGCGAAGGGCGTGTTCCAGTTCGAGTCGGGCGGCATGGTCGAGCTGTTGCGCAAAGCGCGGCCGACGCAGTTCGAAGATCTCGCGGCGTTGAACGCGCTCTATCGTCCCGGCGCGCTCGACGCCGGCATGGTCGACGAATACGTGAAGCGCAAGAACGGCACGTCGAAAGCGAAGTACCTCGTGCCGGCGATGAAGGAGATCCTCGAAGAGACGTACGGCGTCATCGTCTATCAGGAGCAGGTCATGCAGATCGCGCAGCAGGTGGCCGGCTACTCGCTCGGCCAGGCCGATCTGCTGCGCAAGGCGATGGGAAAGAAGGACGCCGCCGTCATGGCCGCGGAGCGCGGCAAGTTCGTCGAGGGCGCCGTCGCCATCGGCTACGAGAAGAAGAAAGCGAACGACATCTTCGATTACATCGAGCCGTTCGCGCGCTACGGTTTCAACAAGTCACACTCGGTGGCGTATGCGCTCGTCGCATATCAGACGGCGTGGCTGAAAGTGCATCACGCCCGGCATTTCATGGCGGCGCTGATGTCGAGCGAAATGGACAAGACCGACAGCGTCGTGAAGTTCATTCACGAAGCGAAGTCGATGGGCATCGAGGTGATGCCGCCCGACGTGAACGAATCGAACATGTTCTTCACCGCGGTCGGTCCGAACATCCGCTTCGGACTCGGCGCCGTGAAGGGCGTGGGCGAGAGCGCCATCGAATCGATTCTGAACGCGCGCCGCGAGAAGGGACGCTTCACGTCGCTGCACGAATTCTGCGAGGCGGTCGACCTCCGCGCGGCGAATAAGAAGGTCATCGAGGCGCTGATCAAGTCGGGCTCGTTCGATTTTCTCGACACGCCGCGGAAGGTGCTGTTCGACTCGCTCGAGTCGACGGCCGATTCCGCGGCCCGTGCGAAAGAGGAGAAGGAGCGCGGACAGAACTCGCTCTTCGGCGCGTTCGCGAGCGCGGCGCCGGCGAGGACGAATGCGCCCGCGCCAATCAGAGGCGCCGAATGGGACGACGAAGAGAAGCTGCGCGCCGAAAAGGAAACGCTCGGCTTCTACATCACCGGCCATCCGCTCAACAAATACGTCGATGACCTGAAGCAGTTCGCGCCCGGCGTGAGCACCGAGACGCTGTACCGCTTCGTCGATCAGCAGGTGAACATCGGCGGGATCGTCTCGCAGATGAAGAAGTCGAAGATCAAGAAGGGACCAAACGAAGGGAAGCTGATGGCGAAGTTCGTCCTCGAGGACCAGTTCGGGTCGGTCGAGGTGGTCGTCTTCAGCGATCTCTACGCGAAGTACGCGAAGTGGCTCGACAACGGCGTCGCCATTCTGCTGACGGCGATGGTGAAAGACACCGGCGGCATGACCGTGGGCCGCAGCGCATCGCTGCAGTCGGCGGAGCAGAACGCGCACCAGCTCGACGATGAATACGGCGGCCATCCGGAAGCGCGCGGCGCGGTGCGCATCTCCGCGTACGAGATTCGCGACGACACGAATCTCGATGAAGAGGAGCGCGATCCGAAAGAGGTCGAGGCTGAAAAATACGGCGATCGAAAGGACAACTTCGCGCTCTTCGGCGGAGGTGCGCCGGCGCCGGCGATCGTACCGGTTGCCGACGAAGAACCGTCGGACATCGACGCGTTCAACGATGCGGTCGCTGCCGTCGCCGAAACGGTTGACGTGCCCGATGCCGGCTTTGCATCACACGCCGCGGCGTTTCATGAAGCGCCGATCACGCCCGAGCTCAATGCGCTCGAGATCGTGCCGCTCGACGGCATCCGCGATCGCAAAGTTCGCGAGATCGCGCTCGAAGTTCCGTATCCGCGGATGAGCGACGACACGGTCCGCCGGATCCGCGAGATCGTCGAAGAACACCTCGGCGACGTTCCGCTGTCGGTCACAATCGTCGAGCTGCCGGAAGACTTCGGCAAGCCGGAACTGCGGCTGCGTGTGAATCATCACTTCCGCGTGCAGCCCGGCGCCGCGCTCACCGCGAAGCTCGAAGAGGTTCACGCCAGACCTCGCTACGTGTTTTGATGGCGGGCATGGCTGAACAGAGTTACGCAACGCACCGCCGTTATCACCCGCTCTATCACTTCTTCATCGTGCCGGTCCTCGCGATCAACGCCGTGGGCGCGATCGTCGGCGCGGTGCGGCATTTCAGCTGGACCAGCGTCTGGCTTGCGATCGTCGCGCTCGCGCTCGCTGGGATGACGGTCATCGTTCGCACCTATCCGCTGCGCGTGCAGGATCGGCTGATCCGTCTCGAAGAGCAGCTTCGCCTGCAGCGACTGTTGCCCGCCGATCTGCAGCCGCGCATTGGCGAGCTCCATACGTCGCAACTCATCGCGATGCGTTTCTGTCAGGACGATGAAGTGTGCGACCTGGCGCGCGCGATTCTCGGCGGCGAAGTGAAGACCGCCGGCGAGATCAAACAGCGCGTCAAATCGTGGCGAGCGGACTGGCTGCGGGTCTGAGCGCCGCTTCGAACGCGTCGACGTCATCGGGCAGCAGCGCGATCGCCGAAATCGTCTTCGTGATGCCGGCCAGTCCATGCGCGACCATCGGCTCGCGCAACGTGACGAGCAGCCGCGGCTCATCGAGGATCGCCACTTTCAGCACGCCTTTGCGTTTCCACTGCGACTCGGAGCGCACGGTTTCGACTGACGCGATGTTCGAGAAGTCGACGTTCACGTCCCAGCGGATTCCGTAGCGGAGGACGAGCGCGTCGTTTTCGATCATCGTCCGACGCAGACGCAGCGCCTGGTAATCGCCGGCCAGCCAGACGATTCCGTAGACGTCGAAGAACGTCACCACCCACGCCGCGGTCATGCTCCAGCGCATGACGAAGAGATGCAGCGCGATCGATTCGGCGACGAGCAGCACGATGATGCAGGCGAGGATGCTCGGCCATTCGCTGCGGCGATGAAACGTGAAGCCGTCGCGCGGTTCCTCTTTGCGCCAGCCGAAGAACGCGTACCAGATCGTCGCCACTTCGAAGCCGACCGCATCGCCGACGCGCGCGTTGCCGGTGAGTTGCGTTGCGACCGTGCGGAAGCGAGTCAGCGCGTCGTCAGACTGCAGACCGGCGCGGCGCAGTGCGGCCGCGCGCCGGACAACCAGCGCGATCACGACGACTTCGAGCGGCGCGCCGAGGAAGCGGAGATCGTGGAGAAAAGACTGCTGGGGGTGAGGGATGACGCGCGCGGCCACCGCCATGCAGACGACGAACAGCGGAATGATCGTCAGCGGCGCGACGTGCCGCGGACGCACGAGGAAGGCGTAATAGAGCAGCGGAATCGTGATCGTCAGATCGAACGTGACGCCCCACGCGGCGACGTCGGGATTGATGCGGAACGCCGGACTGTGGAGCAAAGCGACGCAGATCGTCGCGACGGTCAGTGCGGTGGCGGCGAATGACGTCCGTGGATAGCGAAGTGTCACGACCGGTTAAGAGTACGTCAGAAGGTGCGAATGAGCGCGATTCCCCATGTCGTTCCCTGGCGGAACGTCTCGTCGTGGAATCCGTGCGACCAGAGCTCGCGGTAGACGCTCGGCGCGACGACGAGCGAACCGATCGGCATTGAGAACTGCAGCTGAATGCCGCCGTTGTCGAAACCGGTTCCTTCGTCGATCTCGCCGCTCCAGCGTCCGATCGTTTGATGTTGTCCGTTCAGCCGCGGATCGATCGACACGCGTCCGGCGCGGAACGTCGGTCCGAGCGACCAGACGAACGTCGTCGGCGCGCGGAACCCTTCGCGGTTCTCGTACAGACCGAGCTTCACTTCTCCTCGCGCGACGAAGCGCGCGTTCGCGTACTGCGTCGCGAGGATCGGCTGAAACGTGCCGCTGCCGAACTGGATGTGCTCGTGCTTTTTTCCGGCGGCGCCGAGTGCGATCGGATCAGGTTCAATGTGTCCGAACGGCAGCGACGTCCCGGCGCCGATCAGCCAGTTGTGATGCGGTGAAAACTCCAGTGACAGCGACGGATCGCTGATGCCGGAAAGCGTTTCGGTGCGGTGATGAATGTCGCCGTACGGCGGCGTGAACGGCGCGCCTTCCAGCGTCGTGTAGTGAACGCGCATCGCTTTCACGTCGAACGGCAGCCGCAGCGAGAGCTGCAGGTTGTCGCGCAGACCGTAATCCGTGGTGAGCTCGTAATGCGTCAGCCCGAGCTTCACGTGATGTTCGTGCGGCGGGATGAACGTCGTCGCACATTCCGGCGCGACTTCGGGACATTCGGCGACGTGCGACGTGTCGAACGTTCCCTGCGCGACGCTGAACGCGATTCGCCATTGTTGCGGCGCGACGAGCTGTTTGCTGGCCCCTCCGCCGGAGAGGTTGGGATTCGCTCAGGCTGGTCAGGCGAACGCGCGCGGTGCTGCGAGCAGCAGGAGCAGCGCGAAGAAAACGCGTTTCATCGCTCGGCCTTCGCGATCGCGGCGAGCACTTCATCCCACATGCCGCCGGTCACCGCTTCGACGAACTTTCCGTTGGCGTCGTAGACGCGGATGTAGGGGAGCGCCGAGGCGCGGAACTCGTGCGTGGCCTGTTTGGCGGCGGCGTTGTCCCACTTCCCGATGTTGATGCGGCGCATGGCGAGTTTCGGTTTTCCCTGCATCAAGTGTTGCAGCCGCGCTTCGAGCACGTTGCAGGGGCCGCACCAGTCGGCGTAGAAATCGACGACCGTCACCTTGCCGGCGGCGAGCGTTTTCGCGACGTCGACTTTCGTCGCGCCGTCATACGCGACGATGTCGAGTTTCTTCAGCTCCGCGGCCGGAAGATGCTCGATCTCTTTCGGCTGTTCGCCGGGAAAGATCGCCACGAAGCCGGCGTTCGAAAGCGCGTCGCGCAGCTTCGCTTTGTCGGCATTCGCGGCGAGGTCGACGGTTGCGCTGCCGCTCTTCCAGTCGAGCCGGACGTTGCTCACGCCCGGCACCGCGCCGAGCGCTTTCACGATCGGCGGCGCGCAGCCGGCGCAAT
>JAOBAU010000216.1 GCA_025463165.1 Acidobacteriota bacterium | reverse complement strand
AGACGCCGCCGGAAACGGTGCCGGCGTACATCACGCGCGGATTGTTTGGATCGATGATCAGCGAGCGCGTGCGGCCGCCGATGTTGCCCGGTCCGAGAAATGTCCACGCGCGAAAATTGCGGACGCCATTCGCATCGGAGGCCATGCGATTGCGCGTCATCTTCTCGAGCTGCCTTCGCGCTGCCGCGTAACGGAGCGGCGCGTCATCGGTGATGCCGCGTTTGGCGATGAAGTACGCGTCCGCTTCGCCAGGCTGATCGAAGCGCTCGCGCTCGACATGAGTCGTCGCGCACGCGGTGAGGAGAACGAGGAGCAGGGACGCGAGAGATCGCATGATTGAGAAGCGGGTGATGCGGTGCGGCAGCATCACCCGCTTCGGAGATTACTTAGCCGGTTTGTCGTACAGCGTTTTGTCGATCGTCGGATTGATTTCGACCGATGACACTTCCATCGAGCCGACCTGTTCGCCGTTGCGCGACATGGTCGTCTTCACCGGCATGTTGATGCCGCCGAAGTTCTGCCACGCCGTGTAATCGACGATCGATTCGCCCGGCTGCGGACCGCGCGCCTGCTGCGATTTGCGCAGAAGACGGCCGGTGGCCGGATCGATCCACCACTTCACACTGTTGCCCGCGACGCTGATCTCGACGATCTGCGCGTCGACGTCGCCGATCTTCTCGTTGCCGGCGGCCGTGAACGTGTAGCTCGGGTTCGCGGTGTTCGACAGCACGGTCAGCAGATCGGTCGACATCTCTTTCTTCATGTCTTCGCGCTGCGACGACGGGAGGTCCTGCATTCCCATCGGCGTGATGACGAACGCCGATTCCGGCGTCGACACCATCGTCATCTCGCCCTGCGGCATCTTCATCGTCGTACGCGTGCGATCCGGATATTCGACGAGTGCATCGATCTCCATCGCCATCTCGCCCTGCGGCGTCTTACGATTGACGTTCGCGTGGCTGCGAGTCGCTTTGACCGACGCGACCTTCGCCTGCCCGCCGACGAAATCCTGCACCTTCTTAATGAGTGCGAGTCCACCCGGATTCGTGGCGGCGGCGCTCTTCTTCGCGGCGCCCGGCGTCGTGCCTTCCGGGATCGTCACGTCGAGCTTCGTCACCTGACCGAGCGTCGACAGCGGCTTGTCGAAATCCGCCTCTTTGCCGACGACGAGCAGCGCTGCCTTGTCGGGCGTCACGTATTTGTTCGCAACGCGCGTGACGTCATCCGCCGTCACTTTCTGCACGCCGGAGAGATAGCGCGAATACCAGTCGGCCGGGAAGCCGTAGAACTCGAGCGCCATCCGCTCGTTGAGCACTTTGCCCTTCGTATCCATCGTGAAGATGAAGCTGTTCGCGATGCGCTCTTTCGCCGAGGCGATCTCTTCGGCCGAGACCGGCTTGGTCTGGATGTCGGAGATTTCCTGGCGCAGACCATTGATCGCTTCGACGGTCGAGGCGCTCTTCGTGCCCATCGAAACGCGGAACTGGCCGGGATGATCCCAGCCGGAACGGACGCCGCCGCCGACTGAATAGGCGAGCCCTTTGGCGGTGCGGATGTTGTTCATGAAGCGGCCCGAGAACGAGCCGCCGTCGAGCACTTCGTTCATCACTTCGATGGCGTAGAAATCGGGGTTGTTGCGCATCGGCCCGAGGTGGACGATGGAGATGTTCGACTGCGTGACGTCGTCTTTCGCGACGAAGTAGACGCCCGGTTTCGCGGGGGAGATCTCGGTCGGTGCGGGCGGCGCGGCGGGACCTTTCGGCCACGAGGCGAACGCCTGGCGCAGCATCGCTTCCATCGACTTCGAATCGAAGTCGCCGACGACGCCGACGATGATGTTGTTCGGCTGCACGAAGCGATCGTGGAACTTCACGAGATCGTCGCGGGTGATGGCGTTGATCGTCGCGTACTCGGTCTGGCGCGCGTAAGGCGACGTCGCGCCGTAGGCGAGCTTTGACGTTTCGCGGCCGAGGATCGAGCCGGGATCGTCGTTGCGGCGGGAGATGGCGGTGTTCGCCTGCGTCTTCGCGAGATCGATCTTCTCCTGACGGAACGCCGGCTTGCGGAGCAGCTCGACGAAGATCGGGAAGACGGTGGCGAAGTCGCCTTTCAGCGTGTCGAGGCGGATCGTGGTCGAGTCATCGCCGGCACCCGTCTCGACGCGCGCGGCGCGCGATTCGAGGAGGTCATCGAGCTGGTCGCCCGTCTTCGTTTCCGTGCCGCCGTTGCGCCAGGACGCGCCGTAGATTCCGGCGAGGCCGGTCTTCGCGGCGTCGACGTCGCGCGCGCCGCCGCGAATGCGTGCGGAGCCGCGGATCAGCGGCAGCTCGTGATCTTCCTGAAGAAAGATCACCATGCCGTTGTCGAGCGCGATGCGCTTCGGCTCCTGGATCTTGAACTCGTGCAGCGCGGGCGCTTTGATGTCGCGATAGTCCTTCGCCTGCGCGAAGAGCTGGCTCGCGCCGGCGGCGGTCATGAGCGCCGCGGCCGCGAGTGCGTGGATTCGGTTCGATTTCATTTCGTCTGTCCTCCAGCGGCGGGGGCTGCGGCAGCCGGCTTCGGCGCGGTCGCCGATTCGAGCTCCGCGACGGTGCGATTCGTCGGGATGAAGGTCGCCTGCGCGACGCGGCGAATGTCGGCCGGCGTCACTTTCTCGATGCGGCCGATCTCGCGGAACAGCTCGCGCCAATCGCCGTACACGGTCTGCGTCAGTGCCAGCTGCAGCGCCAGTCCGTCGTTGTCATCGAGCTGGCGAAGAAGGTTCGCTTTCGAGCGCGTCTTCACCGACTGCAGCTCATCGGCGGTCACGTCTTCGTTCTTCAGCCGCTCGAGCTCCGCCTGAATGGCGGTGCCGAGCTCGGCCGCGGTGTGTCCCTGCGTCGGGACCGCGTAGATGGTGAAGAGGTTCGGGTATTTGTCGCCGGGGAATCCGTTGAAGCCGGACGCCTGCACGGCCACTTTCTTGTCGCGCACGAGCGAGCGATAGAGGCGCGACGTGCGGCCCGACGAAAGGATCGTCGAGATGACGCCGTAGATCGCGTCATCCGGATCGGTGGCGGCGGGGCGGTGATAGCCCTCCATGTAAATCGGCTGCGATTTCTCGCGCAGAACGACGGTCCGTTCCGCCATCTGCTTCGGTTCGATGACGCGCAGCGGTTCCGGCTTCGGCGCCTTCGGCAAACGGCCGAGGTACTTGTCGATGAGCGCCATGACCTCGTCGGTCTTCACGTCGCCGACGACGGCCACGACCATGTTCGACGGCACGTAGTTCTTTTTGTAGAACGCCTGCGCATCGGTTACTGAGAACGTCTTCAGATCGGACGGCCAGCCGACGGTCGGCGAGCCATACGTGTGCGCGGTGAACGCGGTGGCGAGGAACTCTTCGATGAGCCGGCCGAACGGGCTCGACTCGGTGCGCATACGGCGCTCTTCGGTGACGACGTCGCGCTCTTTGTAGAACTCGCGGAACACCGGATGGAGGAAGCGCTCCGATTCGAGATACGCCCACAGCTCGACGCGATTCGACGGCATCGCGTAGAAGTAGGCGGTGACGTCGGAGTTCGTGAACGCGTTGACGCCGACGGCGCCGGCGCGATCGACGATCTTGCTGAACTCGTTCGCGACGACGTACTTGTCGGCCGCGGCCATCGATTCTTTCCACGCCTTTTCGAGCTCCGCGACTTTTGCGTCGTCGCGGCCGGTCGGCTGGCGGCGGGCGGCGTCGTAAGCGGCGTACGCCTCTTCGACTTTTCCGAGTGCGATCTGCTCGGCAGCGTTGTCGCTCGTGCCGACGCGATCGGTTCCTTTGAACGCCATGTGCTCGAACATGTGCGCGAGGCCGGTGATCCCCGGCACTTCCTGCGCCGACCCGGTATTCACGACGGTCGCGAACGAAAATACGGGTGCTTCAGGACGCTCCATGACGATGACGGTCAATCCGTTGTCGAGCGTGCGCAGGGTCGTTCGCTTCTCGAAAGAAGTGAGGTCCTGCGCCGACAACGTGGTGACGGTCAACGTGAGCGCGAAGATTACTGACAGTCTCCGAACGACTCCCATCAATCGATGCCTCCACTATTGATTTGAAGATCCGGCCGCCGGCTGGCGTCCGCATGGATTACGGAACGGCGGCAATGCGACGCCGAATTTCGGCGATCATAGATCGGATGACGTCTCCGGCTCGTTTCTACCGCGGCTGGCGCCGGCCGGGGCCGGTTCCGCCCGGCGGCGTGGAGCCGGATGAAGGGGAGACGCTCGACTACATCTGCGGCGATTTCCGCATCTTTCAGTACGCGAACGGTCATCGCTATTCGACCGATGACGTGCTGACCGCCTGGTACGCAACCGTCTGCGCGCCGCGCGTCGATCGCGCCGCCGACCTCGGCAGCGGGATTGGTTCCGTAGCGCTGATCGTGGCGTGGCGACTTCCGGGTGCGCGGATGTTCACCGTGGAAGCGCAGTCGATCTCTGCGCGGCTGGCGCGCAAGACGATGCAGTACAACGGCATCAATGAGCGCGTGACGATTTACGAAGGCGATTTGCGCGATGGGTCGATCCTCGCGAATGACGCGCCGTTCGATCTGGTGACCGGCTCGCCGCCGTATTTTCCGCCTGGGACGGCCGCGCATCCCGCGCATCCGCAGGCGGTGCCGGCTCGCAACGAAGTGCGTGGAAGTGTGGCCGGTTACGCCGCGACCGCGGCGAAGATCCTCGCGCCGGGCGGCGTGTTCGTGTTCGTCTTTCCGACGTTGCAGGCCGATCGCGCGATGGAAGCGCTGACCGCGAACGACCTCGCATTACTTCGCCGGCGTGACGTCGTATTCAAGGAAGGCCGCGAGCCGCTGATCTCGCTCTTCTGCGCGATGCACCGCGATGACTTCCCGCCGCGCGCGCCGTTCATCGAGCCGCCGCTGACGATTCGCGGCGCCGACGGTGGAGTGACCGAGGAGTACGCGGCGGTGCGGATGTCGTTCGGATTTCCGCCGGGCGATGTGGCGGGCGAGTAACTAATCCTTCTCCCCCCGGGAGAAGGTGCCGCGAAGCGGCGGATGAGGGGCTGCGCCGATACGCAATCGTGGTTCGTGATTCGCCGCGCCCCTCACCCGGTCCTTCGGACCACCCTCTCCCGGAGGGAGAG
>JAOBAU010000209.1 GCA_025463165.1 Acidobacteriota bacterium | reverse complement strand
GGTAGGTGACCTGAAGCGAATGCTTCGCGGTGACCTGACCGGTGAGCTTGGCTTCCGTGCGCTGGTTGATGGTGTCCGAGAAGACCTCGGAGCCACCTGCGCGGAAGTTACCGATGCTGTTGCTCGTCTTCGAGTAACGACCGGCGCCGAAGAACCACAGACGATCGCGGATGATGCGGCCACCGAGGGTCGCTTCATACGTGTTGTTCAGGGTGTCCGGCTTGTCCGGGAAGTTGTGGTCCGACTCCCACTTGTTGAGCGTCGTCCAGCTCGGATTGTCGAGCGAGTCGCGGAAAGAACCCGAGAACTCGTTGCCACCCGATTTGGTGATGGCGTTGATGACACCACCGGTGAAACGGCCGTACTCGGCCGAGACGCCGGCCGACATGACCGTCGTTTCCTGAATTGCGTCCTCGATGAAGAGCGGACGCGCCTGACCACGAAGATTCTCCTGAACGTTGGAGCCGTCGACGTTGATCAGGTTGTCGTTCGCGAACGAGCCCGAGATCTGGACCGCTGCACGCGGACCGTTCGCGGTGACGCCAGGCGCAAGCAGAGCGATGCCGGTGACCGTGCGCGAAAGCGGCAGCTGGTCAACGAGCTTCTTCTGATAGTTCGCCTGCACTTCGGTCGTCTCGAGAACCGCCGGCGCCGATGCCGTAACCGTGATTGCTTCGGCAACCGCCGAAACCTTCAGGTCCGCATCCGCGCGGGACGTCGACGAAACACCGACGTGAACCGTCTTGTTGACTGTCTGGAGACCAGACAGCTCAATCTTGACGGTGTAATCACCCGGCGGAAGAGCCGCCAGGCTGAAGTTGCCGTTGACATCAGAGACAGCCGTACGGCTGCCCTGCATGCTCGGCGAGGTGACCGTTACCGTTGCGCCCGGAAGCGGATTGCCGCCGGTCGTGACGGAACCGACCAGTTGGCCCGTCGTGGAGCTCTGCGCAAACGCGCTAACGCACGCAAGCAGAACGACGAGCACTACTGCTAGTGACCGAAAAAACTTCATGTATCCCTCCTTGTGAATTGTGAAGCCCACAACTTCCAATCGGACCCCAACTGCATTCGTTTGGCCTACTCCGCCAAAACGGAAAAGTAATTGAGCGGATACGACTTAGCTTCGGGAACACCCATCCGGAAGATGAGCCGAAATTCAACAGCTTGAATTCGCGACCGTGTTTTCCTGGACGATGGTTCGAGTCTGCAAAACTGCCCGCGCAGGCCTCGGCCCCCAAATGCAGCGCGTACCATACGCTTCTCGCTGACAACATTCAACTACCGGTCGATGGCGTGCCGCAGAGCGCTTTCGGCCTCGCCGTACGAGAACGTAAACCCTTCCGCAAGGCCGCGCGCCGGCATCACACGCTCGCTCGTCAGCAGCGTTTCATCGGCCATCTCACCGAAGAGGATTCGCAGCACGAACGCCGGCAGCGGAAAGATGGCCGGACGATGCAGCACCGCCGCGAGCGTTTTCGTGAAGGCGCGATTCGTGACCGGCGCCGGCGCCGCAACGTTATAAACAGCGCGCGCGTCTTCGCGGTCGATCGACCATTCGATGAAGCGAATCACGTCATCGCGATCGACCCACGGCATCCACTGCCTGCCGCTGCCGATCACGCCGCCGACGCAAAGACGGAACGGCAACAGCATCTTCGCGAGCGCACCGCCGTCTGCCGCGAGCACGACACCGAATCGAAGAATGACGACACGCGCGACGTCATCGACGCGATGCGCTTCTTCTTCCCATCGCCGCGTCACGTCGACGAGAAACCCGCTGCCCGCATCCGCTCGCTCGTCGAGCAGTTCATCGCCGCGTGAACCGTAGTAGCCGACGGCAGATGCAGAGATGAATGTGCGCGCGCGAGGAGCGGAGCGCATCACATCGACGAGCGCACGCGTCGCATCAACGCGGCTGTCGATGATTCGTTGCTTGCGCGCGGCGGTCCAGCGGCCGGCGCCGACGTTCTCGCCGGCGAGATTGATGACGACGTCCGCGGACGCAACTTCATCGCGCCAGGCGCCGCCGTTTTCGCGCGGGCTCCACGCAACACCGCGGCCGGCGCGCACTTTCGAAGGATCACGCGACAACACCGCGACGTCGCCGCGCGGAAGAAGGTGGCGCACGAGCGGCTCGCCGATGAATCCGCTGCCGCCCGCGATGACGATCTTCATGCGGCGGATTCTACTGCCGCGTCATGGCATCACGCGCGGGACGGCCGTGCCGGCTGAAAACGAAACCCCCGCCGGGTCCAGCGGCGGGGGTTTCTGATGCAAGGAGATGAGGGATGGTTCAGCGCGTTCAGTTCAATCGGTCCACTCATTCAGACGGACGGACCTGCGAAAAGTTTCAGGCGATTCGTGAACGAGCGGAAACGCGTTTCGGATCGGTGCGCGACTCCGGTTTCTGCAGCCCCGCAAACGCGATCATCGCCGCGTTGTCGGTGCAGTAACGTTTCTCCGGCAAGCGCACGCGCACGTCGTGCGCGGCGCCCCATTCCGTGATCCGTTCACGCAGCGCGCTGTTCGCGGCCACTCCGCCGGCGACGGCCACCTCTTCCGGCATCGCTTCGCCTGCCGTTAGCAACTGCGACCAGATCACCGACAGCCGATCGATGAGCTGCGCGATGAGCGCTTCCTGAAACGTCGCGGCGAAATCGGCCAGCGATTGCGGATCCCCATCGACGCCGATTCCGTGCTGGCGCGCAAGCCGGATCGCTCCCGCTTTGATGCCGCTGTACGAGAAGTCGGGTGACCTGTCGTTGAACTGCGGAACGGGAAACGGAAAGCGCGCGCGATCGATGCGCCCTCGCCGGCTCTGCTTCTCGATCTCCGGTCCGCCGGGATACGACAGACCGATGAACTTCGCGACCTTGTCGAACGTCTCACCGATCGCATCGTCGCGCGTCCGATTCAACATCGTCGCGCTGCCGCGACGCACGTCGTAGATCGACGAATGACCGCCGCTGATGATGAGCGACAGAAATCGCGCGGGGAGTTTCGCGGCCGGACCTTCGTTTTGCAGGAACGGCGAAAAGATGTGGCCTTCGAGGTGATTGACGGGAACGATCGGGATGCCGAGTCCGTAACTCAAACCCTGTGCACCGGCGACGCCGACGAGGAGCGCGCCGATCAATCCCGGGCCGGCGGTGACGGCGATCGAATCGACGTCGCTCCATTGCGCCGCACCGTCCGACAGTGCACGCGACACGAGTGGAAAGAGATGCTGCAGATGTTCGCGCGACGCAATCTCCGGCACCACGCCGCCGAACGGCTGATGCCGCGCGATCTGCGACGCGATGAGATTCACCCGCACGCGGCCGTCGGATTCGAGCAGCGCGACCGACGTCTCATCACAGGAGGTTTCGATGCCGAGAATCATGCCCGGTCACTATAATCGCGCGCTCCAACATGAAAGAAGAGTTAGACAAACGATACGAGCCGGCCGCCATCGAACAGCGGCTTTATCAGTTCTGGGAGAAAGGCGAATTCTTCACGCCTGATGCCGATCCGGAACGCCCGAAATTTTCGATCGTCATCCCGCCGCCGAACGTCACCGGCCGTCTGCACATCGGCCACGCGCTCGTGAACACATTGCAGGACATCGTCGTCCGCTGGAAGCGGATGAGCGGCTTCAATACGTTGTGGCTGCCCGGCACCGATCACGCCGGCATCGCCACGCAAATGGTCGTCGAGCGCGACCTCAACAAACAGGGCATCAATCGCCACGACCTCGGCCGCGAAGGT
>JAOBAU010000175.1 GCA_025463165.1 Acidobacteriota bacterium | reverse complement strand
TCGATCGATGAGCCGCGTCTCGTCGGCGAGACCGCGAAGCGGATGGGACTGCGCCACATCGTCGTCACCTCGGTCACACGCGACGATCTTCCGAACGGCGGCGCCGAGCAGTTCGCGGAAACGATTCACGAGTTACGCGCACACGTTCCCGGCTGCGCGGTCGAAGTGCTCACGCCCGATTTCCGCGGCAACCTCGAGGCGGTCCGCATCGTCACCGAGGCGAAGCCGGATTACTACAATCACAACGTCGAGACCGTGCCGCGGCTTTACCGGCACGTTCGTCCCGGCGCGCGCTTCGAGCGCTCGCTCGACCTGCTGCGCGAAGTGAAACGAATCGATCCGACCGTCGTCACAAAGTCGGGTCTGATGCTCGGACTCGGCGAAATGCGCGAAGAGGTCGTCGACTCGCTCCGCCGGCTGCTCGATGCCGGCTGCGAGATCGTCACGATCGGCCAGTACCTGCAGCCGAAGCGCGAGAAGCTCGAGGTCGTCGAGTACGTCCATCCGACGGTGTTCGATGAGTACCGCACGATCGGCGAACAGCTGGGATTCCGCGCAGTCTTTTCCGGACCATTCGTCCGCAGCTCGTACATGGCGGACGTGGTGGCGCACGATGCCGCCGCGAACGGGTAGACATCCGCGCAGCGCCGATCCGGAGAAGCCGGACAAAGGCCCGTTCTTCATCACGTGGATGCCGATGTTCCTCGACTATCTCGCGGTCGAGCGCGGCCTCGCGAAGAACTCGCTCTCCGCGTACGCGATCGACCTGCGCCACTTCGGCCACTACCTCGCCGATCGGCAGCTGACACTCGATCAGGTCGAGCGAATCGACATCGTCAAATACTTTCAGAAGCTGCGCGCCGCCGGGATCTCGACGCGTTCCGTTGCACGCGCGCTCGCGGCCATTCGCGGGATGTTTCGTTTTCTCGTCGCGGAGCGCCATCTGAAAGGTGATCCGACCGAGAACCTCGAGAATCCGAAACTCTGGACGACGTTGCCGAAGTCGCTGCAGCCATCCGAAGTCGAAGCGCTGCTCTGCGCGCCGGACGCCGCGAGAGTCGACGGAATGCGCGATCGCGCAATGCTCGAGTTGCTCTACGCGACCGGGCTGCGCGTCAGCGAGCTGATCAAAGTTCGCATCGATGAAGTCGTGCTCGATGCCGGCTTCCTGCGCACGATCGGCAAGGGCTCGAAAGAGCGAATCGTGCCGTTCGGCGACACCGCGCGCGACGCGATCGTGGCGTACATGGAGAGCGGTCGTCCCGAGCTCGACCGTTTCAACGATCCGCATCTTTTCCTGTCGACACGCGGCCGGCCGATGACGCGCCAGTCGTTCTGGATGAAGATCGTTCGTTACACGCGTGACGCCGGCATCACCACGCACGTCTCACCTCATGTGCTCCGCCACTCATTCGCAACGCATCTGCTGGAAAACGGCGCCGACCTGCGCTCGGTGCAGATGATGCTCGGCCATTCCGACATTTCCACGACGCAGATCTACACGCACGTCTCACGCGCGAGGCTGCAGAAGATGTACGAGACGTACCACCCGCGGGCATAATCGCCTGCAGAAAACCGGTTATCGAATGTCCGTGTCCAAACAACTGTCTCTCATTGCCGTGCTCATCAGCGCTTTGTCCGCGACGACAGCGAGCGCGGGCATTGCGTTGTTCACGGACGGCCGTTCGATGAAGGTGAGCGCCTACAAGCTCATCAATGACGACTCGATCGAGTTGACGCTGAAGTCGGGCGGCTCGATGACGGTGCCGCTGGCGCGCGTCGATCGGATCGTCGATGACGAAGTGGCCGACGTCATTCCTCCGGCGATCGTCGCCGAGGTGAAGAAGATCGTCGATGAAGGCGTGTTTCCGAAGAAGTCGTGGCACTACAGCGAAGCGAGCGGCCCGATCTTCCACTCGAAATACGACAAGATCATCATCGAAGCGGCGAAGAAATTCGACGTCGATGCGGCGCTCGTTTCGGCAGTCGTGAAAGCGGAATCGGATTACGACCCGCGCACGGTTTCGAACAAAGGCGCGCGAGGATTGATGCAGCTGATGCCGGCCACCGCCGCGCGGTTTGGCGTGACCGATTCCTTCGATCCGGTCGCGAACATTCACGCCGGCACGCGCTATCTGCGGTGGCTGCTGCAGACGTTCAAGGACAACGCCGATCTCGCCGTCGCCGCGTACAACGCCGGTGAAGGAAATGTCTGGAAGTACAACGGCGTCCCGCCGTTCCGCGAGACCGTGAACTACATCAATCGGATCGCGAAGCACGTTCGCAGGGCGCTCGAGCCCGCGAAGCCGGTCGAGAAAGTTGCCGCCGCTACGGCGCGGTAGCGACCGTCGAGAAATTATCGAACCGCAGCACCATGATCGTACGGTCGTCATCGGCCGGGCGGGTGCCCGCGTGACGCGCGACCGCATCCAGGATTGCATCGCGAATCGTGCTCGGTGAGCGATCGGTCTGCTGCGCGAGGATCGCTTCGAGGTGATCGAATCCGAGCGGATCGCCGTTCGCATCCTGCGCTTCGACGATTCCATCCGACAGATAGACGATCGCGTCGCCCTCTTCCAGCTTCAGTTCGACCGTCTGCGTGACGATGTCGCTGCGGACGCCGAGCGGCAGCGACGGCGATTCGATCGAGTAGGGCGCGGCGTTCTTCCGCAGCAGGTACGGATAGAGATGGCCGGCATTCGTGTGGCGGATCGTGGAGTGCTCGAGATCGAAGATTGTGAAGCCGAGCGTCATGAATGCGCGGCGTTCCGTCGAGCGATGCACGAGCTCGTTCAGTCTGCGGAACAGCGAACGCTCGTCCGCCCCTTCTTCGACGAGCGTCGTCATCGCGGCCTTGACCATCGCCATCACGATGCCGGTCGAGAGTCCGTGGCCGGAAACGTCGCCGATCGCGACGGCGAGGCGCGTCTTGTCGAGATTGAAGACGTCGTAGTAATCGCCGCCGATCGACGCCGTCGGCTCGAAGTGCGCGGAGAACGAAACGCCGCGGAACTTCGGCCCTTCGCTCGGCAGCAGGTTGCGCTGGATCGTCGCCGCGATCTCGATCTCGCTCTGCAGTCGCTCTTTCTCGGCGACGGTAACGAGCAGTGAGCTGAGCGACTCCGTCATTCGATCGAATGACTGCGCCATCTCGCCGAGCTGGTTCGTCGGTTTCATGGCGATGCGATACGAGAAGTCGCCGCGCTCGACCGCTTTCGTTCCTTTCTCGATTCGATTCACGGCGCGCGTGATCGAGAAGATCAGCACCGCGGCGAAGAGCGCCGCCATCAGGTAGATGATGAACAGCGCGATGGTCAGCGCGAGGATCACGTTGACGACCGTTTCGAAGTAGCGGCCGGACGAGCCGAAGTAGAACTGGAAGAGGTTCGTGACCGGGATGGCGATCAGCGTCACGACCTGCAGCTCTTCCGATGTGTCGCCGCTGGTCCAGTCGGTCAGCGCGGTGATGTCGCCCCAGACGATTTTTCGTCCGACGGAACGCATGAAAAGTTTCTGCAGATCGTCGCCATCGTCATCATCGACGGAGAGGTTGATGTGATTTTGGCGCCGCGTGCGCCGTCCGTCGCTGACTCCTTCGGTCGCGCCCTTGCGCATTCCTTTGGCGCCGTGGTCGTACGCGGTGCGGATTTGCATTCCGCTCTTCTCGGCGAGTTGCGCGGCCCACGACGCGTCGAGCGGCTGCACGAAGACGATCGTTCGCAGCGCGTCGGCGTTCTGCATCTGCCGCGACACGACGAGCAGCGCGCCGTCGTTGCGGCCAACCATCCCGCTGAAGCTCGCTTTCTTCAGCCACGCCGGCAGTTGCGCGCCGCTTGCCTCCGCGGTGTCGTAGATCTCGAGCGACTTCAGTCCGTCGATCGGTTTGCGTCCGGTCAGGCCGTACTCGAGGCTCCACGATTCCATCTGCCCGAGGCTGGCCTGCCGTTCGCCGCGCAGCGCGGCTTGCGCCATGACGCCGGCGCCCATGTAGCCGACGGCGAGCAGCAGGATCGACATCAGGATGAACGGCAGCACGCCGATGAGCACGTAGCTGAGAAAGAGTCGTCGTCCGACGCGCCAGAAAAGCTTGCGCAGCATCCAGCGAATGGCGACCGCGAACCAGTAGATCGTCAGCGCGATGAAGACGAGCGACGAGCAGAAGGTGACGAAGCCGAGGAACGCGTGCGCGAAAGAGCGCGGCAGGAGAGAGTCGAGGTACTGCGCGGAGATCATGACGGCGAACGACGCCAGCCACACGATCAGCGCGCGATGGGTCCGCCGCGGTGGTGGCGGCGGAGGAGTCGTCGGAAGCATGGTCATCTTGTCGTTGTCGTCCGGACTGCGCGCGTGTAGCCTCAGGATATCGCAGCGGCCGCGCCGCCCTGACCATGTCGGTATACGGAGATTTTGACTTTCGGTTCCGGCCGAAGCCGGCGTACTGGCGAATCGCCCTCACTTCGCTCGGCCAGCTGCTCATCGCCGCGGTGCTCGCCGCGCTTTTTCTCGGCGTCGCCGACATGCTCGTGCTGCGCAATTCCGGCCTTCGCCGCGCCTGGCTGATACACGGCGCGCCGTGGCAGCGGCTCGCCGGAATCGAGCGGCTGAGCGGTTACGCGAGCATCGCCGCCGAGGAACGAACGCGCGCGATGCCGTTCCTCGCCGGCGGCGCGCTGCTGCTGGCGATGCTCATCTACTTCTGGCCGCTCGCGCCGATGCTCGGCCGGCGGATGTTCGCGATGTCACTCGTGCAGATGATCATGCTGTTCACGGTGTGGCCGATCGTGATCGCCGCGAACCTCTACGTCGCCGCGGCCGTGCTGATCGTCGCGATCTTCTTCGTGATCCGCGCCGAGGGCTGGATCGCGAACGATCTCGCGAACGTCATCGAGTTGCAGCGTCCCGGCCGCCGCGTACTCATCTGGCTGATTCGCGTCGTCCCCGCCTCCGCAATCCTCGGCGCCCTCGCGTATCGCAACGAGTACGTCGAAGGCTGGATCGCCGCCGCCGCGTTTGCGGCGCTTACGTTCTTCGTGGCGATCGCGCGACGTCCACCCGCGCGCTACGAGAAGCTCGATGGCGTCGAGTTGCGCGAAGCCGCGGCCGCGACGCCGATCATCGCGCTGCTGTTCCTTGGCGCTGCGTTCTTCGTCTTCGGCGGCGAACCGATCGTGATCGAGAAGCGACTCGTCGTGATCGGATCCGAGTCCGGCATCGTCAGCAGGATGGATGTTCGCGCGCGGCTGCCGGAGTGGTGGCAATGAAAATCCCTCTCCCTCCGGGAGAGGGTGGCCGAAGGTCGGGTGAGGGGCGTGTTTTCGGATCCACGTCGCCCCTCATCCGGCGCTTCGCGCCACCTTCTCCCGGAGGGAGAAGGATGACGCGCGAAGCTCAGATCTCGCGCAACGCTCTGGTGATCGGCATCCAGGCGGCGCTGATCGCGGGGGCGAGTCCGCCGATGACGCCGGCGACCACGGCGATCGTCAGCGTCGTCGCGGCGAGCTTCCAGTCGATGCGGAAGTTGAACACCACCTCCGAGAACGTGCGGAAGTTCGTCGTGCCGGTGGTCACGTAGCGGATCGGCCACGCGATGATCAAGCCGGCGATGCCGCCGAGGAACGAGACGATGGCGCTTTCGATCACCATCGACGCGAGGATCGCGCGGCGCTTGAAGCCGAGCGCACGCATCGTGGCGAGCTCGCGCTTCCGCGAGGCGACGGCGGTGAACATCGTGTTCATCGTGCCGAGGATCGCGCCGACGACCATGAAGATCGTCACGAAACCGACGAGGATGATCACGCCGAACAGGCCGCTGGTCTGCTCCGCGTAATACTTCTGCTCCGTCTTCGCCATCAGCTTCAGCCGGTTGTCGTTCTCCACCGTTTCCTTCACCGCCTTCAGCGCCGCCGCGTCGACCGGCTGCACGAGAATGGACGAATACGTCGACGTCCGTTTGCGCGCGGAGGCGAAGTAATCGAGATCGGCCCAGATCTCGGAATCGAACGCGGTACCGCCGGCGTCGAACACACCGACGACGTTCCACACCGTCGACCCGAACTTGAAGCTGTCGCCGACATCCATGCCGGCGAAACGATCGTGCAGCCGTTTCGCGACGATGACCTCATTCAGCCCCGGCTTGAAGACGCGGCCTTCAACCATCTTCACGTTCGGACGCATCTCGAAGCCGACCGGCCGCAGCGCGCGCACTTCGACGTTCGATTCTTTCGCATCGCCTTTGCGCGGCAGCTTGAACAGCATCATCAGCTCCGGCGAAACGAGCGGCTCGCCATTCGCGCGTTTGGCGATGCCGGGCAGCGTGCGGATCACATTCTCTTTTCCCTTCTCGAACCAGCTGGAGAGCTCTGTCTCCGAGCCGTCGCGCAGCACGATGAGATTGGCGGCCGAGCCGGAAGTCGACGTCGTGTGCTTCACGCCGTTCCAGAGTGCGAGCATGGAAACGAGCACGGCGTTGACGACGCCGATGCCGACGATCGTCAGCAGCGTGGAGACACGGCGGCTGGTGAGATTGCCGATGTTGTATTTGAACGGAATGGCCATCGCTTCTCCTTAAACCACACGCCGCAAACCGTCGACGACGGTCAGGCGCGATGCACGAATCGACGGCAGACCGCCGGCGATGATGCCGACGAGTGCGGCAAGGACGACGCAGATCGTGGTCGTCTGCGGATCGATGCGAAAGTTCTCGAGCAAGCCCTGCGTCGCGGCGCCCGCGTCGACGGATTGATAAAACAGTACCGCGCCGCCGATGCCGATCAGACCGCCGAGCAGCGTCAGCGACGCGAACTCGGTCAGCATCAGCGTCAGGATCAGCCGCGGCTGAAAACCGATCGCCTTGAGCACGGCCACTTCCGTGACGCGCTCGCGTGCCGACATGCTCATCGTGATCGCCGCGAGCAGCACGATCATCGCGATCGACGAGATGCTGACGCTCATGAAGAGCACCTTGACGTTGCCCATCATCGAGACGAACTGCCGCGTGAATTCTTTTTCGGTGTACGTCTCGGTCGGATCGTTGCTGTTCTTGAACAGCGCGTCGATCTCCTGGCTGATGCGCGGCATGTCGTCGGTCTTCGCGACCTTCAGCCAGATCATGTCGCTGCGGCCGAAGTTGCCGATCGATTCCTGGAAGTACGGCATCTGCAGCCAGATCGCGCTCTTCTGCACCGGATGATGGTGAATGGCGCGAACGGTCAGCTGCGGATCGAACGGAAAGATCTGGCGCTTGATGGTGATGCGGTCGCCGATTTTCCAGCCCCAGCGTTTCGCCAGCTCCTGGCTGACGATTGCGCCGGTGCGATCGGCCTCGAACGCCGCGAGCTCGGCCGGCGGAATCTTGTAATCGGGAAACACGCTCTCGACTTTGTTCGGATCGATAGCCATCAGCGCGACGTTGTTGCGCGTGTCTTTGTAGTAGCCGCCGATCCACTGCGTCTTCGCGGTGTCGACGACGCCCGGCACGCGGCGGATCTTTTCTTCGTACGCGAACGGCAGCATGTTCGCGAGCGAGAAGGCCGACTGCGTGACGAGCCGGTCGCCGGTGCCGCCAGTGTCGTTGCGCTCGAACGCGGCGTTGATCGCCAGCAGCGTCGCGACGAGGAAGAAGATCGCCGCGAGCAGCAACAGCGTCATGAACGCGCGCAGTTTGTTGCGGAAGATGTTTCGGAAGATGAGGTTCGCGAACTTCATCCCGCGACCTCCTCAACGGCGTGTCCGTACTGACCTTCCGCGAGCAGACCTTTCTCGAGATGCAGCGTTCGCTTCGCGCGCAGCGCCGCTTTCGGATCGTGCGTGACCATCACGATCGTCTTCTCGAACTCCTCATTCAAACGCCGCAACAACTCCAGCGTCTCCTCGGCGTTCTTCGCGTCGAGATCGCCGGTCGGCTCGTCGGCGACGAGGATCGAGGGATCGGTGACGATGGCGCGGGCGATGGCGACGCGCTGTTCCTGACCGCCGGAAAGCTGGCGCGGATAGTGACCGACGCGATCGCCGAGGTCGACGATGTTGAGTGCGGTTCGCGCGCGCTCGCGGCGTTCTTTCTTCGAGAACTTCGTCAGCAGCAGCGGCAGCTCGACGTTCTCGAGTGCGGTGAGCACCGGGATCAGGTTGTACATCTGGAAGATGAAGCCGATGTGTCGCGCGCGCCACGTCGCCAGCGCGGTCTCGTTGAATTTCGAGATCTCTTTGCCGTCGACGACAATGCGGCCGCTCGTCGGCCGGTCGATGCCGGCGATCAGATTGAGCAGCGTCGTCTTGCCCGAGCCGGACGGTCCCATGAGCGCGAGAAAATCGCCGCGCTCCACTTCGAGCGAGATGCCGTTCAGCACCGGCACTTCGAAGGCGTCGCGTTTGTAGACCTTGCGGATGTTGTCGATCGTTACGAGTGTGTCCATGTGTGACTCCTGATTACTCTTCGTTGACTCGGATCAGCTGGCCGTCGCGCAGCGCGTCGGCGTTCGTAGTGACGATGCGGTCGCCTTCGCGAAGACCGCCGGTGATCTCGATTCGGTTCTCGCGGAGAGCGCCGGTGGTGACGCTCTGCAGCTTCACGTGTTTGTCGGCGCCGACGACCGCGACGCGCTTGCCGTCGATGAGTGCCGCGGTGGAGATCCAGATGCGCGGCGGCTCGTGCAGCTCAGCATCGGTGCGCGCGTTGTTGAGGAACGAAACGCTGGAGCTCATCTCCGGCAGCAGCCGCTCGGCCGGATCGACGATCGCCACTTTCACTTTCACGATCGCCTTGGCGCGATCGGCGGTCGGGATGATCTGGCGCAGCACGCCTTTCCACTTCTGTCCCGGAAAGGCATCGACGGTGACTTCGGCCGGCTGGCCTTCGTGCAACTGACCGATGCTTCCTTCGTTGACGTCGGCTTCGACTTCGAGCGTCTTCAGATCGACGAGCGTACAGATCGCGCCGGCCGGCAGCGTGCCGGCAACCTGTCCCATCGTCACCGACGAGATCACTTCCCCGACCTCGGTGTTCTTCGTCGCGATCGTGCCGTCGAATGGCGCGCGCACGATCATGTCCTGCATGTTGATGCGAATCTGCGCGACGCGCGCGTTCGCCGCCTTCAGCTGCGCCTGTGCGGAATCGACGAGCGCGCGACTGGTCACTCCGGTGCGCCACAACGCCGACTGGCGGTCGTATTCGCGCTGCGCTTCGCCGAGCGACGCTTCCGCTTCGTCGAGCTGCGCCCGCAGGTTCGTGCTCTCGAGCACCGCCAGGACGTCGCCGCGACGGACTTTCGTCCCGGTGTCGAAGTTGATGCGCACGACTTTGCCGGAGATCTTCGGTGTGATCTTCGACTGCTTGTTTGCGACGAGATAGCCGGTGGCCGTGAGCAGCGGCGGGTTCGCGACGTTGACCGTCGCTTTGACGGTCGCCGTCTCCACGAGCGGCGCGCGGCCCGGCACGATCAGCCGATTCCAGACGACGTATGCGACAGCCGCCGCGACAGCGAGCACGACGAGCCAGCCGATCGCTCTGCCAATCGGAAACGTACTGCTGCTGTTCTCTTCTTCGCGATTGATCCGCAACGCCGAGAGATCGCTCTTCGGCCGTTGATCGGGAACGGTCATCTTTGATTCCCCAGGTTGTTGATGGATGGACGCAAGTCCGCTTGACATGGTAGCAACTTAGCGACCGCGGCTCATCGGCGCATGTGCCGTTCGTCATGGGCGCGAAGTGACGATAGTCAGTACAATCTCGTTGCAAGCATGTCCCGCTTTCGCGACAGCCGTGGTTTCGAACGACGCGCACTCCGCGCCGCCGGCGTGTTGTTGCTCGTGCTTGTCTCGATGATCGCGCTGACGCTGGCGTGTACGTCGGAGCAGGACGACGTGACGACGACGGCGCTCGTCCTTCCGCTGGAACCGCCGCACGTCATCGACCGGCTCGTCGCTCCGCAACCGCCGCCCGCGCTCTCGCTGCCGATCCCGCCCGCCTATCAACCGCCGCGCAACGCCTGATCACTCCATCCGTCCGCTGACGCTTTGCGCGAGGTCCGCGCGAGGCAGCGACTCCCGGAGATCAGGATGCCCACACGGCAGAAAACCGGCACCACCACCCTTGCGGACCTTTTCAGCACTTCGTTCACCGGTCTCGGAACCTCGCCCGATCGCGCCGATGCCGATCGGCCGCGCCTCATTCGCCGGATGCGCCACGAGGCGCGGCGGCCGCATCACGAAACGCTTCGCTTTCATTTCGACGAGTCGTACGTCATCGCCTGCAACGAACAGCCGTTCGACGTTCGCTGGTGCTACGCGAACGACGAGCGCGAGCGCGTCTATCGCGAGCAGCTGGCCGGCGCGACCGACTGGCTGGCGATCGATGCGCACGGAATCCAGGCGCCCTTCATCGCGCGCAATGCCGTTCGCGGCGGCCATCTTCGACTCTTCCCGCTGCACTGCGTCTCCGCAAGCGGCCGGACTCCGAACCTGACCCGCGAAGCTCGCCAGCACGCTGTACGCCTTGGCTGCGGTGAGACGGAACTCTTCCATCACACGGTCGCGGTGCTCGCCGCTGATGGTCACGCGATCATGTCGGTGCCACTTCCCGACTCCGCGGAGCTGATCCGTTTCTCGGCGGTGCTCGGCTATCGCATCGCGTCGCTGTACGGCGAGCCGTCGACGCTCGCGCTGCGGCGCGACGATCAGGAGCTGCGCTGGATCGGCACCGCGACGCGCGTCGGGAAAGAAGCGCGGATGTTGCGCGGCTCCGTGCTCGCGCTGAGCGACTGGTGGGATGGCGAAGGACGCATCGTCGTGCGCGAATACGATGATGAAGAGCTGGTCGCGCTCAGCGATCACGCGCGCGCGAACGGCATGACGACCGGCGAGGTCATCGACCTCCTCGGTGCGCGCACATGCGACGTCTATCTCAACGACAAAGCGTTCTGGCGCAACGTCCCGCAGCACGTCTGGAACTATTCGTATGGCGAGTCGCCGGTGCTGCCGCGCTGGCTGCGCGATCGAAGCGCGACCGCGATCGGCCGCGCGCTGCTGCGTGACGAGGTGTCGCAGTTCTCGAGCGTGTCGCGGCGAATCGCGTCGCTGCTGCTGATGGCGCCGGCGCTGGCGCGGAATCTCGCGGCGCTGACGTGATCAGAATTCAATGTGGTGGCGGGCGCTTCGCCCGCCAGGTCGGCCGAAGCGGCCAACCCCACACCTTTTTTTCTTAGAACGCGCGGAACTGCAGCTCGACCTGTTCGTCGGCGACGTGCATCCGGCTGATGCCGGCGTCGCTGTACGCCCAGTCGTGACTGACGCCGAGGACCATCAGCGAGTCGTCGGGGCAAAGCTCGCCGAAGGCGAGGCCGAGCGTCTGCACGTCGGTCGGATCGGCGGACTGCACGATGAACGTCGATTCGAACGGCAGCTCGACGACGGTGCCGAGTCGCGCGATGGCGTCGTGCAGTTCGCTGTAGTCAGCGCCGGGAGTTTGACTGTGACGGATCAGGAGGAAGTCGCGCGCGATCGTGAACTGCGCACATGCGACGAGCAGTCGCGCATCTTCGCCGAGTCGTGAGCGGAGATAGCGGACCAGCGGTGCGGCGTGGCGTCCTTCGGGAAGCCATATCTGCCAGCTCTGATCGAAATTCGGCTCCGCACCGAGGCGTCGCATCGCGTGCGACACTTCCACAGTGAGGTCGCCCTCAAAGCAGATCTGGAACAGCTTGATCTCACCCATCCGCCCCTCCCGTCTGATCCAGTGAAGATTTGTGTGAAGGGTACCGCCATAACAATGCAGCGGCAAGCGCGAGAAGACTGACGATGCCGAATCCGACGATCAGCGGGTTGCTGTAGCGCATCGTGATGACGTGTTCGCCGGCCGGAACGACGATCCCCTGATACGCGACGTTCGCGGCGACGGCGTCGACTTCGCGGCCGTCGATGGCGATGTGCCAGTAGCGATGTCGCGTGACGCCGGCGACGAGAAACGACGCCGCCGATGCGCGGACGCGAAGCGTTGCACCGTTGCGCGCTTCGTTGATGCTGAGCAGTTCCGCACATGCAGGAACGAACGACGCGACGTCGACGAGTGCGGTGTGCGGCGTGATGGTGTTGAGCGCGCGCGCGATCTCTTCGTGATTGCGCGCGACGACGAGACGGTCGGCGAACCAGTAGCGCGGAAGCGTTTCGATGCGCTGCACGCGCACGCCGCCGGCAGAGGCGGGAACGATCACGCGGCCGACGTTGCCCATCCGAAGAAGTGGTAGCGGCGCGCGAAGCTCCCAGACGCTGCGCATCACTTCCGCGGTCGGCAGCAGCGTCGTCAGATTGATGTCCGGCTCGTAGACGGTGGCGATTCCGTATGACGCCGGAGTGAACGGGACGAGCGTGGCGCGCAGCGCTTCGTACGTCTGATCGCCGGCCGGATAACGCATGCCGCTGCCGGGCAGCGCGCCGAGATGGAAGACGCGATCCTCGCCGCGCAGCGCGTTCACGATCGGCGGCGCGTCGAAGAACCGTGACGGCTTGCGCGGCGCGACCTCGAACGAGTGATACGCGAGCTCCAGCGCCGTGATCGCGATCAGCGCGATGGCGATGCGGCGATCGCGCACCATCGCATCGAACGTGATCGCCGCGAGGACGATCATCGCGAAGACGCCGCCGAGCACGAACTTTTCCGGATAGCGAATCGAGCGAAAGAGTCCCGCGTCGTAAAGCGCGCGTCCGAGCGGCGTCTGCGCGCCGGCAGCGACGACGAACGACAACGCCATCAGCGCGAGTGCGATCGCCCAGCCGCGAACGCGATGAACGATGCCGGCAACCGCGAGCAGCGCGGTGATCACTCCGCAGTAAATCGAGAGGATGAGCGGCACGCGCGGCGGCGTGTATCTCCGTGCTCCCGTGAACTCCGCGCCATCGTCGGTGATCGTTCCGAAGGCGTGCGCGTAGAAGAGCTCGAGCGGCCGATCGAGCGGCATGCTCCACGCCATCGCGTCATCGAATGCGATCGGCTGCGAGCGCGCGACGTCGCGCTTCAGATCGAGCGCCGGGATGAGTTGCACCGATGCGATCGCGAACGCTGCGACGCAGCCGATGAGCAGCTTGCGGCGCTCGCTGCTCATCGCGATCGCGATCAGCACGAGGAGCGACGTTTGCAGAATCGCTGACTGCTCCGCGGCGAGCAGCAACATCGCCAGCGACAGCGTGAAGCCGATGAAGTTCCGCCGCCGCGCGCAGCAGAGAATCACCGGCCACCAGACGATCGACGTCAGGAACGGCACGAGGTTCGTGAGCGACAGCATGCAGCCGCCGAACGCGAAGGCGATCGCGCCGAACAGCGATGACTCTTCGCGCAACGCGAGCGAGCGGAGGAAGAGGTACATCCCCGCCGCCGCGATGGCGAGGTGCAGCACGATGCCGAGTTGAAATCCGCGAATGCCGAACAGCACGAGCCACGTCAGCGGATAAAACGCCTGGAAGCCGGGATTCGCAGCGAGCGGTTGCCCGGCAGAGTAGAAGCGATTCCAGAACGGAAACTCGCCGTGCATGACCGCGTCGCGCAGCACGAGACGCGACGGGAGGTAATCGCGCAACACATCGCGATAGTAAAAACCGCTGCCGGTGAAGATGACGTCGGCGAAAAGGAGGAAGGCCGCCGCGGCGAGGATGAGGGCGATCTTCGCGTCGCGCGACATGCGACGCCGTCTACGCGGTCGCGAGGTGCGAGTAGAAGGTCTGGCTCGTGCCGCACTCGCCGCAGATGTAGTGAACGGAATCGCGGCGGCGCCACGGATTGGGCGCATCGCACGTCGTGCAGAGCGTGCTTTGCGGCGGATACGGACGCTCGCAGTGATCGCACGCCACCGCATGGCCGGTGGAGTTCTGGTCGTCTTCGCAACTCACTTCATTGCAACCGGGACAACGCCAGCAAACGGCCATTTTTGTGCAGCACCTCCGCTTCCGAGCTGGAAATACGGTAGCACGAAAACGTGCATCATTTTCGGCACCGATATCGGGTGGGTAGGGAAATGGGCTCGCCGCGCCACTCCCAGGTTGAGCGTCCAAAGGAGAGTCGATGCGCCGATCCGTTTTCGCGATCCTGTTTCTTCTCGTCACGAGCAACGCCGCACTCCTCGCCGGTCCGCCGCAGCGCCTTCCGCAAAACTGGACCGCGTCCGACTGGGCGTGGTTCTACACGACGCCGCAGGGCTCGAAACTCGTGCCCTACAAATGGGCGCTCGCGCTCGAGCGCGTCGACGATCAGACGCTCTTCTTCGCTGACGGACTGGCGCGTCTCCACTACCTGCCGAATGCGAAGAGCAGCACGAATCCCGACGGCCTGCCGGTCGGTTTCGTGCGCGATACCGGCCGCAAGCTCGATCACCTCGGCATGACCTGCGCCGCCTGTCACACCAATCAGCTCGACTACAAAGGCGTCACGTATCAGATCGATGGCGCACCGACCGGCGCCGATCTCTTCGGCTTCCTCGCCGAGCTTTCGGAATCGCTCACCGCCACCTGCGTCAGCCCGACCGATCCGAAGTTCCTGCGCTTCGCGAAACGCGTCCTCGGCTCCTCGAACAATCTCGCAAAACGGACGATGCTCTTCGTCGAGCTCAAAAAGTTCAGCCACTCCTTCGCGACGTTCGTCATCGACACGACGCCCGATTCGTCGTGGGGACTCGCGCGCGCCGACGCATTCGGCGCGATCTTCAATCGCGTCACCGCGATCGACCTGAAGATCCCGTCGAACAACGAGCCGCCGAACGCGCCGGTCAGTTATCCGTTCCTGTGGGACACGTCGTGGCACAACGTCGTGCAGTGGAACGGCAGCGCACCGAACAAACTCGCCGTCCTGCGCCTCGCGCGCAACGTCGGTGAAGTGCTCGGCGTCTTCGCCGACATCGAAATCCGCAAACCGACCCTCCTTCATCTCTATTACGAATCGACGGCCAAGCGCTTCAACCTGCTCGAGATCGAAGACCGTCTCGCGAACCTCCGTTCGCCGCGCTGGCCGGCGGCATTTCCTCCGCTCGATCAGACGAAGGTCGGCGACGGGAAAATCATCTATGACCGGATGTGCGTCGGCTGTCACGCGATCGCCACGCCCGGCGTCGAACAGAACGTGACGATGACGCCGCTCGCCGACGCCGGCACCGATCCGGTGATGGTGACGGTCGCGGCCAATCGCACCAACAAGACCGGCGTCCTCGAAGGCGTCCGCAAGTTCATGATCCTCGGCGACAAGTTCGGCCCGACCGCCGGCGCCGGCTCGATCACGTTCAACGCGGTGCTCGGCGCGATTCTCGCGCCGCTTTCGCTCGAAGATCTCCTCGCGATGGAACGCGCGCGCGCCGCGAAGACGGCGAACGCGTCGACGTCGACGCGCAAGGCCGAAGGATCGGAGCACGATCTGCGACTCGATCTGAAATCGACGTCGCACGCGACCGCATCGAAAGCACCGGCAGACAGCGCGGCGTCGACGAGCGATCCGGTGAAGTTCGATTTGAGAGAAGCGCTAGCCGCGCAGGAGCCGGCGCCGACCGGACTGGCCTACAAAGCGCGTCCCCTCGATGGCATCTGGGCAACCGCGCCGTATCTGCACAACGGATCGGTACCGTCGCTGCGCGATCTGCTCATGCCGGTCGCGCAACGGCCGGCGACGTTCTTCGTCGGCAGCCGCGAATTCGATCCGGTCAACGTCGGATTCGATTCATCGCCCGGCGACGGCCGCTTCAAGTTCGACACGACGATCGACGGCAATCACAACACCGGCCACACGTGGGGAACGAACCTCAAGCAGCCGGAGGTCGATGCGCTGATCGAGTACCTGAAATCGCTGTAGCTTCAGCCCGCGGATACTTTCGCCCAGGTGTCCTTCAGCGTCACCGTGCGATTGAACACGAGCCGGCCCGGCTGCGAATCAGCGTCAACGCTGAAGTAGCCGAGCCGCTCGAACTGATAACGCGCGGCGTGCTGCGCGCCGGCAACGGACGGCTCGACCTTCGCCCCCTCGATCACTTCGAGCGATCTCGGATTGATGTTCGCGAGGAAGTCGTCGCCGGTGTCGGCGATCTCTTTGCTGAACAACCGGTCGTACAAACGAACCTCCGCGTCGAGCGCGTGCTCGGCAGAAACCCAGTGCAGCGTCGCCTTCGGTTTGCGGCCGTCGGGCGAATCGCCGCCGCGCGTGGCGGGATCGTATGTCGCACGCAACTCGATGATGTTCCCGTCATCGTCCTTAACGACGCCGGTGCAGGTGATGAAGTACGCGGAGCGGAGGCGCACTTCGCGGCCCGGCGCGAGGCGGAAGAACTTCTTCGGCGGCTCTTCCATGAAGTCGTCGCGCTCGATGTAGATGATGCGCGAGAACGGCACGCGCCGCGTTCCGGCCGACGGATCGTCCGGATGGTTCGCCGACTCGAACTCTTCCTGCTGACCTTCCGCGTAGTTCTCGATGACGACGCGCAGCGGACGGAGCACGCCCATCACGCGATGCGCGGTGCGATTGAGATCTTCGCGCACGCAGAACTCGAGCAGACCGACGTCGATGATGTTCTCGCGCTTCGCGACGCCGACGCGCTCGGCGAAGTTGCGGATCGATTCCGGCGTGTAACCGCGGCGCCGCAATCCGGCGATGGTCGGCATGCGCGGATCGTCCCAGCCGGCGACGTGCCGCTCTTCGACGAGCTTCAGCAACTTCCGCTTCGACATCACGGTGTACGTCAGATTCAGCCGCGCGAACTCGTACTGATGCGGCCGCGACGGCACCGGCAGGTTCTCGATCAGCCAGTCGTACAGCGGACGATGCGCTTCGAACTCCAGCGTGCAGATCGAATGCGTCACATGCTCGAGCGCGTCGGACGGCGGATGCGCGAAGTCGTACAGCGGATAGATGCACCACGCGTCGCCGGTGCGGTGATGCGTCTCATGACGAATGCGATACAGCACCGGATCGCGCATGTTGATGTTCGGCGATCCCATGTCGATCTTCGCGCGCAGCACGTGCGCGCCGTCGGGAAACTCACTCGCGCGCATGCGGCGGAAGAGATCGAGGTTGTCCTCGACGGAGCGACCGCGGAACGGCGACTCTTTCCCCGGCTCCGTCAGCGTGCCGCGCATCGCGCGAATCTCATCCGCCGTCGAGCTGTCGACGTACGCGAGTCCGTGCGCGATCAGGTGCTCGGCGTAACCGTAAAGCTGCTCGAAGTAATCGGAGGCATGAAAGAGATTCTCGCCCCATGAGAAACCGAGCCACGCCACGTCGCGCTTGATCGACTCCGCGTACTCCTCTTCTTCCTTCGTCGGATTCGTATCGTCGAAGCGGAGATTGCAGACGCCGCCGAATTCACCGGCGATGCCGAAGTTCAGGCAGATCGATTTCGCGTGACCGATGTGCAGATAGCCGTTCGGCTCCGGCGGGAAGCGGGTGATGACCTGCGCGTAGCGGCCGCTCTTCAAATCCTCATCGACGATCTCGCGGATGAAATCGAGCTGGCGCGGCGGCGCTTCGTTGGTCGTGGTCGTCATGGTCTGCCTTATACCTCGGCGCGCGCCGCCGCAATTCCCTCATAGAATCGCCGGCACGATGAAATGGCTGATCTATGGCGCGAACGGTTACACCGGCGAGTTGATCGCGCGCGAAGCAGTAAAGCGCGGCGAGACTCCGATTCTCGCCGGCCGCAGCGCGGAGAAAATCGCGCCGCTGGCGCGCGAGCTCGGACTTGAATCGCGAGCGTTCGCACTCGACAAGCCGCAGCTCGACGGGGTGTCGCTCGTGCTGCATTGCGCGGGACCGTTCGTGCAGACATCGGCGCCGATGGTGCGCGCCTGTCTCGATGCCGGCGTGCATTACCTCGACATCACCGGCGAGATCTCCGTCTTCGAAGCGATCTTCGCGCTCGATGACGAAGCGCGGCGCCGCAACGTGATGCTCGTGCCCGGCGTCGGCTTCGACGTCGTGCCAACCGATTGCCTCGCCGCACAGCTCGCCGCACAAATGCCGGACGCGACCGAGCTCGTACTGGCGTTCCATCCGAAAGGCGGAGAACTGAGCCGCGGCACGATGAAGACGATGATCGAATCGATCGGTGAAGGTGGCGCGATCCGCCGCAACGGACGGATCGTTCGCGTGCCGGTCGCGTTCGATGCGCGCGACATCCCGTTCTCCGGCGGAACGAAAAGCACGATGACGATTCCGTGGGGCGACGTCTCGACCGCGTTTCATTCGACCGGCATCCCGAACATTCGCGTCTACCTCGCGACGCCGCGGAAGGCGATCGCGCGAGCGCGACGTATGCGCGCGTTCCTGCCGCTGCTCTCGCCGAAACCGATCCGCCGACTGCTGCAGAAATTCGCCGATCGCCGCAGCGGACCCGATGCAGCTAAACGCGCGAGCGGACGTGTGTATCTGTGGGGTGAAGTGTCGAACGGAAGCGAGACGCGCTCGATGACGCTCGAGACGCCGGAAGGCTACGCATTCACGGCGGTTGCCGCGGTGAGTGCGGTTAAACGGGTGCTCGGCGCACCGCGCGGCGGCGCATTTACGCCATCGAGCGCGTTCGGGATGAACTTCGTGAACGAGATCCCTCTCCCTCCGGGAGAGGGTGGCGCGTAGCGCCGGGTGAGGGGCGTGATCGCGGCGGGAACTCGCCCCTCATCCGCCCTTCGGGCGCCTTCTCCCGGAGGGAGAAGGATTAGATAGTCGCCAAAAACCGCGGCGCTTTCCGCGCCTTCGTCGCCTGCTCGAACGCGTACGCGAACTTGATCAGCTTCGGCTCGCTCCACGCCTCCGCGAAGAACGACAATCCCACCGGCAGCCCGAACACGAATCCGGCCGGGACCGTGATGTGCGGGTATCCCGCAACCGCCGACGCGCTCGAATAGCCGCCGGTGTAGTGATCGCCGTTCACGAGATCCGTCGGCCACACCGGACCGCCGGTCGGCGCGATGAGTGCGTCGAGCTTGTGCTTCTTCAGCACGAGATCGATTCCTTCGGCACGCGACAGCCGCCGGTTCTTCGCCAGCGCTTTCGTGTACTCCGGTGTCGTCAGCGGCCCCCGTTTCTCGGCGGCGATGAACTGTTCCTGTCCGAAGTACTGCAACTCCTCGGCGTGATGCTCTTCATTGAACTTGATCAGATCGGCCAGCGTACGGCTGCGAACGTTCGCGTGCGCACCGGCGAGGTACTTGTTCACGTCCGCCTTGAACTCGTACGACAGCACCACGCCCTCGCTTGCGTCGTACTTACCGGAGGAATCCATGTTCGCCGGATCGACGATCGTCGCGCCGAGTGCTTTGATCGCGGCGATCGACTCCTCCATCAGCCGATCGGTGTGATCGTTGATGCCGAAGTACTGCCGCGCGACACCGATGCGCGCCCCTTTCAATCCGTTCGCGTCGAGGAACTTCGTGTAGTCGCGCTCCGTGTGTGCGCGCGCTTTCATCGTGATCGGATCGCGCTCGTCGACGCCTGTCAGCACGCCGAGGAGCGTGGCGGCGTCGCGAACGGTGCGCGCCATCGGACCGGCGGTGTCCTGACTGTGCGCGATCGGAATGATTCCGGAGCGGCTGACGAGACCGAGTGTCGGCTTGATGCCGACGAGCGCGCTCACCGATGACGGACAGACGATCGAGCCGTCGGTCTCGGTGCCGATCGCGATCGCGGCGAGGTTCGCGGAGATCCCGACGCCGCTGCCGGTCGACGAGCCGCAGCCGTTGCGATCGAGGACGTACGCGTTGCGCGTCAGCCCTCCCCGTCCACTCCAGCCGCTCGTCGAATGCGTCGAACGGAAGTTCGCCCATTCGCTGAGATTCGTTTTGCCGAGGATCACGGCGCCCGCTTCGCGGAGCCGCTGCGCGACGAACGCATCGCGCGACGCGATGTTCTCCGACAACGCCAGCGAGCCGGCGGTGGTGTGCATCCGATCGGCGGTGTCGATGTTGTCTTTGATCAGCACCGGAATGCCGTGCAGAGGACCGCGCGGACCTTTCTCTTTGCGCTCGCGGTCGAGTGCGTCGGCGATCGTCAGCGCATCGGGATTGAGCTCGATGATCGCGTTGATCGCCGGGCCGCGTTTATCGATCGCATCGATGCGCATGAGATACGCCTCGGCGATCGTGCGAGCCGACCATCGTCCGCTCGTCATCCCTTCCTGCAGTTCGGCGACTGTGATCTCTTCGAGCTCGAACGGCGGCACGGCCGCGGCGGTTGTTGCGTTCTCCGCGAACGTCGTCACGGGACGCGCGAGCGCCACCGCCGTGCCGAGCGTTGCGTAGCCGAGGAAGTTGCGGCGATCGATCGTCATGCGGGGAATGATAAAGTCATTGCGCCCACCGAGGACCTGCCGGTCTTCTCTCTTCACGCCACTCGCGTGAAATGAAAAAACTACTGCTCACCATGTTGCTGTTGAAAGCGCTCTACACGCAGGTGCCGGGATCGGATCCCGAATACGCGCAGGGAGCGATCGAGCGGAACGAGCTCGCGCATCGCGAGATCGCCCGTTTCGTCTGGTTGATCGAAGTACCGGAGCCGGGCGATCGCGATGAATGGCGGCGACGACTCAACGCCGCTGTCGACACGACGCACGGCGCATTCGAAGTGGTCGACGCATCGGACGAAGAGCGGCGCCGCGTCGAATGCGGCGAGATCACGTTGCAGAAGTGATCGCGTCACCGCCGGATGATGACGATCACCGGCGGGTCGTCAGCGCCCGATGGAATCTCGCGCACGAGGAATCGATCCTTCGTCGTACCGATGTCGTAGTGCGCGGGACCGAATTCTTTCTGTTCGAGCATCGTCGCGGAGTTGATCGGGAAGAGCAGTTCGGTCGCGCCGGGATGACCGGTCGCGTCGATCGCCACCGCATTCAGCATGCTCGCCGCGTTGATGAAATAGAGTTCTTTGCCGTCGGCGCTCCAGCGCGGCTCGACTCCGCCGTCGGTGGAGACACGCGACCGTTCGCCTTCGCGTCCGAACGGCTGCAGGTAGATCTCCGCGCGTCCGGAATCGTCGGCCTGAAACGCCAGCCGGCGGCCGTCGGGCGAGAGCACGGCGTCCGATTCATTGAACGGAGAGCCGAGGAGCGATTGCTTCTGCTTCCCGTCGGCGGAGAGCAGCTCGACGTCATTGTCGCGGCCGCGGCTGATCGTATAGATCACGCGGCCATCGGATGTGGTGTCCGTCGCGTACTGCGGACCATCTTTTCGATGCGGCGGCTCGAATCGTCCGTTCGACAGCGAGAGTCGTGTGATCTGCGGCGCATCGCCGGGACCCGTCGTTGCAGGCGCGGTCACGAACAACGCCTCACCGTGAGGCGACCAGATCGGCGACGAGATTCCGGCGATCGCGTCCGACGTGATCCTCGTGCTGACGCCCCGCGCGACGTCGTGTACCCAGATGTTCGATCGCTGCGAGTCAGGCTCGGCGATTTCCATCGCGACGCGCTCGTGATCGCGTGACACGCGGAACTTCCGGTAGAGCTGCGGAGCGCCGACGCGTCCGAGTTCGCGGCCGTTGCGATCGCGCCAGACGAGCTGCGTCGGCAGCGCCATGCGCTGCACGGCGATCACGCTGCCGTCGCGCGACACGCTGAGATTCGAGCATCCGGTCTGCGCAAATTGAAACGCGCCGGTGAAGAGCGGCACCGCATCACCGATCAGGCGTGCGTTACGAACGTCGAGCCGCTGCGTCACGAGCACGCTGTCGCGAATGTAATAGACGTTGCCGGCATCGTCGGCGACTGTACGCGTCGCGTCGCCAAGGTTCTTCACCGTCTTGTCATCGAGCGAGCTGACCGTGAGCGCGCGCGACTTCGCGGAGATGCTCGTGGCGAGACAGTTCCGGCTGTTCGGAATCACGAACGGCCAGTTATGCCAGGCGTCGGCGGTGGTCACGTTGTGCGGCTTCCCGCCGCTCTCGCTCACGACCTGCAGCGCGTCGTTCGTCTCCGGTCCCCATTCCGCGAAGACGATGTCGCCGCTTTCGCTCCAGCTGGCAGCACCGCCGCGCGCATCGCAAATCACCTGCACCGGACCGCCCGCCGCCGGCACTTTCTTCATCTTTCCTTCAGCGAAGAAGCCGAGCCACTTCCCGTCCGGCGACCAGAACGGCGAAGCGGCGCTGTCGGTACCGGCGAGCTCGCGATAGTTCAGTGCGGCCAGCTCGCGGATGATGATGGAGCGCCGGCCGCCGTGTACGACCGCGAACGCGATCTGCTTTCCGTCCGGCGAGACGGCGAGCTCCGTCGTTACCGCGCGTTGCGAGAGCGTCGCGCCCGGCGGCAGCGACATCGTCAACAGCAGCGTTTCCGGAGTGCGTACGGCAACGCTCCGTCGCCACATCACAAATGCAAACGCCAGCGCGCCGAGCGTGACGAGCAGCGCGGCGATCGATGCTGCACTCGCGAACCTTCGGCGCGGCTTCGGTGCGACCGTCGTTCGCTGCGACGAGTTGCTCCGATCCTGCGCCATCCACCGCAACTCGTCCGCGAGGTCGTGCGCCGACTGCCAGCGCTCCTCACGATCCTTCGCCAGACAACGCGTCACCACGCGATCGATGGCGATCGGCAAATCATCGACGAGGCTGCTCGGCGGCGCCGGATCGCGCGTCAGGATCGCGGTGATGACGCCCGTCCGCGTCTCGCCGTCGAACGCGCGGCGGCCGGTCGTCATCTCGTACAGCACGCAACCAAACGCGAAGATGTCCGAGCGCGCATCGACGACGCTTCCTTCCAGCTGTTCGGGCGACATGTACTGCAACGTGCCGACGACCATGCCGGCTTCGGTGAGCGCTTCGCGCACGGTCGGCGCGTCGGGACCGACCGACACGATGTTCCGCGCCAGACCGAAGTCGAGCAGTCGCGCGCCCGACTTCGTCAGCATGATGTTGCCCGGCTTCAGATCGCGATGGACGACACCGGCACGATGCGCGACGTCCAGCGCCGACGCGATCTCCGCACCGACGCGCAGCACCTGCGAAAACGGCAGCGGACCGCGCCCGAGTTTCGCCGCCAGCGTCTCCCCCTCGAGATACTCCATCACGAGGTAATCGACACCATCCTCGGAACCGACGTCGTAGAGCGCGCAGATGTTCGGATGCGAGACGCCGGAGATCGCCCGCGCCTCGCGCGCCATCCGCTCGCGCAGCAGGGGATTCTGCGCCGGCAAAACTTTGATGGCCACGCTGCGATCGAGACGGGTGTCGACCGCGCGATAGACGTCGCCCATTCCGCCCGAGCCGATGTGCTCCAGAATTTCGTAAGGGCCGAATCGCGTGTGCGGCGCAAGCACCGCCGGAAAGGATACTCCGGCGGCGCGCCGGGACAGACCGAATCAGGTCACCGGCCCCTTGTACGTCGCGACGGTTGCGGTCACCGAGCCGGTGTTGTCAGCGTTGTTCGAGTCCCAGTAGAAGAGCGCCAGTTTGCCCGGCCCGAGGATCGTCATCTCCAGGAGCGTACCGGGAGGTCGATCGCAATGGTCGCCTTCAGGTCGTTAAAGATTTACCGACACGGACTACGCAAGACAATACGTCCGTATCTACTGACTTGCAATCACCGGCCAGCGACAAAAAAATCGGGCTTCACCAGATCTTGCAAATGTTCTTCCGCACCATCGGCTTCCCTTCGCCGCAGTTGAACGCCTTCGCGAACTCCGGCATGTTCGAGACGATGCCGTTGATCCGATAGCGTCCAGGCGAATGCGGATTCGTCAGCGCGTTCACCCGCTCGTTCTCCGGACGCTGATTGCTGCACGCCCACTGCGCGAAGCCGATGAAGAATCGCTGATCGGGCGTGAAGCCGTCCTGCGGCTGCAGGTTCTCGTTCGCGACCGCTTCCTTCCACGCGATGTAGGCGAGCAACGTTCCGCCGAGGTCGGCGACGTCTTCGCCTGAGGTCAGCTTCGAGTTGATGTGGATGTCGTCGACGATCACGTACTCGGCGTACTGATTCTGCAGACAGCCGACGCGCTCCTCGAACGCTTTCGCGTCCGCTTCCGTCCACCAGTCCTTCAGGTTTCCCTGCGCGTCGAACTTGCGGCCTTCATCGTCGAAGCCGTGTGTCAGTTCGTGGCCGATCGTCGAGCCGGTGTTGCCGTAGTTCGGCGCGTCGTCCATCTTCGGGTCGTAGAGCGGCGGCTGCAGCACGCCGGCCGGGAAGTTGATGTCGTTCATCTGCGGGTTGTAGTAAGCGTTGACAGTCGGCGGCGTCATGTGCCACTCGCCGCGATCGAGCGGCTGGCCGATTTTCCGAATCTCCCGCTCCGACTCGAAGCGCGTCGCGCGCACCACGTTGCCGGCGAAGTCGCCGCGCTGCAGCTCGACCTTCGAGTAGTCGCGCCACCGCTCCGGATAGCCGACCTTGTTCGCGATCGAATGCAGCTTCTCGAGCGCGCGCAGTTTCGTCGGCTGCGTCATCCAGTCGAGCGTCCGAATCTCGTGCTCCATCGCCTTCTCGACGAGCTTCGTCATCTCGATCGTCTTCTGCTTCGTTTCAGCGGTAAACGTTCGGCGGACGAACTCCTCGCCGAGTGCTTCGCCGAGGTCGCGATCGACGTAGCGAACGCACTGCTTCCAGCGGGCGGGCATCTGCGAAACGCCACGCAGCGTTTTGCGATAGAAACCAAAATCCTCGGCGACGAACCTCTCGGAAAGATAGGGCGCACGCGCGTGTGCGACGTGCCAGCGGAGATACGCCTTCCAGTCGGCCAGCGACACGGTTTTCAGCAGCCGGTCGACGGTGCTGAAAAACTTCGGCTCGGAGACGTTGATCGTCTTCACGTCCGACAGACCGTTGTCGGCGAGATAGCGCGTCCAGTCGAACGACGGCGTCAGCGCCTTCAGTTTCGCCGGCGACATCTTGTGGTACTGCTTGTACGGATCGCGGCGCTCGACGCGCGTGAGCGACGACTTCGCCAGCTCCGTCTCGATGCGCAGCACCGCGTCGGCGTCGGCCGCGGCGCGCTTCTCCGTTTCGCCGATCAGCTGCAGCATCCGCGCGACGTGCGCCTTGTACTTGTCGCGAATCTCCTGCGACTTCGCGTCGGTCTTCGTGTAGTAGTCGCGATCGGGCAGACTCAGACCGCCGGCGCCGGCCGATGCGATCACCTGCGTCGCGTCGCCGAAATCCTGATCGGAGCCGAAGCCGAACAGGAAGCCGTTGCCGTACGACGACCAGTGCTCGGTCGCGAGGAACGGCGCGAGATCGCGCTTCGTTTTCATCGCGTCGATGCGCGCCAGCGGCAGTTCCAGCGGCCCGATGCCGCGGCGCTCGATGGCCGCGGTGTCCATGCACGACGCGAAGTAATCGCCGATCTTCTGTTGTGACGGCGTTCGATCCGCCGACGGCTTCGACGCCTCTTCGAGGATTCCCCAGAGGAACTGCGCGTTCTCGTCGGCCGTCTTGCCGTAAACGCTCCACGCCGCCTGATCGGGCGGAATCGGATTGGCCGTGATCCAGCCGCCGCACGAGTACTGATAGAAATCGGTGCAGGGATCGGCCGCTTTGTCGAGCGACGGCACATCCAGACTCGGCGTGTACGGCAACGCGGCGAGCGGACGCTTTTCAGTCTGCGCAAAAAGCGACGTAGCGAAGAGAGCGAGTGCGAAGAACGTGCGCTTCATACGCGCCACGATACAGGGAAGGCGGCTTGCGCGATGTCACAACGCGACCTATCATTCTTACTTCCGTCGAAATTGAAAGTTTGAATGGAGGAAGCATGATTTCCAAGGCAATGCTGCGTCTCCTTCCTGCCGTCATCATCCTGGCGTGTACCGTCTCGGCCATCGCGCAGGAAGAACATCCCTTCATCGAGCCGGCCGAACATGCGCGCGGCAAACGCGCCATGAAAATGGCCACGCTGGTGCAAACCTCCGGCACGACCGGCCGCTGGGAAACGATCGATCCGACGATGCCGATCAATCCCGTTCACGTCGCATTGATGTACACCGGCCGCGTCCTCGTCGTCACCGGCTCCGGCAACGATCCCGATCAGCGCATCTTCACCGCCGGCGTCTTCGATCCGAACACGCAGACGATCAGGACCTTCACGATTCCGTGGGACATGTTCTGCAACGGCATGGTCGTCCTGCCCGACGGACGGCCGTTCGTCATCGGCGGCACGATCCGATACGACCCGTTCTTCGGTCAGTTCCGAACTGCCGCATTCAATCCCGGCACCGAGACGTTCTCCCCCACCAAAGACATGGCGGGCGGACGCTGGTATCCGACCGCCACGGTCCTCGGCAACGGCACGATCATGGCCATCTCCGGACTCAAAGCGACGAGCGCTACAACCAATACGACGATCGAGATCTACACGCCGGCGACGAACACGTGGGCCTCGGGCGGCAACGCGTTTCCGAACGTGCCGCTCTACCCGCGGCAGAATCTGCTGCCGAACGGCAAGGTGTTCGAGTCGGGCTCGAATGCGAACTCGAAACTCTACGATCCGATCAACAAAACGTGGACTGACGTCGCCACGACCATCTTCGGCCAGAGCCGCGACTACGGCACGTCCGTCCTCCTGCCGCTCACACCCGCCAACAACTTCCGTCCGAAAGTCATCATCATGGGCGGCGGTCCCGGCGCGCAGAACGTCACCGCGACGACGGAAGTGATCGACCTCTCCGCCGCGAGGCCGGTCTGGACGAGAGGTCCGGCCATGGTCGCGCCGCGCGTGCAGCTCAACGCCACCATTCTGCCGAACGGCAAAGTGCTCGTCTCCGGCGGCTCATCGAAAGATGAAGACATCAGCACGGCGGTGCTTCGGGCCGAGCTCTACGATCCGGCCACGAACACGTTTGCTCCCGCCGGCTCGATGGAGTTCGCGCGCGTCTATCACTCCAACACGCTGCTGCTGCCTGATGGACGCGTGCTCGCCGTCGGCGGCAATCCGGAGCGCAAGGTCTACGAGCCGCACATCGAGATCTACTATCCGCCGTATCTCTTCAACAGCAACGGCACGCCGGCGAAGCGTCCGGCCATCGCGGGCGTGACGCCATCGACGATCACGTATGGCAGCACGTTCCAGGTGCGCAGCGCCGACGCCGAGTCGATCCGTTCGGTGGAGCTGATCCGGCCCGGCGCGGTCACGCACGCATTCGACATGGAACAGCGGCTGGTCGGACTCACGTACACAACCAGCTCCGGATATCTGAACGTCACCGCGCCGGCGAACGGCAATCTCGCACCTCCCGGCTACTACCTGCTTTTCATCATCAATGGGAGCGGCGTTCCGTCCGTTGGAAAATTTGTGCAACTAAAGTAGGCAGAGCGCGGCGGGCGATTGCCTGGGCCGAACGTTGCGTGCAGAATCGCGCGCGACGTCTCCGGAGGCCTCATGCGCATTCGCGCCGCCGCACTTTTCTGCCTCATGATCTCTGTCACTGCATTCGCTGCCGACCTGCAGCTCGCCACGCTGAAGAAGGGAGACGCCGCGAACGGTTTTCACGTCGCCGCCGTCTATCTCGACGCCGCCGACAAACCGATCGGCGCGCGCTTCATCCACGATCGCAGCGGCTTCACGCTCGACTATCTGCAGATCGAGTCGGTGCCGCAGGGCTACACGTGGGTGAACTCGATCCCGGTCAGCGATCAGGGCGAGCCGCACACGCAGGAGCATCTACTCCTCGGCAAAGGAACGACCGGACGCGCGTTCGCCGGCCTCGACACAATGTGGCTCTCCGGCTCGAACGCCTTCACGCAACAGTGGCGGACGAGCTACAACTTCAACACCAGCGCCGGCCCGAACGTCTTCTTCGATCTCTTCGGCGCCGAGCTCAACGCGCTGCTTCATCCCAACTACAGCGATGAAGAGATCCGCCGCGAAGTGCGCAACTGGGGCGTGACCGAGAAGCCCGATCACACTCTCGGCCTCGAAGAAAAAGGCTCCGTCTTCAACGAGATGGTCAGCTCGAGCACGAACCGCTATCGCGTCCTCGGCCGCGCCATGGATCACCTCGTGTACGGCGCGCATCATCCGCTCGCGTACAACTCCGGCGGCGAGCCGTCGGGCATTCGGACGATGAAGGCGGAAGACATCCGCAACTTCCACGCGGCGAATTACTACCTCGCCAACATGGGCACGATCGTCGCGTTTCCGCAGAGCGTCGCGCTGAGTGACGTGCTCTCGCGCACCGACGCGATCCTGAAGAAGGTCGAAGCGAAACCGAAGCAGCGCGAGTCGACGACCTCGAAGCCGCTGCCGAAACCGGAGCCGGGTCCGGCCGGCAGCATCGTCATCGCCGAATATCCGACGAAGAACGATCAGCAGCCGAGTCCCGTCGCGTTGTCGTGGCCGGCCGTCAACAACCTCTCGCCGAACGATCTGCTGCTCGCCGAGATCTTCATGAACACCTTCGCCGGCGACGCCACCACGAACCTCTACAAGATGTTCGTCGACAGCAAGACGCGCGTCGTCGACATCGGCGCGACCGGCGTCTCCGGCGACATCAGTACCGATCAGGGCAATCCGATCTCGATCACGTTCATCGACGTCGCGGCGTCCAATCTGACGAACGACAAGATCGCCGACATTCGCAAACGAACGACGGACGAGATCTCGCGCATCGCCGCGCTGCCGGACGATTCCGCGGAATTGAAAGACCTCAACGAACGCGTCCTGAGCCGCCTCACGGAGCGTGAGCGCGACCTCGCGAAGCTGATCAATACGCCGCCGTCGTTCGGCGGCCGCAACACCGGCTCGGTCTGGATGGATCAGTTCCTCTATCTCGAGAAGACGCCCGACTTCCGCAAGTCGATCACGCTCAAGCCGCAGATCGCCGCGATCCGCAAACAGCTCGCGACCGGAAAGAACATCTGGCGTGATGCACTGTCGCGCTGGCAGCTCGTTGGTGTCACGCCGTACGCCGCCGCCGCGCGTCCGAGTCCGTCGCTGCTGCAGCGCGAGGAAGCAGAACGGACCGCGCGCGCGCAGACCGAGACCGAGCGGCTGATGAAGCAGTACGCGCTCACCGATCCGCAGGCGGCCATCCATCGCTATCGCGACGAGTACGAAGCGGAATCGGCGCGCATCGAAGAGGAAGCGAAGAAGGTGACGCCGGCGACGTTCGTCTCGACGCCGCCGATGACGCTCGACGAATCGATCAAGTACGCGGCGACGAAAACCGCCGCCGGCGTGCCGATCGTGACGTCGACGTTCGAGAACATGACCAGCGCCACGCTCGGCGTCGCTCTGTCGGTCGATCAGCTCGCGCCGTCGCAGCTCCGTTATCTCTCGCTGATGCCGGCGCTGCTGACGCGCAGCGGCGTCATCGAGAACGGCAAGCCGGTCTCGTACGAAGAAATGAGCGAGCGGCTCCGCAAAGAGATCCTCGGGCTCAACGCTTACTTCTCGACGAACCTCCGCAAACAGCGCGTCGAGCTCGTCGTGCGCGGCGCCGGCATCGGCGCCGATGAAGCGAAGCGGGCCATCGGCTGGATGACGCTCGTGCTGCAGCATCCCGACTGGCGTCCCGAAAATCTCCCGCGCCTGCGCGACGTCGTCGATCAGTCGCTGCAACAGCTGCGCAACACGATGTCGGGACAGGAAGAGCAGTGGGTGCAGAACCCGGCCAACGCGTATCGGATGCAGACGAATCCGTACTTCCTCAACGCCGATTCGTTTCTTACGCGCTCGCACAACGCGCTCCGTCTGCGCTGGCTGCTGAAGGAAGCGCCGGCCGCCGATCGCGATGCGCTGACCGCGTTCTTCAACGACGTTGCCGCGCAGAAAAACACGCCGCGTGCGGAGCTGAAGACGTGGCTCGCCAAGCGCGACGTGACGTCGCTCTCGCCCGCCGCGCAGGCGATCGCGAAGGATGCGTTGAAAGATCTCGACCTGACGCTGATCGAGATTCCCGACTCCAGTCTGCCGCGCGATTTCGAATATCTCGCCAACGCCATGCGCGACGATCTGCTCACGCCGCCGGCCGACGTGCTGGCGTCGCTCGACGCCGCGCGCAAACAGCTCCTCCATCGCAATGCCGCAAGAATGTTCTTCGTGACGTCGACCGCGAATCAGCAGGCGCTGAGCGGCGACGTCGATGCGCTCGCAGCTTCGCTTGATGCAACACCGGCAACTCGCAATCCCGCCGGCACGACCCGCCTGATCGACGCCCGTCTCGCGGAGCGCGGCGCCGCAACCGACAAACCGATTTACGTCGGACTGAACGCACCGAACATGAAAGGCGGCGTGATCGCGACGTCCGTTCCGGGCGTCCACATCTCCGACTTCGATGACAAGGAGAAGCAGCTCGACTATCTGGCGTCGCGTCTCTTCGGCGGCGGCGGCGCACACGGCATGTTCCTCAAGACGCTCGCCGCCGGACTCGCGTACAGCAACGGACCGAGCGCATCGCCGACGACCGGTCGGATGGGTTACTACGCTGAGCGGACGCCGGAGATCCCGCAGACGGTGAAGTTCGTGATCGACGTCGTGAAGAACGGTCATCGCGATCCGAGCCTCGCCGACTACACGATCGCGCAGGCCTTCGGCGAGACACGCGCGAACGGCACGTACGAAGCGCGCGCCGAAGCGATCGCCAACGATCTCACCGACGGCTACACGCCCGATCTCGTGCGCAAGTTCCGGACGTCGATCCTCGAGCTGCGCAAAGATCCCGAGCTCGGCAACAAACTCTTCGATCGCAAAGACGCCGTCTACGGACGAACGCTGCCCGGCTTCAACGTGAAGGGGAAAGATGTACCCGACGCGATCTACTTCACGATCGGTCCCGATCGCCAGCTCGACGCCTGGGAAGCGTACCTGCGCTCGGTGGAAGGCGCCGACACGCGACTGTATCGTTTGTATCCGCGCGACTACTGGTTAGTCGTCGGCAGTGAAACCCGTCCGAGCTCGTAGACGAGATCGAACATGCCACGCACCGGCGCGATCGTCGCGCCGGTGCGGATGCGGCGGAACTGCCAGCGGAGGACTGACTCCAGCGCCGACTTGTCGATCCCGAATGCCAGTGATGTCGTGCGCACACAGGTGACAGCGCCTGTTTCGTCGACGAGCGCTTCGACGCGTACCGTGCCGGAGATACGAGCCTTGCGCGCGATCGACGGATACTCCGCGAGCGGCGTATCGACAGCGCTCGAAAGGAAGATCGCGGAGTCGACACGCGGAAGGCCCGCGGTCGCGAATGTGACGGTCGCGCCGTCGACACAACGCGGCTCAAGCCACGTCGTTTTGGACTTCGCCGTTGTCGGATGGATCGCCGGAACCAGCGGCTCGATGAGATCGCGCTTCGCGGTGAGCACGCGACCGTCGCGAAGATCGACCTCGACGTTCGCGCGAGTCTCGATTTTCGGATGCTGCGACGTGAACATCGACAGCACGAGGCGATCGCCTTCGAGTGACCACCGCGATTCCTGCGCATACGCGAGCTCGATATCGTGCTCGGTCAGCAGGTCGCCGATCGGAATCGTCGCGACGATCGCCCCATCGCTGCGGCGGATCGCGACGCTTGCGTTGCGAAAGACGTCCATGACGAAGACGACGAATCGTCCATCGTCCGAGACGAGCGGCTCACCGTCGGGATCCTTCAGCGCAAATCGGCCAACGACTTTTCCCGGTGCGAACAGTTCGTCGCTGATCGTAAAGATCACCCGCGGTTCGGTGGCGTCCTCACTCCACTCTCTGTAGAGACAGAACCGCCCATTCGCCGAGCACTTCTGCGCAAATGCCGCACTCGCGACCAGCGTCAGCAGCACGGCCACGGCGCAGATCCGCATCGCTGCAGTCTACGCACGCTGCTGCGATATAGTCGATGCCGGTTAGCCCTATGTCCCAGGTTGGTTTTCATCCCGTAACAAAACGCTGGTTCCACGAAACGCTCGGTGAACCGACCGCCGCCCAGGAACAGGGTTGGGCGGCCATCGCCGAGCGACGCCACACGCTCATCGCCGCGCCGACCGGCTCAGGCAAAACGCTCGCGGCATTCCTCACCGCACTCGACGATCTGCTGCAGGAAGGACTCACCGCTCCTCTTCCTGACGAAGTGCGCGTCATTTACGTCTCGCCGTTGAAAGCACTCAGCGCCGACATCCACAAGAACCTCGCCGAGCCGCGCATCGGACTTCGACGTGTCGCGGAGGAGATGGGAGTTGTCGCGCCGCGAATCACGGCCGCGGTGAGGACCGGCGACACCACATCATCAGAGCGCGCCGCGATGCTCCGCACGCCGCCGCACATCCTCGTCACCACACCCGAATCGCTCTATCTCCTGCTCACGGCCGAACGCAGCCGCGAAATGCTGCGCACCGTTTGCACCGTCATCGTCGACGAGATTCACGCCGTCATCGGCACGCGCCGCGGTGCGCACCTTTCGCTGACGCTCGAACGTCTCGCCGAGGTGGCAGAACAGCCGCTGCTCCGCCTCGGGTTATCAGCAACGCAGAAGCCGATCGAAGAGGTCGCGCGCTATCTCACCGGCGGCGCCTCCGATTGCGCAATCGTCAACGAAGGACATCGCCGCGCCATGGATCTCACACTCGAGACGCCGCTCTCGCAACTCGAGACGGTCATGTCGCACGAGGTGTGGGAGGACTATTACAACCGCCTCACGGAGCTGATCGAACAGCACCGCACCACGCTCGTCTTCGTCAACACGCGCCGGATGGCCGAGCGGGTCGCTCGCCATCTCTCCGATCGCCTCGGCGAAGACGCCGTCACCGCGCATCACGGCAGCCTGTCGAAAGAGAATCGCCTCAACGCCGAATCACGCCTGAAGAACGGTCAGCTGAAAGCGCTCGTCGCCACCGCGTCGCTGGAGCTCGGCATCGACATCGGTCACGTCGATCTCGTCTGCCAGCTCGGCTCGCCGCATCGCATCGCGACGCTGCTGCAGCGCGTTGGCCGTTCCGGCCACACCGTTTTCGGCTTGCCGAAAGGCCGCATCTTTCCGGTCTCGCGCGACGACCTCGTCGAATGCGCGGCGCTCCTGCGCGCGGTTCGTCGCGGCGAGCTCGATCGGATCGTCACGCACGATGCGCCGCTCGACGTCCTCGCGCAGCAGCTCGTCGCCGAATCGGCCTGCTGCGATTACGACGAAGAGACGCTCTTCGCACTCGTTCGACGTGCGTGGCCGTATCGCAACCTCGCGCGCGCCGATTTCGACAAGGTGTTGACCATGATCTCCGACGGCTTCGCGACCAAACGCGGCCGCCGCGCCGCGCTCGTCCATCGGGATGAAGTGAACGGGCGCGTGAAAGGCCGCCGCGGCGCGCGCATGCTCGCCATCACGTCGGGCGGCGCCATCCCCGAGATCGCCGACTACCGCGTCATTCTCGAAGGAGAAGAGACGTTCATCGGCACGCTCAACGAAGACTTCGCAATCGAGAGCAACGCCGGCGACATCTTCCAGCTCGGCAATGCCTCGTGGCTGATCACGCAAGTCGGCAGTGGAGTGGTGCGCGTCGCCGACGCGCACGGCGCGCCGCCGACGATCCCGTTCTGGCTCGGCGAAGCGCCGGCGCGGAGCGATGAGCTGTCGCTCGCGGTGAGCGCACTTCGCGCCGATTTCGAGCTGCTCACAGAAACCGATCCGGTCGCCTGGCTCATCGCCGAAACCGGCATCCCGGAAAACGCGGCGCTGGAGATCGTCAACTACCTGACCGAATCGCGCCTCGCGCTCGGCGTCCTCCCGACGCAGGAAACGCTCGTCCTCGAACGCTTCTTCGACGAATCGGGCGGCATGCAGCTCGTGCTGCACGCGCCGTTCGGCAGTCGCGTCAACAAGGCCTGGGGACTGGCGCTGCGCAAACGTTTCTGCCGCCAGTTCAACTTCGAGCTGCAGGCGGCGGCGACGGAAGACGCGCTGCTCCTCTCGCTCGGACCGCAGCACTCGTTCCCGCTCGCCGACGTCTTCCGCTATCTGCATCCGGCCACCAGCCGCGACGTGCTCGTGCAGGCGTTCCTCGACGCGCCGGTCTTTCAGACGCGCTGGCGCTGGAACACGACCATCTCACTCGCCGTGCCGCGAAATCGCGGCGGCCGAAAAGTCCCGCCGCAGCTGCAGCGAACAATGGCCGACGATCTGATGGCAGCCGTCTTCCCCGACGCCGCGGCCTGCTTCGAGAACATCGCCGGCGATCGTCAACTACCGGACCATCCGCTCGTCAATCAGGCGGTGCGCGACTGCCTCGAAGAGGCGATGGATTTCGAATCGCTCGCCGCCATCCTGACGCGCATTCACGCCGGCGAGATTCGCTGCATCGCGCGCGACACCACCGAGCCGTCGCCACTCGCGCACGACATCCTCAACGCGAAGCCGTACGCATTCCTCGACGACGCGCCGCTCGAAGAGCGCCGCACGCAGGCCGTCTGGACGCGCCGCGCCGGCGACGCGAGCTCGAACGATGGCCTCGGCGCACTCGACGTCGCAGCGATCGAGAGAGTTCGCGACGAAGAGCGTCCCGATCCGCGCGACGCCGACGAGCTCCACGACGTGCTGCTGACGTTCGGCTTTCTCACGGATGAGGAGGTGGAGACGCCGTTTCTCGAAGCGCTAATCGCTCGCAACCGCGCCGCCCTCATCCCTCTCCCTCCGGGAGAGGGTGGCGCGCCAGCGCCGGGTGAGGGGCCAGGCACGAACGTCATCGCATTAACCCGCCCCTCATCCGCCCTTCGGGCACCTTCTCCCGGAGGGAGAAGGCTCGTGATCGTCGCTGCCGAACGAATCCCCGAGTTCGTCGCCGTGCATCCCGAAGTCATACCGCCGATCGCACCGCCACCTTCGCGAATGACGCGCGTCTGGACACGCGAAGAAGCAATCGTCGAACTGCTGCGCGGACGGCTCTCGTTCATCGGACCGACCTCCGCGCAGTCGCTTGCAACATCGCTCGCCATCACGGAACGCGACGCGGAAGCCGCGCTCATCGCACTCGAAACAGATGGTGCAGTGTTGCGCGGGCATTTCGAGAATGTTGTGGCGGCGGGCGCTTCGCCCGCCGTGGCGGCCGGAGCGGCCGCCTCCACAGTGAAACTGAAACCGCTGCAATGGTGCGATCGTCGGCTCCTCGCGCGCATCCACCGCTATACGCTCAATCGCCTGCGCGCCGAGATCGAGCCGGTCGGCTCCGCCGACTTCATCCGCTTCCTTTTCGCGTGGCAACACGTTGCACCATCCGCCCGTTTGTCAGGCACCGACGGACTGCAGTCAATCGTCGCGAAGCTCGATGGCTTCGAGCTCGCCGCAAACGCGTGGGAACGTTCCGTGCTGCCGCTGCGCATGGATCGCTACGACGCATCGATGCTCGACGCGCTCTGTCTCGCCGGCGAAGTCGGCTGGGCGCGGCTCTCGCCCGCGACCACGAGCGGCTCGCCGGTCGGCGCCACGCCGGTCGCACTCTTCCTTCGCGATCACGCGCCGTCATGGCGCGCCATGCGCGAACCGGCCGATCTCGAAACGACGCTCTCTGACACTGCAAAGCGCATCATCGAAACGCTCCGCACGCGCGGCGCGTCCTTTCCTCGCGACCTCGGCATCGCCGACGAAGAGCTGCAGCGCGCACTCGGCGAGCTCGTCTCCGCCGGCCTCATCGCATCCGATGGATTCGCCGGATTGCGCGGTCTCGTCGACAAGCGTGCGCGAACGAATCTCTCCGGACGCTGGTCGCTGCTGACCGACGAATCAACGACCGCGCGCGATGCCGCCGTCGAAGCGCAGGCGCGCGTGCTGCTGCAACGCTACGGCGTCATCTTCCGCCGCCTGCTCACGCGCGAGCCGAACGCCGCACCGTGGCGCGAGCTGGCGCGTATCTATCGCCGGCTCGAAGCGCGCGGCGAGATTCGCGGCGGCCGTTTCGTCGCCGGCATGTCGGGCGAACAGTTCGCGCTGCCGGACGCCGTCGAGAAGCTGCGCGAGATTCGCCGCACCGCGCCCGATGGACAGCTCGTCGTCATCAGCGCCGCCGATCCGCTCAACCTCATCGGCATCCTCACGACCGCGGAACGAATCCGAGCCATTCCGTCGACGCGCATCGCCTTCCGCGACGGCATCGCGGTCTCCGTGATGGAAGGCGATTGCCTCCGCCCGATCGCGGAGCTCGACGACACCAGTGCGCTGCAGGTTGCCGCGGCGCTGGCGGGACGACGCGTGTCGGTGGCGAGCGGATTCGTCGGACGTTAACGTTCCGTTTCGAGAACGTTGCCGGAACACTATTTAGCCGTCACTAAGATGCATGGCGGAGCAGACTATGCAATTTCGTGCGCCGCTTCGCGGCATCGTCTTTTCTCTGCTTTTCGCGTTGCCCGTTTTCGGCAGCGGCCAGTGGACGATCAACGGTCCCGACGGCGGCAACGTCAGGCGTCTGCTCTTCGATCCGAACGATTCATCGATTGTCTATGCCGGCGCGACCAATGGTTTGTTCCGAAGTGCGGACGGCGGACGGCATTGGAACGCGGCGCCCGCACTCCTCGGCACGATCTTCCTCGACATCGCGATCGCCGGCAGCGACTCGACGAACGTCTTCGCCGCCTCGCCATTCGGGCTCTATAAGAGCAGCGATCGCGGCGTGACGTGGCAAATGATTCAAAGCGCCGGCTCGTTTCATCTCGCGGTCAGCGCGCAGAATCCAAAGATCGTCTACAGCGTATCGATCACCGGTTTGCTGCGGTCGGCGGACGGCGGCGCGACGTTCGAGAACCGCGGCAGCGGTCTCCCTGCGGGACTTGCGACAGGCATCGCGCTTGACCCGCACAACGACTCGATCCTTTACGCGGCCTTCCCATCGGCGACCGGTATTTACAAGACGACCGATGGCGGTGCGCACTGGGTGCAGTCGAACAGCGGCCTCACTGCCGCGCAGGTGTTCTCGCTCGCCGTCGATCCATCCGACGGCACGACGCTCTACGCCGGCGCATCGACGATCTTCAAGAGCAGCGACGGCGCCGCATCGTGGACGCCGCTCACAACCGGCTACAGCGACCTGGCGTGTTTGGAATTGCAGGTCAGTCCGAGCACGCGCACAACGATTCTGGCCGCGACCAACCACGGCGCGATGATCTCGACTGACGGAGGCAGTTCATGGCGCCGCGGCGCGGGCTTACTCGATGCTGTTGCGGTCGCCGTTGCGTTCGATCCACACGACGCATCGACATTTCTCGCCGCCGCCTTCGTACACGTGGATCGAAGTACTGACGGAGGCGCGACAACGGTGCGATCCGAGTCGGGACTCACATCTTTCTCTGCACAATCCATTGCCGCCGATCCTCATAACGATGCGGTGATCTACGCGGCAGGTCCGGCAGGAGTGGCGCGAAGCACCGATCGCGGCCGAACGTGGTCTCTTTCGGCCACACTGCAGCCGACGAAAATCGCGATCGATGCCAATGCATCGACGCTCTATGCGGTCTCGGGCACTGTCCAACGCAGCGTTGACGGCGCCAATACGTGGCTCGATTTCGGCGCAGGCCTGCCGCAGGGAGTGTCGCCTCAATTCATCGCCGCGGATCCGCAGCTCTCGGGAACGCTCTACGCAATCGTGAACGGCGCGGTCTATAAGAAAACCGGCGATGACGCGTGGACCAAACGCAGCAACGGATTAGCCGATTCAATGGACTCCGTGACCGTCGATCCGCGCTCCTCTTCGACTCTCTATGCCGCCGGACCAGCGGGAGTTTTCAGGAGCGTCGACGGAGCCGCAACGTGGGCGGCGGCCAATACCGGCCTCACCGGTTTGAATGCGGTCGGAGTCGCCGTCGATCCATATGATTCGCGACATCTTTTCGCCTGGTCTCCCACGCAGGCGTTCGAGTCGACCGACGGTAGCGCGACGTGGCTGCTGCGTTCCGGCGTGCGCGGCGATCTCTTTTTCGATTCGTCGGCGCCCGGTGTCGTGATTGAGAACGTCTTCAACGATGTGAAGCGCAGCAGCGATGGCGGCAGGACGTTTCAGTCATTGGCGCAGGGGCTGCCGCCCTCGCATTCGCTCTTTGCCATGGGCGCCGACGGCACGCTCTATCTCGGCGACAGCTCCGGCGGCGTGTTCGTCTTCAACTTCAACTCCGCTCCGGCGAAACGGCGCGCCGCGGGGCGGCCGTGATCGCTCACTCGCGCCGCTCTTCGCGCACCGGACGAACGTCTTCCGGCACCGCGTCCGCGGCGACGTTTCGATATTCGACATCAAACGCGCCGCGATAGCCGAAGAGCGGTCCCCACTGCCGATTCACGACCTTCACTTCGATGCGAAATCGTCCCGCTCGTTCGTCGAATGACTCGCGCACTTCAGCGACGCCGGAGAAGAGCAGCGGAAACGTGAACGCGATCGGTCCTTCGTAAAATCGCTGCGCGGCCGAACGAAGGCACAACGCTCCCTCCGCGTCGGCGCGAAGCTCGAGATCGACGGCGAGATGCTGATGGGTGCCGAGGTAGTCGACGATGCGTTGGCGTTGCTCGCTGAAGATCATGTAGGCATCGAAGCGGCGCGGCTTACGTCCGCTGAAGCGGCGAATCCACGTGACGGTTTCACGATCGAAACGATCGCGATACGCGTAGTTCTCGATGGTGAACGGAATGTTCGCGCCGTACTCCGGGAACATGATTCGGCGCACGCTGCCGAGGTAGAGAAACGGCAGCGTCCAGAACGGACCGCGCCAGATCTCGTCCATGACGCCGCGTCCGATCGACGCGACGCCGTCCTCACTCGAGAAACCGAATCGCTTGCGAATCTCGGGATGCAGCTTCCCGAACTCCGCACCCATTGCGCGCTCGTAGATTGACGTCACTGTTTCCTCCACGGGCTCCAGCGCGTGCGCGCCGCCGATGGAACTGCATCCATCGTCTGCAACACGATGCCGGCCAACGCGAGCATCGCGATCGTCAGCGTCACGGCGTTGAACGGCGCGGTCGCGATTTGCGGTGTGGCGACGATTCCGGCGATGGTCAACACGCTGACGAAGATCATCGACGCGAGCACGAGCGCGCGCGAACGGGTGAAGAACAGCAGCGCGATTCCGACCACGATCTCGAGAATCGCCGCACCGATCACGCTCGGCAGCGCCAGCAGCGGACCGACCGTCGCCGTCGCCAGCGCGAGCTCACCCGAATGTGCGACGAGCAGCTTCGGCACAAGGCCCTGGTAGATCCAGCTGAACGCCAGAGTCGCGCGCGCGATCGCATGCACGGCCGCGAGTCGCCGCGATGTTTCCGGCGTGACGCCGTCTTCGAGCCAGAGCCGCAGCCGATCGAAACTCCAGGCCGTCGCCCAAGCCATCAGCGGCCGAAAAACGATCCGATCGATGAAGGGCCCCACGACTCCGAAACGCGTGCGGTAGTCGTAGACGGTGAAGAACCGCACGCCGCCATCGACCGGCTCGTACTTCCAGAAGCCCGAGCCCTCGACGATCAGCGACTTCGCATCATCTGACCAGAATCGTAGTACCGACGTGCGACTGCCATCCGCCGCCGAACGCTCGCCGACCGATTCCCCCTCGCCGGCGATGTCGAGTCCGAATCCGATTCGCGTCCGATAGAGAAAACGCTGCGGAGCGTCGTCGGATGTCTTCGGCAGATATTCGATCTCACTGAAGCGAAGATCCCAGCGCTGATGCAGCCGCGGCTCCTGCGTCGCACGCCACACCTCGTCGAGCGGCACGCGAATGATTGACTCGACGAAGATCGGCACGCTGCGATTATCACTGGGCGCTGCGACAATGCCGTCATGAAGATGCTCGTCGCCGTCGCGCTGTTCGCCGCCACTGCCACCGCGCAGTCGATCACCATGCCGATCTCGCGTGATTTCCCGGCGGAAGCGCCGCTGTCGGCCGACATGAAGCACACTGATGAGCGGCCGGTTCCGGTCCGCGTCAGCGGTTGCGGCGACGCGGTGCAGTTACGCGAGCTTCGATACGGACTGAAGGTCGTGAAGACCGGCGACGACCTTTTCAACGCCGACATCACGATCGACGCAACGATCGAGAAGAGCACAAAGGGTCCGTTCGCCGCGCCGCTGCTCACCATCGCGTTCACCTCGACGATGCCGCCTGTCGACGTGTCATTCGAACCGGCCATGGAAGCGGCGCAATGGGAAAACGGGGGCACGTTCCACGTCGTGGAAACGCACACGATGCGAGACGTTGCGGATGCGAAGTTCTGGCGAAGCGCGGAACTGCGCTGCGTCGCGACGTCGCCATTCCGTCCTGCCGTCATCCCGAAGGACGTGACGTACAAACCGGGTCCCGACAAAACGCTCAACGATGTCGCCGCGCATTTGCGCGCGACGCTTTCCGGAGCGCAGCGTTTCGGAACGCTTTCCCTGTACGGCGATGATCCGATGATCTTCGTCGGCCCCATTCTCTATGCCGCGGTGCAACACGACGCCGATCTCGCGAAAGTCGAGAGCCCGGCGATGCGCGCCATCGATCCCGCCAGCGGTAAAGCTCGCGCGCAACTGCGCGTGAAAGGCGAGAAGGAGATCGCGCTTTTCGCCAACGCCATGCACCGCTACCTCGGCGACACCACACCGCGCATTCGCGCCGCTACCTCGCGCGAGCTCGCCGCGCACTGGCTCAACATCGGCTGGGACATCGAAGAACCGCTCCTCGTCGCCGACTACGGAGCGCATCGCCTCGTGTTCGACTACCACGAAGCACACGTGCTGATGATTGACGAGCTCCCGCCGCCGGCGAGCGTGCTGGAACGGTAAGGGCGGCCTCGCGGCCGCCCTTTCGTTTCGTTCATTACGATGAGCTTGCGTCTTACGAACAGCCGCTCGTGCTTCCGCAGTTGAGGCATTTGTAGCAGGCGCCGTTGCGGACCATGATCGAGCCGCAGTCGCTGCAGCTCGGTGCGTCCTGCTGATAGCGGAACGTTGCGCCGCCTTTGGATGCGTTCGGACCGTCCGCATCTTTCGGCGTGGCGATGAAACCGATCGGCTGCTGCGATGCTGCATTCGCGATGGTCGAGATGAACGACGCGTCGTCCTTCGTGAGCGGCGCGACATTCGGGACCGCCTTCGGCGCCGGGGCGGCGGCGATGGTAGCGGCGACCGTCGCGGCGTCGTCGCGGAGGATCACGCCGGCGTGCGCCTGGCTGTCGCGATCGAGGAACTTCGTCGCGAGCCACTTGAAGATGTAATCCATGATGGATTTCGCCATCGGGATCTCGGGATTTTTCGTGAAGCCGCTCGGCTCGAAACGCGTGTGCGTGAACTTGTCGACGAGCAGTTGGAGCGGCACACCGTGCTGCAGCGAGAGGCTGGTCATCGTCGCGAAGCTGTCCATCAGACCCGAGATCGTCGAGCCTTCCTTCGCCATCGTGATGAAGATCTCGCCCGCGGTGCCGTCTTCGTACTTGCCGACGGTGATGTAACCCTCGTGGCCGCCGATCGAGAACTTGTGCGTGATCGACTCGCGCTCATCCGGCAGCTTGCGGCGGACGGCGGTCGCGGCGACGCCGAGCTCGGCGAGCTTGTCCTTGTCCTTCGCGGTCGACAGCGGCTGCGAGCGTTTGCAGCCGTCGCGATACACGGCGACCGCTTTCAGCCCGAGCTTCCACGCTTCGTAATACGCCTGCTCGATCTCTTCGATCGACGCGCTCGGCGGCATGTTGATCGTCTTCGAGATCGCGCCGGAGATGAACGGCTGCACCGCGCCCATCATCTTCAGGTGTCCCTGATAGTGAATCGAGCGAGTGCCGTTGGCCGGACGGAACGCGCAATCGAAGACGGCGAGGTGCCCGTCGAGCAGATGCGGCGCGCCTTCGATCGTGTCGTTCTCGTCGATGTACTGCACGACTTCTTTGATCTGCTTGTCGTCGTAGCCGAGACGGCGCAGCGCGGTCGGCACCGTCTGATTGACGATCTTCAGCATGCCGCCGCCGACGAGCTTCTTGTACTTCACGAGCGCGATGTCGGGCTCGATGCCGGTCGTATCGCAATCCATCATGAATGCGATCGTGCCGGTCGGCGCGAGCACGGAGATCTGCGCATTGCGATAGCCGTGCTGCTGTCCGAGCGCGTACGCCTCATCCCAAACCTGGCAGGCGGCGTCGGCGAGATCGGCCGGAAGATGACGATTGTTGGTGCGGTATGCCGCGCGGCGATGCTTGTCGATCACGCGCAGGAACGGCTCTTCATTGACGGCGTAGCCTTCGAACGGACCGATCTTCTCGGCGATGCGCGACGACTGCGCGTACGACTCGCCGGAAAGGATCGACGTGATCGCGGCAGCGTAATCGCGGCCTTCATCGGAATCGTATGGAAGACCGCGCGCCATCAGCAGCGCGCCAAGGTTCGCGTAACCGATGCCGAGCGGGCGGAACGCGTGCGAGTTGCGCTCGATGGCCGGCGTCGGATACGACGCGAAATCGACGACGATTTCCTGTGCGGTGATGACGATGCGCAACGCGTGACGATACGCTTCGACGTCGAACGCGCCCGTCGAGCCGGTGTAGAACTTCATCAGGTTGAGCGACGCAAGGTTGCACGCCGAGTCATCGAGGAACATGTACTCGGAGCAGGGATTCGATGCGTTGATACGTGCGGTGTTCGGGCACGGATGCCAGTCATTGACGGTCGTGTCGAACTGCATGCCGGGATCGCCGCAGAGGTGCGCCGACTCCGCCATCTTGCGCATCAGGTCGCGCGCTTTGAACGTGTCCATCACCGACTTGTCGGTGACGGCGTGCGTGCTCCAGTCGCCGTCCTTCTCGTACGCGTGCATGAAGTCGTCGGTGACGCGGACGGAGTGGTTCGCGTTCTGGAACTGCACGGAGTCATACGCGCCGCCGGGCGCATTGAACGCGCCGTCGTAGCCGGCGTCGATGAGCGCCCACGCCTTCTTCTCCTCGCGCTCCTTCGACTCGATGAAGTCGAGGATGTCGGGGTGATCGGCGTTAAGGATTACCATCTTCGCCGCGCGGCGAGTCTTGCCGCCCGACTTGATGACGCCCGCGAATGAGTCGTAGCCCTTCATGAACGAGACCGGACCGCTGGCCGTGCCGCCGCCGGCGAGGAGCTCCTTCGACGAACGGATGTTCGAGAGGTTCGAGCCGGTGCCCGAGCCGTACTTGAAGAGCATCCCTTCCGTTTTGGCGAGGCCGAGGATCGAATCCATCGTGTCCTGCACGGAGTTGATGAAGCAGGCAGAGCACTGCGGCTTCGGCTCGATACCGACGTTGAACCAGACCGGCGAGTTGAACGACGCCATCTGATAGAGAAGGATGTGCGTCAGCTCGTCGCGGAAGGCATCGCCGTCCGCTTCGGTGGCGAAGTAACCGCCTTCGCGTCCCCAGCCGGTCATCGTGCGAACGACGCGGCCGATGAGCTGGCGAACGCTGGTCTCGCGATCGGCGGTGCCGAGGTGGCCGCGGAAGTACTTGGAGACGACGACGTTGGTCGCCATCTGCGACCAGAACTTCGGCATCTCGACATCTCTCTGTTCGAAGACGATCTCGCCGCGCTCATTGGTAATGACAGCGGAGCGAAGATCCCACTCGCAGGTGTCGTACACGTCGACGCCCGGACGGGTGTAGTAGCGCTCTACTTCGATCCCGCCTGTCTTTGTTTCTTTCTTACCGGCTTTAGCCGGCTTGGATGTGCCCGTACGAGAGCGCATGGCCTGTGTGGTTACATCGATGGACGTCATTTCTTTATCCCCTTTCCATCGAGAGAAAAA
>JAOBAU010000171.1 GCA_025463165.1 Acidobacteriota bacterium | reverse complement strand
AAAGCGATCGACGGAATGCCGAAGAGCGAGCCTTAGAACGCGGCCGAGATCGTGCCGGAGTAGGTGACGTCGTCGCCGAGATTCGGACCGAAGTTGATGCCGGAGACGACGATGTCGGGACGCTGCTCGCGCAGCAGATTCAGCACTGCCAGATTGACGCAGTCGGTCGGCGTCCCGTCGACGATCCACTCGTTCTCTTCGAGCTTCAGAATCCGCAGCGGGCGATTCAGCGTCAGCGCATGCGATGCCGCGCTCTGCTCCCGATCGGGAGCGACGATGAAGATCTCACCGAGCGAGCGCAGCGCCGCCGCAAGCTTGCGGATTCCTTCGCTGTAGATGCCGTCGTCGTTGGTGACTAAGATGCGGGGCATTGAGGCGGGGATTGTACAGTTAGCGAGAAGGTGCTGAGTGCTGAGTGCAGAGTGCTGAGTCGGGGACGGTTTTACTCAGCACTCAGCACTCAGCACTCAGCACCTTTCTTAGCTAATACGCCCCTTTAATAAACGTCCGAATCGCCGCCGACAACCGCGCGTGTTGCCGTTTATCGATGTACATCATGTGTCCCGCCTCGAAGTAATCCATCGACAGGTTCTTGCGCACTTCGGGGTCGAGCTGCATCCGGTTGAAGGTGTAGCGCGTGGCGGCGAACGGCGTGGCGAGGTCGTAGTAGCCGTTGCCGACGAACACCTTCAGGTATGGGTTCTGCGACATCGCGCCGCGCAGCGTTTCGCCGACGTCGACGTAGCGGTTCTGCGCTTTGTCGTACGACCACGGCCGCACTTTGCCGGTGAGAATCTCGTACGGCTGGTCGGTCTCGTACTTCAGCTCGCGGCGGACGTAATCATTCATCACCGCGGTGTACTCGCCCATGATCGCGGAGTACGACGGATCGAACTCCGTGTCTTCGCCGGCGGCATCGCGATCGATACCCGTGAAGCGTCCGTCGAGCCGGCCGACGGTGCGACGCTGATCGCGGAGCAGCTCTTTGTCGAAGCGATCGATCTGTACGCGAAGATTGGCGCGGTCAACGTAATCGGCAGTCAGTCCGGTGAAGCGCGCCACTTTCTGGGCGATCGCTTTTCGCTCGGCCTCGGGCAGCGCATCGCCGCGCATCAGCGCCGACGTGTAATCGCCGAGCGCGAACTGCTCGGCGGCGCTGGTGAGCTGCTCGATCGTCATCGACTGCAACTCGGCCGGTAGCTTCCTGTGGTACCAGGCGATCGCGCTGTATGTCGGCAGAAAGAGGATGTACGGCAGATCGTTGCCGCTGTCGAAACGCGCCGTGCCGAAGTTGAGGATCGACGAGATCAGCGCGATGCCATTCACGTACATCCCTTCGCCCTGCAGGTAACCGGAGAGTCCGGCCGCGCGCGTGGTGCCGTAGCTTTCGCCGGCGAGGAACTTCGGCGATGCCCAGCGGCCGTTGCGCGACGTCCAGAGGCGGATGAAATCGCCGACCGAGCGAACGTCCGCTTCCACGCCATGGAACTTGCCGGCGTCTTTGAACGGAATGGCGCGGCTGTAGCCGGTCGTGACCGGATCGATGAAGACGAGATCGGTGACGTCGAGGAGCGAGAAGTCGTTGTCGACGGTGCGATACGGCGGCCGGGCGGCGTGGCCATCATCGTCGGCGTAGACGACGCGCTTCGGACCGAACGCGCCCATGTGCAGCCAGACCGACGACGAGCCGGGGCCGCCGTTGAAGGTGTAGGTGACCGGACGTTTCGCCGCATCGGCGCCGTCTTTCGTGTACGCGACGAAGAAGATGCTCGCGCGCGGCGTGCCGTCGTCGTCTTTCATGATCATCGTGCCGGCGCGCGCCGTGTACGCGATGACCTGGCCGTTGATCGTGACGGTGTGTGTCGTGGTGACGATCTGATCGCGGGCCGCATCTTTCGATGGTGCGTCCGCTTTCTTTTCGGCGGCCGGGGGCGCGGGACGCGGCGGCGCGTCGTCGTCTTCCTGCGCGATTGCGGACGCGCAGACGGATAGCACGAGGAGTGCTGCGAAGAGCTGCTTCATGGAGAGAAACTCCTTTCGGACGCTTTACTGCGCGGAGAGTTTAGCGCGCGCGAAGCCGCTCGAGCTCGTGATCCGGTCGATGACGCCGATCGACAGAACGTGCTCGCCCTTCTGCACGATGAGGTCGGCGTTGAAGACGAGCGGTCCTTTCTTCAGCGCTTCGGCGGCGCCGTTCGGGACGCGAATGATCTGTCCCTTTTTCGTGATCGATGACATCGCGCCATCTTCATTTCCGACGGCGATGTAGACGTCGAAGCCGCCGAGCACTTCCTTGCCGTCCGGAATCATGGTGATGTCGGACGCCGGCAGCGACACGGAGATCGGTACCAGCCATCCTTTGCCCTGGCGTTTCATGCCGCCGGTCGTCACCGACACGGCGAGATCGCTCTGCATCGAACGATGAAAGAGATTCGCGACGACGCGATCGCTCATCGTGTCCTGCGCCGATTTGCTCCGATACGAATGGCGCGACCGGACGCTGACGCCGGGACGTTTGCACTTCACTTCGATGGAGCGCTCGCCTTCCTGCTGGCGCGCGTCCGGTTTGAAGCCGAGGGAGTAGTAGGAGTTGAGATCGCGCGCGAGGGTGTTGAGCGCGAAGTCGAAACCGTTCGCGCGCGTCAGCGCCATGCCGCCGGTGGAACCGGCCACCGCCGCGAACGCCGTCAGCGTGCTCGCATACGACGCGAACGAGCTCGATACGTCGACCGCTTCCGTCGACGATTCCGCGTTCGGCATGAAGCCTTTCATGTTGTCGGCGGCGTCGATCATGTACATCGTGATGCCGTTCGCATTCGCGTGACGCGCGACGTTGTCGAGCGACGACGTCAGCACGCGCCGTCCGCGCATGGTGAAGGACGACGGCTGCATGTCTTTGATGTACGGCTGGAACGTGTCGTCGACCCATTGAAAGAGATCGAGGCCGGGATGGTCGGGGAGATGCGCGCCCGCGAAGACCATCACCTTCTTCCCTTCGACGCCGCCGAGCGTCGACAGCATCGTGTCGATCGCCGACGTGAGCGAGCGCTCCACGGTGAAAAGATCCTCAGCCTGCAGGGTCGCCATCGACAGACACTCTTCGTGCGCGCGCGGAATGCCGGGACCTTTGATTCCCATATTGCGCGCGTCGTCGAGGATGTTCAGACAGCGCGATTTCATCCGATCGACTTCGTGGTCCATCGACAGGCCGCCGCTCGATGACTTCGCAAGCTCCGCGAGCGACGCTTCGAGCAGATCGAGATCGCCGGTGAACGAGCGGATCATCTTCAGGTTGCGGTTCCAGGTGACGATGGCCGCTTCATCGCCCGGCACCAGGAGGCGGTCGAAGAACTTCTGGATCGAGCGGATGACTTCCGCGCGCTTCGAGGGGTGCATCGAGTAGTTGTCGATGAAGAAGATGACGCGTCGCGGCCTCGGATCTTTCATCGCCGCCGCTTCCGGTGCCGCCGCCGCATCGCTCTTGCCGCGCGTCTCGACGCTTTCGCGCACTTCGTAGAAGTTCGAGAGCGGCTTCAGCTTGCCGTCTTCGTAGATCTCGAAGTCGTCTTTGGTGAGGCCGGTGACCGGATGTCCGGCGCGATCGAGGACGACGACGTCGATGTTGGTGACGCGCACTTCAATCGACTCGACGAGCTGCTCGAGTTGCGCGTTCGCGGTCGCGGCGTACAGCGCGATGAGGAGTGTTGCCGTCAGTTTTCGCATGTGGCTTCGGAACATCGTACGTGACACGAGTGAGAACGCTGTGACGCGGGTGTCACACTCCCGCGTCCGATCAGCGAGCAGTGAACTGCTCGCGCGCGAAACCGGCGGCATTCGAGAGCCGATCGACGATCGCCACTGAGAGGATGTGCTCGCCCTTGCGCAAGAGGAGCTGTGCGGTGAAAACGAGCGGCTGTTTTCGGAGGCCGGCTTCCGCGACGGCCGGTACGCGCACGAGTTGCGCTTTCTTCGTGACGCTCGACATTCCGCCGGACGAATCGCCGACGGCGACGTAGACGTCGAATCCTCCGACGACATCGCTGCCGTCCGGCAGCATCGTCAATGATGACGCGGGGATCGAGACGGAGATCGGCACTTTCACTTTTCGCCCTTCGCGAACTCCCGCGCCCATCGTCAGCGTCACCGGCAGCTCGCTCTTCAGCGACGTATGAAAGATGTTGGCGATGACGCGATCGGACGTCTGTTCGTCAGCGGTCTTCGAAACGTACGAATGCCGCGACCGCACCTGAGCGCCGGGCCGTCTGCACTTCACGACGAGCGAGCGGTCTCCTTCCTTCGCGCGCGCGGCGGGACGATAGCCGAGCGAGTAGTACGAACCGAGATCGCGCGACAGCGTTTCCAGCGCGGCATCGAACGTGTTCGTGCCGGTAAGTGCGATGCCGCCGGTCATCCGCGCCACCGCGTTGAAGCTCGCCAGCGTGCCGGTGTAGTTGGTGAACGCCGACGCCGGATCGGTTCCTGCCTCCGTCGCGGATGCGTCGGGCATCAGGTCGCGCGACGGATCGGCCGCGTCGAGCATGTACATCGTCACGCCGTTCGCGTTTGCCTTGCGCGCGACGATGTCGAGATTCGACGTCATCGAGCGCGAGACCCGCGAACGATTCGTGAGAGCGATCTCGCCAACTCTGCCGCGGTTCGAGAGAGCGAGCTGCGCGAAATACGATTCGAGCCATTGGAAGAGCGCCTCTCCCGGATGATCGGGAAGATGCGCGCCGGCGAAGACGAGCACTTTCTTGCCGTCGACACCGGCGAGCGTCGCGAGCATCGTCGTCAATGCCGCGGCAAGTTCCCGTTCGTTCGCGTAGAGATCGTCGGCGAAATGGGTGAAGTCGGCAACGCAGTCTCGCTGCGCTTCGCGCGGATTGCCTTTCGGCGAGCTGATCGCGATCTGCATGTTTTGCCGGCAGATGTCTTTGACGCGATCGGTGAGCAGCTGGATCGACGGCCCGGCGGCCGTGGTGTCGCCGAGGGAGAGGATCGCGGCGCGAAGCGTGGCGTGATCGCTCGTGAACGTCTGCCGAAGTTTCAGGTCGCGGTTCCAGATCGCCACCGCGGCCTCGTCGCCCGGCTGCAGCAGCTTGTCGAGGAACTTGTCGATGGCGCGGACGACAGACGCGCGGCGGAACATCTCGATTGAATAGTTGTCGACGAAGAAAAGGATGCGCCGGCGGCGAACGTCATTCGGAACATCGGGAACCGCTCCTGAAGTGGCGATGGTCGTGTTGGCAGCGCGTGGTTCGGTCGTGTCGCGGATCTCGTAGAAGTTCGTCAGCGGCTGGAGCTTGCCGTCCTCGTAGATCTCGAAGTCTTCGCGAGTGAGACCGGTGATCGGATGCCCGGCGCGATCGGTGACGACGACGTCGATGTTCGTGACGCGCACTTCGATCGACTCCGCAAGCTGCTCGAGCTGCGCATTCGCGGTCGCGGCGTACAGCGCAATCAGCAGAGTCGCGGTCAGTTTTCGCATGGCACCGGTCCATCGTACGCTTCGCCTC
>JAOBAU010000159.1 GCA_025463165.1 Acidobacteriota bacterium | reverse complement strand
TAGCGGAGAGCGTCTGCAACGCGGCGATCTCCCCTTCCATCATGTGCTCGTAAAACGCCGGCGGACGGCGAACCGTCTGACAGGCGTTGTTGATGATGAAGTCGAGCCGGTCGCGCGTGTCGAGCAGCTGGCGGCAGAACGCTTCGACGCTCGGCGTGTGCCGGAGATCGAGTCCGAAAATCTCGAGCCGATCGGACCAGTCGCCGAAGTCCGGCTCCGCCGCATAACGTGCAGCGGAGTCGCGCGGAAAGCGAGTCGTGACGATCAGCCGCGCACCGGCGCGCAGCAGTTTCAATCCCGCCTGATAGCCGATCTTCACGCGGCCGCCGGTCAGCAGCGCAACGCGTCCGGTGAGATCGGCGAGCTCGGTCCGCTTCGCAAAATTGAGCTCCGCGCATTCCGGACAAAGCTGATCGTAGAAATGATGGACGGTCAGATAGTGCTGCTTGCAAACGTAGCAATGCCGCGACTCCGCCGTCGTCGTCTCCGACTCAACCGCCGGCGCGGGAAGGAGGTAATAGTTCGGCGTCGTGAACACCGGCTTCCGCCGCAACTCACGAATCCCGGTCGTCGCGAGGACCTTGTCGTCCTGCTCCGCAAGCGCCGCCTTCCGGCGCCGCTTGCTCTCCTTCACCAGCCGCCGCCGCGCCCGCGGATCGGGATCGGACACGATGCGCGTCGCGTGCAGAAACCGCTGCCGCTCGTCCGCGGGAAGGTGCGCGAGGATCCCGCGATCGAGATCGATCGCTTCGAGCAGCTCCGACGCCGCGCGAACTTTCTCCCGCAGCGCCGTCGTATCTTCCGCGGCCGCCTCGGACGGCGCGACGTCAGGTGTAAGAGTCGTCATTGCGGGCGCGGTAACGTCGGAGAGGGCGCAGACGTTCCCGGGGTCTTGCTTCTTACAAAAAGCCGAAGCGGACCGCCTCGAGCAAACTCAGATTTTCTTCGACTCGTCCGCTCATGTCGGCTGCAAGAACGAGCGTGTCGCCTGATGCTTCCCGTTCGAGAATGATTGCAATACGCTCCGCCGTTGCGCGCTCGGCAATTGCTCTGGCGTCGCGAGCGAGAAGCGCCGCGCCGGCCAGCACGTTGTCGTAGCCGAATCGCTGAAGCAGGTCGTCGCCATCATCGTAGAGGTGATCGACATTCCATTCCCGCGAGTAACTATCGAGAAGGATTCGGATGTCGTAAGCGTCATGACGCGGAAGTTCATGATGCCGATCGTCCCAGGCCATGAGCTTCAGCAACAACAAGGCAGGCGGCGATGCGACGGCCGCAATGACGTCGTCGGGAAGAATGACGCTGGTCGCATGCGTGATCGCTTCCGTGAAACCGAGTACGGACATTTCCGTGTCACCCCTGGGCGGCCACGCAATGACACCGTCGTGCTCCACGCCTCCGAATGGAACGACGTCAATGCTCCACCCGCGAAGCCTTAGACGATGGGCGACATTCGGAACCGCCAGCGCACCTCTTGCAATCAACCCGCGGCGCAACTCATCGAATTTTTGCCACGATGCGATCGCAACGCCGATATCGAGATCGACCGTCTTCCGCGCGATCGGCAGTCGATGCGCGTAGTGAAGAATGAGATCTCGCGCCGTTGCGCCGACAATCAGCCAGCGGTCCGCAACTACATCGTTCAGCGTTTCGACGATCTCGCCGAGCTCTTTCAGCTCAGGCTCGCCGGTCAGATCAATCGAGATATTCACCTCGAATCTGCTCGGCCGCCGCAAGCGATCGGGCGTCGCCCGACGCGAGCAGATCGGCATAGACGAGGAGCGGCGGGGCGACGTCCGGACGCCAGTGCGGCACCTCGAAATTCCAGAAACGGCGGCGAAGGAGGACATCTCCATCCGGATCTGCCCGAAGGCGTTGTCTGGAAAGGAGCGAGTTGTTGCCAGGCATCACATAGACGATTACACGCTCCGGAGTCAGCTGCCGTTGAAGAAGCGCGGCCGCTGTTTCTCCTCCCCACTTCGCGCCAATGGTGGTGATGTCCGCTTGCCGCCACCACTTCGGCGAACGGGACGAAAAACGCCCGATCACCAGTGAAGGCTCGAGCACCCGCGCGTACGCTTCAGTCCACTGGCGGATGAGGCGCTCGCGATGAGTCAGGCGAAGCTCGCCGCGCACCTTTGCGACGAAATCAAGCTCGCGAAGATCTTCCAGAACGCGCGCGACGCTGCCGAGAGCAACGCCGGCAGCGAGAGCGATCGATCGCTGCGGCGCGATGATCAGTTCGGGAACGGACAGCAGAGCGAACGTCGTGCGCAGCCCGCTCGGCTGAAAAACACGAACCGGTCTGTTGGCCGTTGCCGGTCGCGTCCGGCGACGCCCGCTTACGAAGACCAGCAGACCTCGCTGCTTCAGAAACGCGTTGCCATCGGCATCGACGAACTGAATTCCGCGTCGACGAAGCTCGTCCCCTACAGGCGGCGTGACGTGATCGGTGATCAGCATCTGCTTTTCAACATCGCGGGAAAAAGCGAGTGCGAGATGACCGATGACAGGACCAACTGCCTTCTTGATCGCCGCGCGGTATCGCCATGATTGACCGTCACGCCGGATGGTTACAGTCGCGTCGGTAATCGTGTCGCGAACCGAACGCATGGCGGCGACTGACACAACGAAACCAAGGTCTCGAAGAACCGTCACGGCACCCGCCATGATTGACTGCTCAGATCCTTTGTTCATTTTTCGGCCGTGTTCACTCTACATGAACATCGGTAAAAAGTGAACAGCAATCATCGCCGCACGATCCGTATGCGCCGCGCGCTCGGAGCCGTCACGATCAGCGGATTCGCTTCCGTTGGATGCACGGCTGAGGCGTCGACCGTCGATTCGTTGCCGTACATGTCGGTTACGACGACCGTACCGCTGATGCCGCTCGGCATGCCGTTCCAGACGACGTAGCGATCGGCGCTGCCGACGCGGAAACGATACTGCCCGTCCGCGATTTTCTCGGCGAAGGTGAAGCCGCCGAGCTTCGCTTCGAGCAGTTTGTTCACGTAGAACGGCAGGAGGATCGGACCATCGGGATAGCGGACGAACGACACGGCGTCGGAAAAGAAACGTTCGACGCCGTTGGCAAGACCGGCGGTGTAGAAGCGGACGTACCAGGCGCCGGCTTCCTTCTCCGTCAGCGCGGTGAACTGGCCGCCGACGTCGATGACGACTCCGAATTCAGTCACCCACACCGGCTTGTTCGCGCCGAGGAGCGCGCGCATCGACTGAAGCTGCGTTTCGAAATGCGCGATCGATCCGCCGTCGGTCTTGCCATCGTTGTAGTGGACGGCGATCACGTCGACGTATTGCGCGCCGCCCATCGCGGCGAAGTCGCGCCAGAACGTGGAGCCGCCGACCGGCCGCGTCTCCCACATCGGAAACGCGGCGCCGCCATTCAGCACTTTGCAGTCGGGACACGACGCGTGCACGACGCCGTGCGCATCGCGCATCAGATCGACGAACGCCGCGACGTCGGCGCGAAAGAGACCGCAGTGATCGCCTTCCGGCTCGTTGTGAACCTGCCAGTAGCGAATGCCGTGCGTCAGTCCCGGCATGTCGTCGCGGCCGTCGCCGTCGTAACGCTCGACGACCGCGTCGAGATAGCGGAGCCATGCGCCGTTGTCGTGGAAACGATCCATCCGATTGTCATAAGCCAGATAGAAAAAATCCTCGGTGAGCAGGCGCGTACACATCGAATCGGTTGAGACCGGATAGCCGGCCGCGCGCAGTTCCCATCCGGCGTATGGCATCACCGTGCCGACGTAGCGAAGGTCACGCGCGCCGAGCGATTGCACGATCGTGTCGGTGATGGCGAAGTTGCGCTCGCCCGCGGCCGTTTCGATCAATCCCCATGGCAGGTTCTGCACGTCGCGATGCCATGCGATGCCGCCGGCGGCGAGCTTGTCGGCGTAAAGCGCGCGCTGTTGCAACGCCGTTCGCGCCTCCGCCACCGCGCTCGTGTTGCGAAAAAACGCCGCCGGTCCCTGCGCGCGAATCAGCGAGATCGCGGGGCCGCCGACATGCACGGCGGAGATGCCGCCGATCACTGCAAAGTGCGAATCGTCGGCCGCGACCGCCGGCAGCGCGCGCACCCACGAGGCGACCTTCGCAGCCTCGGTGGAATCGACAGGCAACGCGAGCAGGAGGAGCAACAGCGGTGCGTGCATGGCGACAATCTTGCGCCGCGCAACCAATCACGCACGCGGCGCGTCGTAACGCGTTCGTAAGAAATGTAAAAAGCGCGCGACGCTAAATGCCGGTCACGCGCACCACTTCCTCGAACGTCGTCGAGCCCTCGGCGAGCTTGCGCAGCGCCGACTGACGCAGCGTACGCATCCCGCGTTTGATCGCCACTTCCTTGATCTTCAGGAAGTCTTCCGAGCGATCGATGAGGTCGCGGATCGAGTTGTCGACCGGCAGAATCTCGAAGATGCCGGTGCGGCCGTAGTAGCCGGTGTTGCGGCAGCGGATGCAGCCGGCGCCTTCCTTCACGATGATCCGTTTGCCGGCCGGCGCCTGCAGATTCAGCGTCGCTGCTTCCTCCACCGTCAGCGGGCGATTCTGCTTGCAGTCCTCGCAGATCTTCCGCATCAGGCGCTGCGCCATCGTGCCGACCAGCGACGACGAGATGAGAAACGGCTGGATGCCGAGGTCGATCAGGCGTGTGACGGACGTCGCGGCATCGTTCGTGTGCAGCGTCGCGAAGACGAGATGTCCGGTTAGCGCCGCCTGCACCGCGTTCTGCGCCGTCTCTTCGTCGCGAATCTCGCCGACCATGATGATGTCGGGATCCTGGCGGAGGATCGTTCGCAGTGCGGACGCGAACGTGATGCCGATCTTGTTCTGCACCGACGTCTGGTTGAAATCCTCGTGCACCATTTCGATCGGATCCTCGATCGTCATGATGTTGATCTCGGGCGACGCCAGCGACTTCAGCGCCGAATAGAGCGTGACCGTTTTTCCGGAGCCGGTGGGACCGGTGACGAG
>JAOBAU010000149.1 GCA_025463165.1 Acidobacteriota bacterium | reverse complement strand
GCATTCCGCCGTACGCGCTCGCGCCGCGCGGCTTCGCGGTGCGCGACGTGCCGCCGTTTCCCGTGGTCGTGAAACCGGTCGGCGGCGATTCATCGGAGGGAATCACGATGGCGTCGGTCGTCAGAAGCGAGGCCGCGCTGAAGCGGCAGCTGGCGGTCGTGCATCGCCGCGGCACCGCCATCATCGAAGCGTTCATCCCCGGCGAAGACGTCTACGTGTTCGCGTGGCGCGACGAGCGATTGCTGCACGTCCTCCCGCCGTGGTGTTTGCGCATCGGAAAGGATCCGTCGTCGCCGCGCTCGATGGCGACGTATCAGGTGAAGCACAACGATGCGTATCGCGCGCGGTGGCGCATTCGATCGCATCCCGCGAAGTTCGACGCCGCGCGGCTGCGCGAGCTGCGAGCGATGTTCGTCCGGCTCTGGCCCGCGCTGCAGCTCCGCGATTACGCGCGCATCGACTGCCGGCTGACGCCGTCGGGCGAGCTGTACTTCATCGAGTCGAACGCCAATCCCGGCTTCTCGCCGGTGTCACGCTGCGACGACTGGGAGTTGCCGGAGTACGACAAAGCCATCCGCGCCATCGTGTTGAACGCGGCGCGGCGCGGCGTGAAGTAGTCCACATCCTTCTCCCGAACGGGAGAAGGATGTGGCGGGTTGCTTACCTGCCGAGCGGTACCCAGCCCGCGACCGTCGAGATGTTCCAGCCGCGCTCGATCACCACTCCGTTCATCTGCCACTGCGCGATGCCGTTCGTGGCCGGGTTGTGCAGCAGCAGATCGCCGCGGCCGTTGCCGTTGTAATCGGCGGCGCCGACGACCTTCCAGTCGAACAACGGTGTGGCGACGACGGCGCTCTGCGTAATCGTCGTGCCGTCCGCGCCGATCAGCCAGACCGAGACGGTGCGCGTGTTCGTCTGCTGCAGCGCGATGTCGCAGTTGCTGTCGCCATCGAAGTCCGCGGTGGCGACGACGTTCGTTCCCGCCGCGGGCGTGCCGATCGGCAGATTCGATGCGACGACATTGCTGCTGATCGTCCAGCGACTGATCGCGCCGCTGTTGCTGTCCTGGAAGAGGATAGCGTCGCCGCCGAACTTGCCGGCTCCGACCGCTTTGACGTTGAGTCCGGGATTGCCGAGGGCGATACCGGTCGTGAGGGTTGCGCCGTTCATCAGCCAGAGCGACACCGCGCCGGTCGACGTGTTCTGCAGCACGATGTCTTTCTTCCCGTCGTGGTTGAAGTCGTACGTCGCGACGACACGCTGGGCGATGTTCGGCGTGGCGATGACCGTCTGCGAGACGAGCACATTGCCGTTCATCTTCCACATCGAGATTGCGCCGGTGGTGTTGTTCTTCACGATGATGTCGGCCCTGATGTCGCCATCGAGATCGCCGGTAGCGACGATCTTCGTTTCGGCGGTCGGGCTGAAGACGACCTTTCCGTCGACGAGTGAGTTGTCTTCCATCAGCCACGCGGCCACCGAGTTTGTGTTCGTGTTCTGCAACACGATGTCCGACATGATGTTGCCGTTCAGATCGCTCGTTGCGAGGTAGCAGAGGTTGACGGTGACGGCGATCGCGTTCGACGGGGCGCTGCTGCAAGCGAACGGGTTGACGACGACGGTGTAGTTGCCGGATACCTTCGCGGCATACTGCTGTGCGGTTGCGCCACCGATCGGATTGCCGTCGAGGAGCCACTGATTTCCGGCGGCGGCGCTCGACGTGAGCGTGACGCTGTTGAGATTGCAGAAGGTGGTCGGTCCGCCGGCGGTGATCGCCGGCGTTGCCGGGACTCCGCTGATGGTGACCACGGTGGTGGCCGACACCGGGCTGCTGCAGCCGTTCGTCGTGACGATCACCGAGTAGTTGCCGGACGCGTTCGCGACGTACTGCTGCGCGGTTGCGCCGCCGATCGGGTTGCCGCCCTCGTACCACTGATTGCCGTTTGCGCTGCTCGATGTGAGCGTGACGCTGCCGCCCGTGCAAGCCCCCGTTGGTCCGGCGGGCGTAATGACCGGTTTGGCCGGAGTCGGGTTGACGGTGACGGCGGTCGCCGCTGACGCGGCACTCGAGCATCCGGAGGTCGTCACCACGACGGTGTAGTTGCCGGATGCGTTTGCGACGTACTGCTGGCCGGTTGCGCCGCCGATCGGATTGCCGCTGAGATACCACTGATTGCCCGTAGCGCTGCTCGACGTCAGCGTGACGCTGGCGCCTCCGCAGAAGGTCGTCGGTCCGCCGGGCGTGATCGTCGGCGTCGAAGGGATCGCGCTCGCGGTGACAGGTATCGGGGCCGAGGCCGCGCTGCTGCAGCCGCTGGTCGTGACGACGACCGTGTAGTTACCGTCGGCGTTCGCGACGTACTGCTGATTCGTTGCGCCGCCGATCGGATTGCCGTTGAGGTACCACTGATTGCCCGATGTGCCGCTCGACGTGAGCGTGACGCTGGCGCCTCCGCAGAGCGTCGTCGATCCGCCGGGCGTAATTGACGGCGTCGCAGGAATCGTATTGACGACAACGTTCGTCGCGGACGACGGAGCACTCGGACATCCGCTCGCCGTGACGACGACGGTGTAGCTGCCGCTCGTCGTGGCGACGTAATTCTGACCGGTCTGACCTGCGAGGAGGACCGGTCCTTTGTACCACTGGTTTCCGGTCGCGCTGCTGGAAGTGAGCGTGACGCTGGCGCCCTGACAGAACGTCGTCGGTCCGCCTGGGTTGACCGTTGGAGTCGCCGGCGGAACGCACGCCGGACAGGCGCCCGGACCTGCAGCTGTGTCGAGGAAGCCGGAGACCGTGCCGCTGAACACCGACGATGGCGCCGTGTCGACGGTATTGACGACGACGACGAAGTCGGTCAGCGCCGGGACCGTGAACGAGTACGACAGGCTGTCGGTGGACCCTCCAATGCTGGAGCCGCCGTCGCCGAGATAATTCGTATTGATTGCGGACGGGTTGTACGTGGATGAATATGCAACGCTCTCGATGTCGGTCGCGCCGCCGAGGGCCGCGGTGAGGTTCACGGTGTAGCAGGCGGCGACGCCGTTGTTGTTCGTGAAGGGGAATGCCTTGTAGTACTTCGTTCCCTGGAAGCCGCCGCCCGGACTCACCTTGCCCGCGCAGTTGCTCGGCACGCCGTCGCGAAAGATTCGATCGGACTGAGTCAGATCAGCGGCCGTCAGCGAACTGCTCGGAATCGGCTGGTTCGTGTTGCCGCTGCAGCTCGGGATGCTGAACGAGAGCGATCCGCTGCCGCTGGCGTACCAGGTCGTCAGCGTGAAGCTGATCACCGTTCCACAGACGAAGGAGCTCGAGGTCTGGAACTTGAACGGCGTGACGTTGGTCCCGCTGGCGTCGACGGCGAGATCGGGATACGCCGCGCTTGCCTGGGTGATCGTCACACCGGCCGTCGTGGTCGAGAGCGTGGTGGAGATCGCGGATTCGTTCGAACAGCCGGTGTTCTTCAGCGCCACGTTCAACCGGACGCACTCATTGCGGTTGACCATGCCGTTGCTGTTGCCGACGGAGGCGTCGTCGATGGTGGTTCCGGTGGTCTCCAGGTTGGAGGTGCCGGTCATGCAGAAGGTCTGTGTCGTCGTCGCGCCCGACGTCGCGATGACGGAGACCGTAGCCGGCGAGCTGGTCGTGCAGTTTCGGTTGAGACCGGTTGCAGTGGCGGTGTACGTTCCGGCGGGAACCTGAATCGAGTAGTTTCCGGCAGCGTCGCTGATTCCGGCGAATCCATTGCTCAGCGAGACGGTGATGCCGGAGATTGGCGCGCCGGTCGCGCACGAGGTGATGGTTCCCGACACCCTTCCCCACGGGCTCGATGGCGTACACGACGGAAATTTGTATGTGGCAATCCGCGTCGACCAGTTGAAGCCACCGTCCGTTTTCAAATATTCGTTCGTGTACCAGAAGGTGCACTGATCGATCGGGTCGAGCGTCATCGAGCTGTAGTCGCCCCAGCGATTGTAGGCGCCCGTCTGCGAGCCGCCGCCGGCCTGCATCGTCGTTTCCGCGCCCATCGCGTTGACGGTGTCGGTGCCGAGTCGCCCGGTGATGTAGATGCCCGGTTTGATCGAGGTGCTCGACTTGCTGTAACCGAGCGCGATGTTGTGATCT
>JAOBAU010000136.1 GCA_025463165.1 Acidobacteriota bacterium | reverse complement strand
CGGGCACGACGCCCAGCACGTCCGGGACGCTTTCACCGTGATCGGCGATGACGAGATTGCCGAGCGCAATGGTCACGTCCGACAGAAAGAGCGGCGCACCGCCGGCGTCGCGAATCGTCGCGGAGATGCAGAGCGGGAACGGGAGGGCGTCGGCGTCGCTCCACTCGATCTCAGTGATCGCCGCGCCGGTCAGCGCGTCGACGCTCTGCGCCGCGCGCGTGAGTCGAACGACGTGGCGATGCGTCCGATCGGCGTCGGCAGAACTGCCGGTGCGCGGTCCGATGACTTCGCCGAACAGCAGGAAGTCGCCGGCACTCACCTTCGGATGATTGCGAAGCGTCGCGGATGTCGCGCCGCATTCAAGACAGCAGTCGCGCGAGCCCCACGTGTAGAAGGTCAGCAGATTCTGATCGGGCTCGAGCTTCGTTTCGACCATCGACTCGAACACCAGCGGCCCGCGCGCGACCGCTTCACGCTGCGCGGCGCCGGGCTCGATCCGTTTCACGACACCGTCGAGTCGCGTCAGAAACGGCGTCTGCAGCGGCAGCGTGACCGCCGAACTGACGTTGACGTGGACGAACACGCGCGCGTTGCAGCCGTCGCGCAACAGATAGTCGACGAGCCTCGCGTGCCGCCGCACCGACGTTCGGCGCCGCGCGGTGCCGAGATACGCCTCGGTGGCAATCGCGTCCTGCTCGTAGCTGAGCCGATCGGCAACGTACGCGAGCAGTTCGACGAGCGTGACGCCGAGATCGGCGGCGGTTCGCTCGCGCCAGCCGGGCACGAGCAGCGAGATGCGATCGAGCATCAGCCGGCGGAAGCTGCCGTAGTCGCGTGCGAGGTAGTCGATGCGCGGCGCCGGCTCGCTGTCGGGCGGACAGTTCGCGGGAACGCGGCAATCGAAGTCCGATTCGCATTCGACCTTGAACGAGAACTCGATCGTCGAGAGCGGCGGGTCGATCCCGGCGAGCGGCGTACGCGTCGACGGCTGCACGAGCCGCAGCGTGTACGGCGAGAAATCGCCGCGCGCGACGACTTCGACGACGAGCACGTCGCCGTCGTACGTCGCATCCTTCACGACGATGTTGCGGATTCGCTCGCCGCCGTCGATGACGATCAGATCCTTCAGCGTCGCGGGCGGCGTTGCGGCAGGCGGCGGGCTGTTGACGAAGTGGATGCGCAGAAAGCGCTGCCGCTTCTCCAGCACCGGCTCGTCGTGATCGACGACTTCGAGAAAATCGATGCCGTTGAGCGCCGACTGCGCGCGCACGAGATCGCGACGCTCGTCATCGCAGCAGCGATAAACGCCCGTGCTGCTCATGCGCCCGCTCCCCGCGTGAACTGCGCGCTCTTCTGTTGCTGCGTGAGAATGACGACGTATTCGACGGTGATGCGCAGCGACGAATCCTCGGCTTCAACGCGAACGTCGCGAACCTGCACGATGTCGCCGAGCCACTGCTGCAGGGCGGCGCCGATCGTGAACTGCGTCGCGGCGGCGAGCTCATTACTGTTCGGACCGAAGACGAGCTGCAGCACCGCGCAGCCGAAATCGGGACGATTGACGCGCTCGCCCGGAACCGTGAACAGGATCTGTTCGATCAGATCGCGCACGTATTCGTCGTCGCCAGCCTGCGCGGTGCGGCCGCGGCCATCGATGCGATACGGATAGTCGACGTTCATCGCATCACGTCCCGCTCGCCTTCGTTTGCGACGAGACCGTCAGCAGCGGCGCTCCCGTCGGCGTGCATGTCGCCGCTCCGGTGGAGATGACGAGCGGCTGTCCGCCCGACGTGACGCGTGAGGTGCCAACCGTCCATTGCGCCGTGACGCAGGGACCGCCGGCGTTCGACGGCAGCGGACATCCGGCGATCGTCCACGGCGACGACAGCGTCGCCGTCGGTTGTCCGCCGACCAGCACGCGCGAGTTCGGCGCGGTGGGCGTAGCACGGCCGCCGTGAATGCATTGCACCGTGGCGCCGACGTGCAGTAGAGGTCCCGGCATCAGATCACCGTCAACGCGCCTTTGTTGATCGTGACGTTCGGACCCTGCAGCACGATCGACGCGCCCTTACCGTTCGAGATCGTGATGCCGAGGTCGTTGATCTCGATCGATGCACCCGAAGCGACTTTGAGAATGATTCCGCCGGTCGGCCCCGGCACGTCGTGCATCACGATCTGGTTCTGCAGCGCCGTCTGCAGCACGATGCTCGGGCTGGCGGGATTTCCTTTCTGCACCGCGCCCGGCACTTCAGATGACGAGCCCCAGAAACAGCCGGCCCAGATTGGATAATCGGAATCGCCCTGCTCGAATTCGATCCAGACCGCGGCGCCGACCTGCGGCACGAACCACGTCCCCGCTTTCCGTCCGGTGATCGGTACGCACGGCATCGCCCACGACGTCGGAATGCCGGTGCCGACATCAGGCACCGACGCGAGGATGCGGCCGATGCGCATCGGGTCGAGGTTGTTCACGACCGTGCCGCGGTACTTGCCGAAGAAGCGGTCGCTCATACCGGCACCGTCCCGACCGTCGAGCGCAAGCCGTTGCGCCGCAGCTTGAACTGCTGCTTGTACTCGCCGCGACGGATGTCGTGCGTGACCTCTTCGACATAGTAAAGACCGTCGAACGCGGGACCGACTCCGCGCACGCCGACGAGCTTCCGCGCTTTGAGCGGCTGGCCGTAGCGCAGCACGTTGAGCGTCCCGTTTCCGACGACGGCATCCGCTCCCCTCGAGGCTTTCGCGGCAGCGAGCAGCGCCGCGCCGATCGCCGACTTCTTCGCGGTCGTCGTGATGATCGGATACTCCTTCGCTCTCGTCGGGATCAGTCCGAGCGGAGGATTGAGCGGCGAGATATTCGGAACAGGGATCGGGATTCCGATGTGTGATTTCTGGTTCTGGATCAACACGATCGGCACCACGCCGCTGTCGCCGTCGATGCGGAACGTCAGCGTGTCGACGTTCGTGTGCGCATCCATGTTGACGTTCAGCGCCGGCTGCGGAAAGCCGACCTTCACCTGCGGTCCCCAGTACGCGATGCTCCGGCCCGGCGACGGTCCCGGCTCGATGTAGAAGATGTAGCCCGCATCTTTCGCGAGCTCCTGGATGTACTCGAGGTCTTTGCCCTTCTGCTTCGGGATCTCCTTCGTCAGGAGCGGCGTCTCCTGCAGCATGCGCGGGACGACGAACGGGGCGATGCCGAGCGCCGCGTACTTCGCGATGATCAGCGCGACGCGCGCTTCGACCGGCATGTTCGGATACGGAATGCCGCTCGTGTCGATGAAGTCCATGACACGCGACAGATCCTGGCCGGTAACGGTGAGCGTGGAATGTGTGCTGCCGGCATCCGGCGCCGTCTGCACCATCGTGACGACGCCGTCGATCAACACGTTCGGCGTGCCGCCGACGGTGACGACGATGATCACGCGAAAGATCGGCACCATCGATCCGCCGGCGAGGAGAAACAGCGTGTGCAGCGGCGAGCGGTTGTCGATCGTGAACTTCAATTCGAAACCGCTTTCGCGATCGGTCGCCACGCGAACGTTCACGCTCTGCAGCGCATCGATCACCCAGCTCGGCGCCGGTACCGGCACGGCCGGTCCCATCAGAAGCGTGAGCTGAATTCCTTTGGCGATCATTCAGCCGATCCCTTCCGGAAGCTTGATGACGATGCGATTGCCGAGTGCGTCGGTCAGCTCGTCGGGAACGATGACGGCGTTCGCGTCGCAGATGCGCCAGAACAGCTCAGGGTCGCCGAGCGTTTGCGCGGCGATGTTGTCGAGGCGATCGCCCTGCGACACGAAGTGAATTCCGATGACGCTGAAGCGTTCCGGCTGCGCGATGAAGCGGCGCTTCAGGAACACGATCGGCGAGCCGTCCGCCGCCGGAATCTGCAGCGTGCCCAGGCCGTGATAGCGGCTGTTCGGCGGGAACGCGGTCGCTTCGAGCGCCGGCCCTTCGAGCAGCCGCTGCAGACGATCGTCGCTCATGGAATTCCTCCGATGCCGAGCGTTCCGAAGACGGCCGTGCGCGCCTGCGCGGCGAAGCTCTCTTTGCGCGACTGGGACATGAGGTAGAGGCTTCCGCCTTTGTGCTTGAAGCCGAGATCGTTGACGCTGAGCACGCGCAGGCCGAGGCTGACTTTCGCGCGCAGCGGGTTCAGATTCGTATCGAACGCTTCCTCGGTGACGCTGAAGTCGGTGATCTTCACCGGCAGAATCCGATTGCGCCCAAGAACGAAGAGGACGAGCGGCGCTTCGATCGGCACGATCTCCAGCGTTCCCGATGCCTGCAGCGCGTTGTTCGCCTGCAGTCGCATCGTGCTCGGATAGATCATCGTTTCGAGCACCGCGAGCTGCGCGTGAATGCCCGATTCGACAGCGCCGCGATTCTGGTCCGGATGCTCGAGCAGATCGGTCGCATCGAGCTCCGCATCGAGTTTCAGCGTTTCGATCGGCGGCGCGGTGAAACGCATCGGCGTCGAACGATCCGCGGCATCGGTGACGGTCTGCGCCTGTAGCGTGCGCGTGAGCGTGTCGGGGTTGTATTGCAGCGCGATGACGGCGAGGACGGCGGCCGTCTCCGCATCGAGCAGCACGAACCCGCACTTCGCGACACGCGGCGAGATCGGGACGGAGGTCATCGCGGACCTCCCCGCGGAATCACGATGGTGTTGTCCTGCGCGAGCGGCCGGATCGCGTCGAGACCGATCGGCTTGAGTGCGTCTTTCGCAGAGGGAAGCTTGAACGGCTGCGGCTTCACTCCTCCGCTCGGAACGAGCTTGCCGTTCTCGATGACGAGTAACTCGCCGGCGGCGAGCTTCGCTCGCACGCACTGATCGCAGTCGCCCGAGCAGCTTCGGCCGACGCGATTGTTGAAGAGATCCATCGCGTGCGAAAGCGCTGAGCCGGTACCAAGCGTTTCGTGGTTTGTGGCAATCGTCGCCGCCTGATCTGCGCCGATCGCCGCGGTCATCCGGCAGTTCCAGAAGGAGTGGCGATACGCATCGCCAGGCCCGTCACTCCCGACGCCATCCAGTCCGCTTGCGATCGCCGCCAGCCGCGATTCTTCGGCGATGTCCGCGGCCGTCGACGCATCGATTGGTCCGACGCCAACAACCGCTGCGACCTTCTCTCGGAACGTCACGTGTTGTTGTCGCGCCACGGCCGCGTGCAACCGCGCCTGCGGTCGAAGCGGGAACACCGCTGACGCGGCAAGCACGTTCGCTTCGCGCTCGGCGGCGGAGTCGACATCCGTTACCGGCTGCGTCGCGGAAACCTTTTGCTGCGCGACGTGCGTGAGCTCATGCGCGAGGAGCCGCGCGCCTCCCGCGGTGTGCGGCGCGTATTCGCCGTTTCCGAAGACGACGTGCGGTCCGGCGGTATACGCGCGTGCTCCGAACGCGCGCGCCGAAGCGGCCGCTTCATCGTTCGTATGAATTCGCACCTGCGAGAAGTCGACGCCGAAGCGAGGCTCGAAGCGGCGTCGCACCGATTCGTCGAGTGCACGGCCGCCGGAGCGAACCGGCTGCGCGAAGCGCGCGCGTGTCCGAAGCTCGTGCGCTTTCATTTCTTCGTCTCCTTCGGCGCCGCGCCGCCGAACGGTCCGGTGACGAGCTTCGCGCCATCGAGCGGCGGTTTGTTGAACGTGAGCGCCGGCGGCGTGAACGCCTTGTCGGATTCGTAATGGAACTGGCCGCCGATCGAGAAGTAGACGCCCGGATCGAACGGCCAGCGGCCGAGCTGCCACAGCGTTTCGTATTTCGCGCCGAGCACGGACGCGCGAACGACGGCATCGAGACCGAGCGTGAGCATCAGCTTCAGCGCGGCGTCGAGCTTCGCATCAATGACCAGCCGTTCGGGCGCGTAGGCAACATCGGTTCGCGCGTCGAGGCCGCCGTCGAGCGATGCGGTCGCGCTCACCGTCACGCCGCCGGCGATTTCCGCGGCGAGCAGATCGAGCGCGACCAGTCCGGTGATGGAACCGGTGACCGATGCATGCGCCGGAATCAGCAGCCGCGCGTGCAGTTTCACGCCGGCCGTCGACGTCGCCAGCAGCGGATTCACGCCGGCGCTGACTTCGGCTTCATCGAGCGTTCCCGGACCGATGCGATATCCGGCGCTCAGTCCACCGAGAATCTGGAGCTTGAGTCCGAAGCCGGCGATGCTCGCGCCCGGAATCGGGATGCTGATCGCCGGAAGCGTGAAGAGTTTGTAGTTCCCGCCGAAGGCATCGAACAACACGATCGGCTTCGCGATCTTCAGCGCGGCCGTGATGGCGAGCTGCTCGTTCTCACCGAGCGTCACCGCGCCTTTCGCCATGAGCGATTTGCCGACCGGCATTTCGATCGAGCCGGCGCCGGTGAACTTCTCCTTCGCCAGCGTGAGATGTTCGAGCGTGACTGTGGCCAGCCCCTTCTTGAACGTGAAGTTCGAGATCGAGCCGACGAAGCCGAGGTTCGAGTCGTAAGTGACGCCGAGGATGCCTTTTGCGCCGAGCGTCTTCAGCGAAAACGCGGCGGTCCCTTTCGCGGTCAGTCCTTTGGCGTTGTAGCCGATCAGCACATCGACCGGATCGGCGAGGCCGGGCACGTTGATCAGGCCGTGACCGGTGTATTGCAAATCGCCCGCTTCGTTGCGCGCGATCGTGAGCGTGACGAGCGAGCCGCCCGGAGGCTCGACGTCGATCGTGCCGATGGCGTTGATGCCGGCGTCGGTGATGAAGACGTCGACGGCGACGTTCTTCACGAACTTCTTGCCGCTCCTGCTCAGATGGATTTTGCTCGAGAAGCCATCCTTCGCGTGGTAACGGACGTCGCCTTCGGCCTCGTCGATGCCCGGAATGTGCGCGATCGCTTTGGCGGTCGCGACGAGCGACGTTCCTTCGACGGTGATGGAGAGAACGCCGGTAACGAGATTCTTTCCGATCGAAAACTTGACTCGCCCTTCCGGCTTGAAGTCGGGCAGCAGCGGCAACAGCAACTCCGGCTCGTGCAGCTCGAGTCCGGGGATCGGCGACTTCAGCGGCGTCTTCGGCTTCAGCACCGCGCCGACGGTGGAAGGAGTGAGGTAGAAGTCGAGCGCCGTTCCTTTCAGGAGCGAAAGACTCGGATGGATGGTGCCAAATGCGTGCAGCCCTTCCGGCGCAACCTCGAACTTCGTGATCTCGCCTTCGCTGAGGAAGGGAAAGGTGAAGCCGATCTTCGGCTTCGATCGGTCGATGTCGAGCATTCCGTCTTTGCCGACTTTCACCGTGACGCTCTCGCCTTTCGTGACGGTGATCGGGATCGCGTCGCCGGCGATCTTCGCGTCGATCGTCGGCGTGGAACCATCACGGCCTTTGATCGTGCCGAGAATCAGGCCGGGGACGAGCCGCGCTGCAAAACGGTTCTCAGGAATCCTCGACGTCGACAGCGTTGCGTCTTCCTTCTTGTCCTTCGGCACGCGCGCGGTCTGTTTGAAGCTCGCCGACTGCAGGACGTACGGCTCGGTATCGACGGGCGGGATTCTCGACATCAGCGTCTTGCGCGCGCGCTGATCGATCGCGCAGCAGATGTCGGCAGCGCAATCTTTCCCACCGCTTTGCGTGACCGTGTCGTAAATGAGTCCGACCTGCAGCATCTCCGGATCGCCGGTCAGCTTCACGGCATCCTTGACGCGGCCGGTGATCTCCGCGCGAACTTTCACCGCGGAGTCGACGTTGCTCTTGCCGGTGACCGCCTGGAGATTCGACGGAATGTCGGGACCTCCGGCCTGCAGTTCGATGATGTGATCGAACTCGCAAACCTCAACGCCGGCCGGACCCGCCTGCGCAGACGCGAGGAAGTCGTCACCCGCGCCTCCCTGTTCTTTCCAGAGCGCCGTGGCATCAGCCGTCGTGTCGGGCCAGCCCAGCGCCGCGAGCCACATCAGTTTCAGCGTGCGCGTGCCCGAGCGCCGCGCCTTGAGTCCGGCCGCCATCGCACCGGTTGCATCGCCGACGATGCGCAGCTTCGGCGTATTCGATTCGAGCAGCGTTTGTCCCTGCGGTCCCTTCTCGGAAGGCTGCGGGAACGGACGATTGACGAGGAACCAGCGCAACCGTTTGTCGCCAGGCGTTTCCTTCGTCGGCGCGACCTCGGTGAGACCGGCTTCTTTCTGTTCGAGCTCGCTCGGTCCCGGCTCCGTCTCCGAAAGCCGCGACAACATCGCCAGTCCGTGCCGCGCCACGCTCGGCGCGTGCGCCGCTTCGCCGCGCATGACCGCGCTCGCGACCGCGTCGGCCTCGCGCTCCGTGGCGTGATCGGGCGATGAGATCGGCAGCTCATCGAACGACACCGGCGCAACACCGCGCTGTTGAATCGTGTGCGCCAGCTCATGCGCGAGGATGTGCGCGCTGCGCGGCGATTGCGGATCGTGGCGCGCCGCGAAGACGATGTCGTTGCCGACCGTGTACGCATGCGCGCCGACAGCGTGCGCCGACTCCGCCGCTGCCGCGCCGGTGTGAATGCGCACGCTGCGGAAGTCGTGGCCGAAGCGCGCTTCCATCGATGAGCGAACGCCGCTGTCGAGCGGCCGTCCCGGCGACGAAAGCACGCGGCGGACGGAGTCGGGGATTCGTCCCGGCATCGCATGACCGGCGGCCTTCCGCTGCAACGCTCCGCCTCTCGTCTCATCATCGGAACATTTCGCGCAGCTCGATTCCGAGCCGGCACACGCACATTTGCGGGCGAGCAACGGCGCGCGCAGCGGCGTCGCATTGACGCTCGGCGCAATCGCGGGAGCGGCCATTCGCACGCTGTCGCTCATCGCCGCAGCGCTCCGTCGACTGCTCGTCCGACCGCGGTGCCGATCCCTTCACCGGCATGCGCGCTCGCCGGAACCGTTCCCGCGCGCAGCCGCGGAATCGAGATCGTCGCGACGTCGGCCGTGCTCTGATCGCGCAACACTTCCCGCAACTCGTTGCGCACGGCGTCGCCGATGGCATGACGATCGAGCGGATCGAAGCCGTGCAACACGAGCTGCTCGATGTGCAGGCGGATCGGACGCGGAGTCACACCCATCCGTCCACCTCGCTCCCCGCCAATGTTTTTTCGAGCTTCGCGTACTCCGCGCGCGCCGCTTCGCGCAGCAACCGCATCGTTACCGGCGTGGCGTCGCGAGCAGCGCCGAACGCCGCGTTCACCGCGATGTTGCGGATGTTGCCGCCGGCGATCGAAAGGTGCGCGAGCTTGTCGACGTCGATTCCTTCCGTCGGCAGCGTCGCCGGAAACGTGCGCCGCCAGATCTCGGCGCGATCGGCCGCCGCGGGAAACGGGAAGTTGACGGCGTACCGCAGCCGCCGCAGAAACGCCTGATCGATGGCGTCGCGGAAGTTGGTCGTGAGAATCGCCAGTCCGCGATACGCCTCCATCCGCTGCAGCAGGTAACTGACTTCGATGTTCGCGTAGCGATCGTGACTGTCGCGTACTTCGCTGCGCTTGCCGAACAACGCGTCCGCTTCATCGAAGAGGAGAATCGCGCCGCCGTCTTCCGCCGCGTCGAACAACGAGCGGAGGTTCTTCTCGGTGTCGCCGATGTACTTGCTGACGACGCCGCTGAGATCGATGCGATAGAGATCGAGCTGCAGCTCGTTGGCCAGCACTTCCGCGGCAAGCGTCTTGCCGGTGCCGCTCGCGCCGGAGAACAACGCGGTGACGCCGAGTCCTCGCGCACCACGCGCCGAAAATCCCCATTCGTCGTAAACGCGGCTGCGATAACGCACCGACGTCGCGATGTCGCGAAGCGTCGCGAGCAACGGCACGGGAACGACGAGATCGCACCACTCCGCCGATGCCACGATCCGCTGCGCGAGCTCGTCGAGCCGGCGACGCGACGCGACGCGGCATCCTTCCCACAGCCGCGGACCGGGATCATCGAGTCCGGCGATCGACGCCGCGACGCCGCGCATCGCCGCCGGCGACAGTTGAAACTGCGTCGAGACGCGATCGATGTGTCCATCGAAGCGCTGCGCTGTTTCGCCGAGCGTTTCCAGCCACAGCTGCCGTTGCTCGGCCGGCTGCGAACGCTGGATTTCGACGATCGCCGACGTGACGCCGGCGAGCTCGCGCGGCTCGCGTGTCGCGACGATCAGCGGCGTGTCGATGCGCGCCACGAATTGCCGCAGCGCTTCGACGCGCGCACGATCGGCGGTGTCGACGCCGTCGCAATCGAGAAACAACGCGGCGCCGCCGAGCCAGGCATCGCGCTGCCAGAGCCGGGCAAGCGCTTCGCTGTCGGCGACGATTTGCGGCAGCGCCAGCGCACTCGCCGCAAAACCGGTTAGTCCGACCTTCGCGCATGCGGCGGCAGCAACCGCGCGACGCACCGCATCGTCGCCGCCGCAAAGCTGCACGCACCGCGATTGCGATGGTGACGACCAGATCGCCGCAATCCGGTCCGCCGCGCCGCGCTGCGATTCCGACAACGCGGCATCGGCAGGCAGCGGCTCGACGAGACTCATCAGCCGCTCATCGACATGATCGATTCCGGTCAGGAAGTGGAGCACGCGCTCATCGATGCGAAGCGGCGCGGTCGTCAGCGGACCGGAGCCGGCCAGCTCGATGAGACGCCAGCGGCGCAGCGGCGCGGCCGGCGTGATCGCACTCCAGTGCGCATCGGGCAGGACCGCCAGCGCAAGGCTGAACGTCGGCTGCACGCGCGATGGATCGCCCTGCAGCGTCGCGCACAGCGATGCAATTGCGGAATCGAGCTCGATCGCCGCGCACAACATCAGTAGTCGCCGCTCGAATGACGAAAGACCGAACATCGTCGCCACGTGCTCGAGCGCGAACGTCGCCGTGTCGTTGTTCGGCGGCTGCGCAGTCTCACCACGCAACTTCGCTTCGAGCCAGCCGCGCAGCTCGGCCATCGCCGCCGCGAGATGCCGCTGATTCGCGTCGAGCCATTCCTGTCCGTTCATGGCACCGCCACCGTGATCGGCGTGACCGGATCGATCGAGCTCTCCGCTCCGTCGACCCGCAGCCGCACGAGATACGTGCCGCTGGCGAGTCCCGGAACTTCGATCGATGGAGTGGAGGTGTCGGCCGGCGCAATGCTTCCGAACGCGAACGACAGCGGCCTGCGATTCGTCGGCAGCGGCGATTCATCAAGAATCAGCACGAGTCGCTGTCCTTTGATTACCTGCGGCACCACTCCGATCGCGATCGCCGGCTTCGGTAACGGCACGAACGCCGCCGACGTAACACGCGGCGCGAGCATGAAGGCCGCCGTATTCGATTCGAATCCGAGATGCGGCTCGTTCGGCGTCCCGAAGTCGATCGACTGCACGATCTGCAGCGTTCGCACGCCGGCGCGCAGATGCGGAACCGTGGCGAGCGGCAACAGCACGAGGTCGTCGCGTATCGGGTCGGACGGCGTGATGAGATCGTCGCCGATCCGCACCCGCGTGTTCTCGCCGCGCAATCCGCGGCCGATGATGTGCAGCGTGTAGGTCGAAAGAATCGGCTGGTTGTCGACGACCGCGGCCGCCGGCGTCGCCTGCGACGCGATCCGTTCGACGACCGGTCCGAGCGACGGCACGACGACGACATGGTGCTGTTTGACCGGCAGCGGCGACGACGGCGCTTCCTCCCCTTCGACGAAAATCACCGACGCGAGATACGCCGCCGACAGCGCGTACTTCGATTGAAAAAACGCACTCCACAATTTCGACAGCTCATCGAGCGAGAGCGCGACCGGCGTGAACTTCACCGATTCGGGCGAGCTCGTGAGATCGGAACCGGCGAGCGAAGGATCGTTTGCGATGGCCTCGTCGATCAACGCGTGGGAGAGAAACGGCGTGCCGTGCAGCGTGCGTACGGCGATGCCGAGGAGTCGCTGCGGTTCGTGCAGCTTGTCGTCGCCATGCGCGGTGAGGATGTAGTGCAGGTCGAGCGCGGCACGCGGCCGCTGCATCAGCGTGCGGTCGCCCGCGCGTGTCGGCAGGTCGGCGTTCCGCAACGCCGCGTTCGGCGAAACCTGATAAAGAAACACATTCAGAAACGCCCCCTCGGCCGTGCTCGCTTTGTCGAGCGGCAACGTCTTGACCGACGCGCTGAACGGCACCTGCGATACCGGCTTGTCGAGCATCAGCCGCAACGTCTCGGTGACGCTGGCGATCGCGAGGTAATTGCTCACGCGCCGCCTCCGCGCGTCGCGAGGTAGTCGTCGAGCGACATCACCACCGCTTTCTCCCGCGGCTTCGCGACTGGCTGCGCGGGCGCGACGACGGCGCGTACGTCGATGCGTCCGATCGTGATCTCGATCGGCGCGGCAGCGATGGGAGTCGACGAACGTCCTTCGCTTTCTCTGCGATCGCGCACGAGACGCCTGACAGGAAGCGTTCGCGGCAATGGATTGCTCGCGACCGAGATCGTCGTTCTCGCCGCTTCGGCTGCCGGCTGCGCGATTGACTGTTCGATCGTCTCGACGTTGTGCTGCTTCGTCTGTGTCGACCGCACTTCTTCGATGAGTGGCTCGTGCGGACTCGACAGACGCGTGAGCGGCACAGGCGACATGAGCTCCGTCGCGTCGTTGTCGTTTTGCGTCGACATCGCAGGCGGCTCGTGGACGAACCGTTCGTGCGGCTCCGGCATCAACGTCGTCGATGTCACCTCAAGTCGCGGGGCGCGATTCGCTCGCGTCGCTCTCAATGGAGTCGCCGATGCCGGCGCCGATTCGAGCGACGGCAACGCAGCAGCTGACGGCTCTTCCGCCGCGTGCGATTCGAATTCGAACGGCATCGCCGGCCGCGGCTGCAGCGCGCGATGCGGCGCGAGCACGCGCGTGACGACGCCGCGAAGATAGTCACTCATCCGAGAACCATCCCGAGGTAGATGGCGCGGCGCGAGCGCGGAATCGAGAGGATCTGTTGTTCGCTCCAGCCGTACGCGGATGCGAGTGCGTCGACCTCTCGCATCGCGGCGATCGCCGACGCATCGAGCTCGCTCAGCACATACGTCGCCGGATCGAACAGCACGTCCCACGCATGCGCGCAGTCCGGACAGCTGACGTTCACGCACAGGTCGCCATCGGGATCGGATCGCGACATCGCATCGGACAGCGCAGCAACGATTTCGTCATCGAACGGCGGAAGCGCGACATCCACTCCATCGCGCATGGCGGAGACGACACAAAGTTTCGCGAGCCGCACGCGCGCGTCATCGATCGACGGTTCGCCGGCGATCGCCGCGAGGTCGCGGCTGTCGGGCAATCGAAACTCGATGAGCAGCCCGCCGATCGAGAGCGGCGACATCGGAATCGCGTCCGACGTCGGTGGTGTGCTGAACACCAGCTCGAGCTTCGTCCCGCACGCCGGACACGTCGCGATTCCTTCAAATGCACCGCCGCCGAGTTGCATCCGCAGTTCGAGCAGCCCGCGATCGCGCGCACCGACCGGCATCCGCGAGGCTTCGGCCTCACCGGCCAGCGTCGCGAGGAGCAGCGCCGGTCGCAGCGCCGCGGGCGCGGACCGCGCGGCGTCCCACACACGCAGCAACTCCTCGTCGGGAAGGGCGATCATGTCGCGCCTCAGGTGAGAATCGGCTCTGTCGGCTCGACGACCGCGACGTCGCGCTCCCAACCTTCGTTCTCGAGCTTGATCATTTCGATAGCGACCGCATTCGCGTTCGCGTCGAGATCGGGCAGCGCGCGGTATTCGGAAACCCAGCAGCGGAAGATGTGATACCCGAGGACGAGCTGCCCCGCTTCGTTGTAGAGCTCGACGATGATGTCTTTGCGAAAGTCTTTGAGCGAGACTTCCGCCCCCAGTCCCGCGCCGAAGTCCCATACCTTGCCTGCCCATTTCTCAAATTCGGGATCGTGCGTGACGCCGCGTTCGAGAGAGATCGCCTCGAATTCAGTACGACCGGGCGATTTCCGGCTCGTGCTCGGATCGCCTCCTTCCCGATGCTTGACAACCTCCGTCGTTCGTTTGAGCGCGCCGACCTTCGAAATGCCCGCCACATAGCGGCCATCCCATTTCACGCGGAACTTGAAGTTCTTATATGGATCGAAGCGCTGCACATTGACGCTGAATTGAGCCATGAGTGGACCTCACACCTGAATTTGTCCTGCGATCTGCTGGAGCTTCAGGATTACGAACTCTGCGGGCTTGAGCGGCGCGAAGCCGACGAGAATGTTCACAATGCCGAGGTTGATGTCGTTCTGCGTGGTCGTGGAGGAATCGCACTTCACGAAATAGCCGTCTTTCGGCGACGCTCCCTGGAACGCGCCCTGCCGGAAAAGGTTGTTCATGAAAGCGCCAACGTTGAGACGGATCTGCGACCAGAGCGGCTCGTCGTTCGGTTCGAAAACGACCCATTTCAGTCCGCGGAAAAGACTCTCTTCAATGAAGAGCGCCAGGCGGCGCACCGGAATGTATTTCCACTCGCTGCCGATCGCATCGGCGCCATCGAGCGTGCGCGAGCCCCAAACGACATTGCCGTAGGTCGGAAACGTCCGCAGACAATTCACCGCTTCTTTATTCAGTACACCATTTTCCGGATCGGTGAGCGTCTGCGAATATCCGACGATGCCGGAGATTCCCGCATCGATGCCGGCCGGCGCTTTCCAGACGCCGCGTTGTGCGTCGGTCCGAGCGAAAACACCGGCGACGGCACCGCATGGAACGAACGGCTCGATGACACCGGAAAGCGGATTCGGCGCGAGCAGGAACGGATAAAAGGCCGCGGCGTTCTTCTTGAACGGCGAGACGGCCGTGGTTTGAAAGGCGGCAACCGCGCCACTGAAAGGCGTCGCATCAGATGGCGGGTCGACGAGCAGCATCGCGCGATGTTCGGCACAAAACGCCGCCGCCTTCTGATAGTCGGTATCCACGACCTGATCGCCGAATTTCTGCGGCGGCAGACAAAGAATGTTGAAGATGTC
>JAOBAU010000096.1 GCA_025463165.1 Acidobacteriota bacterium | reverse complement strand
TGTTTTTCCTTTGAAGCCACGGCGTGATTATAAGGACGAAGAAAGAATCTGACGATGAATGACGATCTTTTCGCACTCGAGCACCGTAAACAGCTGACCTTGCGTTCCGGCAAAGAAAGGCTGATCACAAATCGCCATCCGTGGATCTTCGCCGGAGCGATCGCGAAAGAAAGCGGTCCAAGCGACGCCGCGATCGCCGATCTGATCGATCAGTCGGGGACGCGCGTGGCGTCAGGATTTCATTCGCCGCATTCGCAAATTCGGATGCGTGCGCTGACGTTCGGCGGCGAAGAGCTGACGTCGCAGACGATCGCCGATCGGATCGAGGCCGCGATCACGCGGCGCAAGCGGTTCGTCAATGAGTTGACCAACGCCGTCCGCCTCGTGCATGCCGAGGGCGATGAGCTGAGCGGATTGGTGATCGATCGATACAACGACGTGGTCGTGATCGAGATCGCGAATCACGGTATCGACCGGTTGCGGCCGCTCATCGTTGATGTCTTGCGGCGCGAGCTCGCCCCGCGCGGCATTTACGTGAAGAACGATCTGCCGGTCCGCAAGCTCGAACGGCTGACGCTCGAATCGGAATGGCTGGGTGCCGGCGAGCCGCCGACGGAGATCGTCGAAAACGGACTGCGCTTTCATGTCGATCCGGCCGAAGGACAGAAGACCGGATTCTTTCTCGACCAGCGCGGCAATCGGGCGCTGACGCGCGAATACGCATCGGGTGCGCGGGTGCTCAATCTCTTTTCTTACAGCGGCGCGTTCGGTGTTTACGCGGCGGCGGGCGGCGCGTCGGAAATCGAGAACGTCGACGTCTCCGCGAAAGCGGTCGAGCTCGCGCAGACGAATCACGCAATGAACGGATTCGAAGCAAACGTACGCCAGACGACCGCGGACGCATTCGGCTACGTGCGCAAGCTCGCCTCGGAACGGGCGCAGTTTGATCTGATCGTCGTCGATCCGCCGGCGTTCGCGAAGTCGCGCGGTGAGGTCGACCGCGCCGCGCGCGGCTACAAAGACATCAACCTTTACGCGATGAAACTGCTCGCGCCGGGCGGACGGATTCTCACATTCTCCTGCTCGGGTCACGTGACGTCCGATCTTTTCCAGAAGATCGTTTTCTCCGCGGCGCTCGACGCCGGAAAGCGGATGTCATTTCTGCGCCGGCTCAGCGCCGGTCCCGATCATCCGGTGTCGCTCTACTGTCCGGAAGGGGAGTACCTCAAAGGTTTTCTGCTGCAGTGCGATTGACTTCGTCGACGTCGAACGCGATCTCGCGCTCGGTGTCGCCGCGCACGGTCGCACGTCCGCGCAGCTCGAGGGTCGCGCCGCTCGCGAAGTCGACGAACAGCAGCGCGCTGCGCGGCTCGATCGTGACGTTGCCGAGCGTGTTGAACATGTTGTTGCCGCTGTAGTCCGGCCAGACGAGCCGCGACGGCGCTTCGACGCGGACGAAGCCTCGCGGTCCTCCGCGATGCGACGCATCGGCACCGCGCATCGGATGAACGCTGGCGATGAAGAAGGTGTCGGCGCCAACGACCCACTCCTGCCACGAGTCGCGCGCCGGCGCCGAAGGATTCACGCTGATGTACTGCGGGCAGTTCGAATAGACCTCGGTGGTCACGACGGTGATTGCATCACCATCGATCGCCGCGCGACCGTTGATGCGCATCCGCCGCTTGTTCGGGAAGTCGATTGCGAGGAGGCCGAACGCATCGCGCACGGCGAGGTCGGCAGCAACGCGATCGCGATGTCCGAACCGCGGCGCGACGACGAGCGTCTGCGGATCACTCGCGTGCGCGAACCCGGGAGCGCCGCCGAGCAGCGACGCGTGCGGCGCGCCGTCGCCATCAACCGTCGCGACGATCGCGAACTGCCGCGCCGCGATGAACATGGCGGCCTGCGCGGTGAGCTCGTCGCCGATGATCCGGCCGACGCGCGACGCCAGCTCCGTGACGCCCGCGCGGCGCTGCATCTCCAGCTCGCCGTCGTGATACATGCCGTCACCATATCGCGGGAGTAGAATTCGGAGCGCCAATGACCGTCACCTCCGTCCCGCTGCCCCGCAAATCGCGCGAGATCACCCTCACGCTCCTCGGCGAATTGCTGCACAACGCCGGCTTCATCGACGACAAACAACGCGCGGAAGTCGAAGCGCAGGATCGTCAGCTCCGGCTCCAGATGCGTGGCACGCAGACCAAGCTGCGCGTCGACGAAGACGCCAGCCCGTTCAAAGCGCTGATGGCGATGAACCTCACCGACGCCAGCGGCACCGGTACCCGCATCGACGACTTTCTCCTCGCGCGGCTCATCGCGGAAGAAGCGCGTTTCCCGTTTCACAAAATCGATCCGCTCAAGCTCGACGTGCAGATGATCGAGTCGAAGATCTCACGCCCGTTCGCGCGCAAACACCGGATGGTGCCGATCGCCGTTCGCGACGGAAAGCTGATCGTGGCGATGGTCAATCCATTCGACACGGTGGCCATCGATTCGTATCGCCAGATGGCGCAGCAGGAGATCGAGCTCGTCGTCGCATCCGAGTCGGATGTGATGGGCGTGATCAACGAGCAGTACGGCTTCCGCGCGTCGGTCACGAAGGCGGCGCGCGATCTCTCCCGCGGTGCGATCGATCTTTCGAACCTCGAGCAGTACGTCAAGCTGAAGTCCGGCTCCGACATCGAAGCGAGCGACGCGCACATCGTCAACGCCGTCGATTTCCTGCTGCAGCACGCGTATGAATCGCGCGCGTCCGACATTCACATCGAGCCGAAGCGCGAGCACGCGAACATCCGCTTCCGCATCGACGGCGTGCTGCACGAGATTCAGCGCGTGCCGAAGCTCGTCAATCTCGCCATCACTTCGCGGCTGAAGACGATGTGCCGGATGGACATCGCCGAGAAGCGCCGGCCGCAGGACGGCCGCATCAAGACGGAGCACAGCGGGAAGGAAGTCGAGCTGCGCGTCTCCACGCTACCGACCGCGTTCGGCGAGAAGATGGTCATGCGCATCTTCGATCCCGACGTGATGATTCGCGGACTCGCGGAGCTCGGTTTCTACACGGACGAGCTGTCGACGTTCCACGACTGGATTCAGCGTCCGCACGGAATCATCCTCGTCACCGGTCCCACCGGCTCCGGAAAAACGGTCACGCTCTATTCGGCGCTGAAGTCGCTGGCGT
>JAOBAU010000083.1 GCA_025463165.1 Acidobacteriota bacterium | reverse complement strand
CGTTTTTCTACGCGCCACGCGTTGATCAGACACAATCGCCGCACTCCCATCGATGCCGTCGCGGCGACGATCCGATTGAGCACTTTCGGTCGCGGCAATGCGACTACAAGCGTCAGCGGAAGTTTCGGCGGCGGGTCGCGATCGAGCGTCACTTCAAGCTCCAGCGGCTCGAGCGACATCACGACGCCGCGGCCGATGCGGCCATCGAGCACGCCGACCGTCAGCTCGTCGCCGGCGGCCGCTCGATGTACGCGCGTGACGTGCTCGAGCCGGCGGTCAGTCAGCCGTACGCGCGTTGCGGAAACGAAGTCGTCGTTGAAGAGCAGAATCAGATTCATTCACGGCCCGCGTGTATGATGCGCGCGAATGAACATCGAGACACGCAAGAAGGGCGATATCGTCATCGTCGACTTCGAAGGACGGCTGGCGGTCGGCGTCGGCGACGAGCTGCTGCCGAAACTCATCGAACAGCTCCTGACCGAAGGTCATCGCAAGATCCTCCTCAACCTTTCCGAGATGGATTACATCGACAGCAACGGCCTCGGCGAGCTCGTTCAGAGCCTGAAGACGTCGAAGCGTTTCGGAGCGTCGCTGCGGCTGCTCAAGCCGCATGACCGCGTGCGCAAAACGCTGAGGCTCACGAACCTGCTGCCGATGTTCACGGTGTATGAATCCGAGGGCGATGCCGTGAAGGCATTCGCCACGGATCAGACGTAGCACGGAACCTGCAGAAGTGTGGCGTGCATGCGCCGCGCATCCACGCTCTTCCTCCTCTCCATTCTGATGATCGCGCGTGGCCTTCCGGCCGCCAGCAAAGCTTCCGGTCCGCTGTCGATGGCAGCGAGCACGCAGAAGAAGATCCTCGTCGTCCGTATCGGTGCGACCGACGTGAAGACGTACACGATCGCCGTCGGCACGAAAGCCAAACCGACGCCGATGGGACGCTTCACCGTTCGGCACATCGTCTGGAATCCCGGCTGGGTTCCGCCCGACGAAAAGTGGGCGAAGGGAAAGAAGCCGGCGAAGCCGGGCGATCCGAAAAATCCGATGAAGGTCGTGAAGATCTTCTTTCAGGAACCGGATTACTACATTCACGGAACCGACGATGAAGACTCGCTCGGAGGCCGCGCATCGCACGGCTGCATTCGGATGGCGGAGTCGGACGTCGCAGAGCTCGCGCGTTACCTGATGGAACACGGCGGCGCGAAGCAGTCCGACGCGTGGTACGACAAGGTCATCAGCGGCGGCGCGACCGCGGACGTGAAGCTGCCACAACCCGTGTCGTTCGTCATCGGCCGCTGATCGGCACCGGCATGATGCTGATCGCCGCGAGTGCGATGACGAGCACCGAGTAACGGGCGAAGGCCGGCCAGTCCTCGAGCCGCGGCGCGTTCTTCTCGAACGCACGCCAGAGCGCGACCAGCCCGACGAGAACGAGCATCGGCTGTCTGCTCATCACGCCGGTTACCGCGATGACGGCGAGGAGCAGCCAGCGCTGACGGATCGAGAGCGAACGGATGCCGCGACTTCCGTCGAGCTGCCACACCGGCATCAGGTTGAACATGTTGATGACCGCGTTCGTGCTCGCCAGCGCTACCCAGAACGCGTTGTGCGTGAAGTAGAACAGCGCGAGAGCGGCGAGCGATGCGCCGAGTCCCCAGATCGGTCCGGAGAGACCGATGTACGAGTCCTCGCGCGGCGTCGAGACCGGACCCTGCAAACGAACGAACGCGCCGACGCCGGGAATGAACATCGGAGCGCTTGCGGGGAGGCCGCGAGCGCGAAGCGCGGCGACGTGGCCGATCTCATGGATGTAGATTGCGATGACGATCGCGATCGCGAACTGCCAGCCCCAGATCGACCAGTAAACGCCGGCGAACGCGAGCATCGAGATGAGCGTCGGGAGCTTGAGCAGGCCGGCGATCAGCAGCTTCCCTTTGGTCAGAGCGCCGATGATCAGCGCGCCGATGCCGCCTGTTTTCCATCGCGATGCGTCTTTGCTCTGCGCTCCGGACGCGAGCGTCAGCTCTTCGACGCGACGCGCAACCGCGTCATGCTGCTTCGAATGTTCCGGCAGAAGCGTGAGCGCCTCGCGCCACAGCAATGCAGCGCGCGCCTTGTCGCCACGGGTCGCCTCCGCATCCGCCTCGGCGGCGATTGCCGAGAGCCGATCGCGATGAACGAGCGTGTGACAGACAGGACACGCCAGCAGCGAGCCGGAGAGCTCCGTCCCGCAAGCCGTACATCGCTGCGAATCAAACATTCGCCGCGTGCGAGATGCTGAACGGGCCGGCCACCACGGCGCGACCCGATCGGGTCAGCTTCCACGCTTCCCACAGACCGAAACCGATGATCAGGATGCCGATGATGTTGCTCGCCCCCGTCAGAAACGGCGCCCGGAACGCGATCGACAAAATCACGAGCACCATGTGGCTGTCGATCTGACTGAGGGTCACTTCACCGAGGATGTCCGGGACGTAGTTGAAGACGATGCCGGCATACGTCATGACGACCGCGAACACCTGGTAGAAAACATTCGTCCGGCCGTACGTGCCCCAGATGATCGCGCGCGCGACGCCGACGCCGATGGCAATCGAGATCAGAGCGAGCTCGAAGTGGAGAAAGGTGCGAATGAGCCACCAGACCGTCGCGCCGGCGATGGCAATGACGAGCGACGCCGCGAACGCACGCAGAAAGCGGTTGAGCTCCGATCCGCCATCGACGTGGAGCTCGTGGCACGACGCGCAGACGATTCGATTGCCGACCGTGTAGTAGCTCTGCATGACCTGCTGTTTGCAGGTTGTGCAGAACAGACGTGACGACGCGGGCGCGCCGAAATCGGCGCGGTCAAATTGCAGAGAAGGAGGAGTGTCGGTCGGCACGGGCGTATCGTACTCGATCACTTCTTCGCCATCGCCCGCTCCACCTCTTCTGCCTTCTTCGGAATCGCGCACGTCAGACAAACGAGCTTGCCGTCTTCGCCGACGAGGTACTGATCCTCGATGCGCACGCCGAGCGATTCTTCCGGAATGTAGATGCCTGGCTCGATGGTGAAAACGGTCCCCGGCTGCAACGCTCCGGCGTAAGAGCCGACGTCGTGAACGGCGAGACCGACGTAGTGGCCGAGGCCGTGGATGAAGTATTTGGCGAGCGGCTCGCCGTGCAGGTCTTTGCCGTGCGTGTTGATGTACTCCTGCGCGACGCGATAGAGCGCGTGATCGCCGCCTTTGATCGTCGACGTGCCGGCGACGAATGCGTCGACGGCCGCCTGTTGCGCGCCGAGGACGATGTCGTAGATTTCGCGCTGCCGATCGGTGAAGTGGCCGTTGACGGGCAGCGTTCGCGTCACGTCGGCGGCGTACATCGAATACTCGCCGCCGACGTCCATGACCACGAGATCGCCGCTCTTCATCGTGCCGCCGTTCGCGGAGTAATGCAGCACCGTCGAATTGAAACCGGAGCCGACGATCGGCGAGTACGACGGCATCTCGCAGCCGCGCCGCTGAAACTCGTACTGCATCAGCGCGGAGATCTCCCCTTCCGACACGCCCGGCTTCACGGCGCGCATCGCTGCCTTGTGCGCTTCGACGGTTGCATCGCACGCTTTGCGAAGAAGCGTCAGCTCGCCGGCGTCTTTGATCAGACGCAGCTCGGCAATCGGCGTCTTCGCATCGGCGAAGCTGATGTAGTTCGGAAACGCGTTCGCGCGGCGCAGCCACGCAATCGGAATCGTCGACGCCGTTTCGCCGCTGTCGGAGAGATCGGTGTAAACCTGCGCGACCGGCGACGGCAGGATTTTCACGAGCTCGTCGCGAAGATGATCGAGCACGTCGACGCGCTCGAAGCCGGTCGCTGACGCCGCGTCACTGCTGTCGGCGCCGAGCTTCGGCCCTGTCCATTTTTCCTGCGACAGATTGTGCGCGGGAAGGAACAGGATCTCGCGATACGGATTGGCGGCGACGACGAGCGCGGCGCCCGGCTCGCGCCAGCCCGTCAGATAGAAGAAGTCGTCGTTCTGCCGGAACCCGTGCAGCGCGTTCGGCCCTTCGCTCTCCGTGCTCGCAAAGAGGACGAGCGTTCCTTTGCCGAGCTTCGCCGCGAGGCGCTCGCGACGCGAACGGTAGTCGGCATTTGACTGACGATCGAACGCGAAGAGCGGAGTTGCAGCGAGCAGCAGAAGGACGATGACGATTCGGCGCATCGCTGCATGTTAGCGAAACGCGCCGAGCTGCTGGGTCCGCTGTTGCGCCTGGCGGAACACTTTCAGCAAGGACTCAGCGAAATTTGCGTACGTGACGTAATCAGGAAAGGAATTCGCGCGTCTCATCGCGCAGGGAGTTTTACCGGATGCGAAGTGTGGTTTCCGCCGTCGCCGTTTCATCATTACTGCTGCTGACCGGAGTTGCTGACAACGACGTCGTGCCGCCGGGCGCGACCTTTCCGCGAGTGAATCGAGGCATCGGACGCCTGCTCATCGCGAACGACGTCGGCGAAAGCTGGTCGCAGTTCAACGCGCTGGAAGGCGGCACTCGCTCCGTCCTCAGCTCCGCGAACGTCGCACGGCTGAACGTCTTCTGGCGTGCGACGCTCCCGGAGATCGCCGACGGCGCGCCGGTTTACATCAGCAACGTCGAGCTCGCCGGCGGAGTGAAGCGCGATCTCGTCATCGTGACGACGAAAGTCGGACGGCTGGTCGCAACCGATGCGCGAACCGGGCTCAACGTCTGGCAGACGACGCCGCCCGAAGGTCCGCGATGGACGACCTCCTCGCCTGCCGTCGATCCGAATCACCTCTTCGTCTATTCGTACGGACTCGATGGCTACATCCACAAATACGCCGCCGACGATGGGAGCGAGATCACCGGCAACGGCTGGCCGGAGCTCGTCACGCTGAAAGGGAGCGTCGAGAAAGGCTCGTCGCCGATCACGATCGCCACCGCGCGCAACGGCTCGTCGTATCTCTACATGGTCGTCGCCGCGTATCCGGAGCCGGGTGACGACGGCGACTATCAGGGTCATCTCGTCACCGTGAATCTCGCGACGGGCGAACAGAAAATCTTCAACGCCGGCTGCAGCGACAAGCTGTTTCACTTCGTCGAGAACGGCAATGAATCGAACGACTGCGGACACACGCAGGGCGGAATCTGGGGACGGGCCGGCGCGGTCTACGATCCGATTACCGATCGCGTCTTCGTGACGACCGGCAACGGCGTATACGACGGCGATCAGGGCGGCTACAACTGGGGCAGCAGCGTCGTCGCGTTGAAACCGGACGGCTCGCTCGATGGCGGCACGCCGCTCGACACCTACACGCCGACCGATTACGAGCGTCTCAATGTGCTCGACCTCGATCTCTCATCAGCATCCGTTTCGCTGCTGCCGACGACCGGCAATCGCGATCTCCCGCGCCTCGGCGTGCAGGCCGGCAAAGATTCGATGCTCCGTCTGCTCAACCTCTCCAATCTCAGCGGCCGGAACGGTCCGCGCCACCTCGGCGGCGAGCTCGATCTCGTGCAGGTTCCGCAGGGCGGCCATCTCGTCATGCATCCGGCCACGTGGTTCGATTCCGCGACGCACACCGCGTGGATCTTCGCGTCGAATTTCCACGGCATCGCCGCGTACACGCTCGACGTGTCGGGATCGCTGCCGGAGCTCGTGCTGCAATGGTGGCGGCCGGAAGCGGCGACGTCGCCGGTGGTCGTCAACAACGTTCTCTATTACGCCGGCTCACTCGGCATGCAGGGACTCGAGCCAACGACCGGCCGCGTGCTGTGGCACGACACCGGAATCGCGAACGTCCACTGGCAGAGTCCGATCGTCGTCAACGGGATGATTTACATCGCCGACGAAGCCGGCAATCTCACCGCGTATTCGACGGTGCCGCCGCGCAGATAAGCGAGACGCCGCGCGTACCACGCCGATTCTTCGCGCAATCCGATGCGCGCGGTGACGTCGCGCAGGCGCGCGTTGTATTGCACCGGATCGTACGGAACGCTGGCGTGCAATTTCTCGAGGTCGCGCGGACAGAGATGCAGCGGATGCGCGTCGAGCTCGTAGATGTGGTTCGAGCCATTCATGACGCAGGCGAAATCGATGCAGTGCGCGAGGCCGAAGATGTGTCCCGTCTCATGCGCGACGAGCGCGCAGCTACGCCGCAGAAAAATCTGTGCGCCGTCGCTCGTCGGTTCGCGCATCGGCTCGTGAAAGCGGGCGAAGCTATAGACGCCGGCGCGAATGCCGGATGAGCCGACGCCGAAGACGTAGTTCCATTCGTCGCCGGGATAGAGATCGATGTCGGTGACGCCGAGGATGCAGAAGGCATCGGGCGGGCGTCGCGGCACGAGGATGCGAAGCAGCGCGTCGGTGCGAAGCTGCGTGCCGAGATCACGACCCTCGCGATGCGTGAGCTTTGTCAGGTCTGCCGCAATCGGCGGAAGGGTCCGCGCTTCGAGTGAGAAGAATGCGCCGGCGAACAGGCGGAGCTGCTCGACGAAACGAGGATCGATCGCGCCAATCGGCTGCAGATAGATGATGCGCCGCGTACGATCGGGAACGGGATGCGGCCTGCGGAGAAAATCGCCGAGCGTTTGTCCCGGCTCTTTGTGCGACGACAGCCAGTCGACCGGACCGGGCCGCGGCATCGGCGCGAACTCGCCGTGATTTTCGAGCGAGCGGCGGAAGATATCATCGCGCGTGACGAAATGCACGACGACAAGCGCGCAGGCCACGACCGCGACGACGACGAGCGCAGCGACGACGCGTGCGGACACGCCGCGATTCTATTCGCCCGAAGCCACTCGCGAATTCGCCCGTTCCGCGGCCGGGGCAGGATCGGGCTCGCTGGTCGTAACGCGGAGCTTGCGAAAGAGCGCCCAGTAAACGCTGACCGAACGTTCCAGCACCCAGAGCGGCGCGAAGAGACAGGCGCGCAGCGGAAAGAACGCCGACGCTCCGGCGCGGCCGCGCACCGCGAGCGCAACGGTCGCGAATGCGATCGTGCCCGCGTAGCCGCCGGCGAGCGTGAATCCACCGAACACGAGCAGCAGCAACGCCATCGGCAGCAGGCCGAAGAAGAAGGCCGACTTCACCGGCTGCGTGAAATCTTCGCCGGCCTGGCGCGGACGCTCTTCGACCCACTCTTCCAGCTCGGGCGGCGTGCGGCGCACGAAGAGGTCGGACGCGGAATGCACTTCCGCTCCCTGCATCGCCAGCTTCCGCACCGGATCTTCCGGCTCGTCGTAATCGAGCTCCAGTCCGCGCAAGCCGCGCAGCGCGGAGCGGCGAAAGCCGAACGTCGCGCCGTGATCGGGATGCGGCTCGATGCCGCGATGCACGAGCATCCGCGCCGCATCGATCGAGCCCCACCACGGCATCGGATCGAAGTAATCCTGCGGCTCGACGACTTCGTGCAACTCGAGCAGCGCGAGCAGTTCATCGAGCTCGGCCGCGGTGTAACGAACGCTCGCGTTCGCGACGATCACTCTCTCGCACGACGCCAGTGCGGTGCCGGCGCGCACGAGATCGATCGCACCCGACGACGTCCGCTGCCGCTCATTCGGCGCTACGTGTCGCCCAACCCAGCGCAACACGCGCCTGTTCTCTTCAAACGCGGCACGCGCCGAGGCGTCGACGATCACGACTTCGCAATCTTCGAGCGAGAGAAAGGAAAGGTATTGGGCGAGCTCGCCCGGATCGTCCGCACGCTCGATCCCGACCACGTAAGTGCACCGCCGATCCTGTGGGTTCCGGTGTCTCATCGAAGTACGAATAAAAGCGAATTGGGTGCCATCGGAAAGCGGCCGCGACCTCTGCGCGCCGACGTGATACCTTATCGCCACCCCTCGATATCTCCGGTGGAATCTCCTGACGCGCGCGCCAGCGTGCCGCGTGTTCTGGCAAGAGGTCGTTATGGGACGGCGTTTGATTGTCTTCTGTGTTGCGACGGTCGCTCTGCTCTGGAACGTTTCCCTGCAGGCGCAAACCGCGATTGTCGGAGTCACCGGCACGCCGTCCAATCTACTCAGCGATCGCCGCGTTGCCGACGTCATGACCGATCTCGAGCAACGCGACTTGCTGCCGCGGAACTTTTCGGCGCTCGACGTGACGGCGACCAAAGGAGGAATGGTCATTCCTCTGCGACTCGATTCGATCTCGAACCTTCGTCCGCCACAAACGATGTACGCGGGTCTTCACGCGGTACCGGAACGCGGCTGGGTTGCGATCCGCGCGCTCGCGGCCGGCGCTCCCGAGATGGAGGTCATAGCCATCGTGTCCTGGAGAATCGAAGGGCAGGCGTTCCCGATTCTGCAGATCGCCACTGTTGTCGGCGATACGATCTTCGATTCGAACGACGGGCGAATCACGACGAACAATGATCCCGACGGCTTGCGGCTCATAACGCCATCGGTCTTTGACTGGAGCGCCACCGCGTTCATTTCCTGCGCGCTTCAGTCGCTCGGTCTTACGAGCATCGGCGGAATCTCGGATCTCATCAACAATCTCTGCTCGCTCGGCGACAGCGTGAATACTTTCTGGATCATTTTCGGCATCCTGAAAGACTGCACCGCCTGCGGTGCGGCCGGAATCCTCGCCTGCGTTTATTGCACCGCGGATCTGCTCAATTACGCGGCGTGTCCCGCGGCCGAGATCGCATCGTGCGTGAATGGTGATGCGACGTTCAGAGTCTCGGGCCGCGTGACAGAAGGCGGAAGCGGATTGTCGCAGGTAGTCGTGAGTGCCGGCAGCCGCAACGCCACGACAGACGGCAGCGGAAACTTCACCATCGATGGTCTCTCGAACGGCGGCTACTCCGTCGTCCCGAATCGGAGCGGACATACGTTCTCGCCACCCTCTCGCTCCGTGCTGGTGAGCGGCTCGAACATCACCGGACAGGATTTCGTCGGCACCTCGACGTCGTCCGGCTGCAACGTTCAATCGATCAATTCGAATACGAGTTACGCAGGAACCTGGTCTTCCGATTGCGCGGCGTCTCACCGCAGCGGCTCTTATGCCCGCTACTTCTCCTTCACCCTCGGCGGATCGACCTCCGTACAGATCGATCTCGGATCGCAGGTGGACAGTTTCCTGTATCTGTTGAATGGCTCGACGCCATCAGCAACCGTCATCACATCCGACGATGATTCAGGCGATGGAACGAATTCCAGAATCACAAGAACTCTCAGCGCGGGGACCTATACGCTCGAAGCGACGACGTACGGTGCGGGGCAGACCGGCTCATTCTCGATCTCGGTCATAAGCTCCACGGCGTCGTATGCAATCTCCGGAAACGTGACGACGAGCACGGGCGGCGCCCTCTCGCAGGTACAGGTAACTGCCGGCAGCGGATCGGCGACGACTGACGGCAACGGCGCGTACTCGATTACCGGCCTGGGCAATGGCAGCTACTCTGTCGTCCCGGCGAGAAGCGGCTTTACGTTCTCGCCTGCCAGCCGCTCGGTGAACATCAACGGTGCCAGCGTGTCCTCGCAAAACTTCACCGTCGTGACGTCGTCGACCGGCGGCTGTTCGGTGCAGGCAATCACTCCCAACACGTCGGTGTCCGGAAACTGGGGAACCGATTGTGCGTCCGTTCACCGGAGCGGAAAATACGCGCGCTTCTATACGTTCACGCTCTCGGCGAGCGCGAGCGTGCAGATCGACGCAACCTCAAATGAAGACACCTACATTTACCTGATGAATGGCAACTCGACGAGCGGCTCAACGATCGCGGAGGACGACGATTCGGGCGGCGGCTCAAACTCGCGACTGACGCGAACGCTCAGCGCCGGCACATACACGGTCGAAGTCACGACCTACTTCTCGGGGCGAACAGGTCCGTTCGTCATTCGCGTGACCCGATAACGCGTTCCGCTGTTCCGTGGCACGGCCGTTGCCGTTGTGGCCGTCGTGAAAATCTGGCCTGGTGCTCCTTATCCGCTTGGTGCGACGCACGACGGTTCGGGGACGAACTTCTCCGTCTTCTCGGAAGTCGCGACTCGCGTCGAGCTTTGTCTCTTCGATGATGCCGGCAAGCAGACGTGTGTCGATCTGCCGGAGATGACGGCGTTCTGCTGGCACGGATATCTGCCGAACATCGGTCCCGGTCAGCGATATGGATATCGCGTGCACGGACCGTGGGATCCCGACGCGGGACATCGCTGCAATCCGGCCAAGCTGTTGCTCGATCCGTATGGCAAAGCGGTCGAAGGCGAAGTGCAGTGGAACGAAGCGGTGTTCCCGTATCACTTCAACGAGCCGGAGACATCGAAGAACGAGCTCGACAGCGCGCCGTTCATGCCGAAGTCGGTCGTCACGTCGCCGTATTTCGACTGGGCGCACGATCGTTATCCGCGCACTCCGTGGCACGAGACGATCATCTATGAAGTCCACGTCAAAGGATTCACGCAGCGGCATCCCGGCGTCCCGGAGAACCTGCGCGGCACGTACGCCGGTCTCGCCCATCCGGCGGCGATCAAACATCTGAAGGAGCTCGGCGTCACGGCGGTCGAACTGCTCCCCGTCCATCAATTCGTCCACGACTCGCTGCTGGAGGAGCGCGGACTCCGCAATTACTGGGGCTACAACTCGATCAGCTATCTCGCGCCGCACAACGCATACGCGTCGAAGGGACAGCCTGGCCAGCAGCTCCAGGAATTCAAGCAGATGGTGAGGACGCTGCACGACGAAGGGATCGAAGTGATTCTGGACGTCGTCTATAACCACACGGCCGAGGGGAATCATCTGGGGCCGATGTTGTCGATGAAAGGGATCGATAACGCGGCGTACTACCGAGTGGTGGCCGACAACCCGCGCTATTACATGGATTACACCGGGACCGGCAACAGTCTGAACATGCGCCATCCGCACGTGTTGCAGCTGATCATGGACTCGCTGCGCTTCTGGCACCTCGAGATGCACGTCGACGGATTCCGTTTCGATCTCGCATCGACGCTCGCGCGCGAGCTGCACGACGTCGATCGCCTCTCGGCCTTCTTCGACATCATTCAGCAGGATCCGGTGCTCAGCCAGGTCAAGCTCATTGCGGAGCCGTGGGACGTCGGCGAAGGCGGCTATCAGGTCGGCAACTTTCCGCCGCTCTGGTCGGAGTGGAACGGCAAGTATCGCGACGTGGTGCGCGATTTCTGGCGCGGCACCGATCAGACGCTCGGCGATTTCGCGAACCGGCTGACGGGAAGCTCCGATCTTTACGCGCTGACCGGACGGCGTCCCTACGCGTCGATCAACTTCATCACCGCGCATGACGGTTTCACGCTGCGCGATCTCGTCTCATACAACGACAAGCACAACGAGGCGAACGGCGAGGACAACAACGACGGCGCGAACGACAACTACTCCTGGAACTGCGGCGTCGAAGGCGACACCGATCGCGAAGACGTCAACGCGCTGCGCTCGCGGCAGCAGCGAAACTTTCTGACGACGCTGCTGCTGTCGGTCGGCGTGCCGATGCTTTGCGGCGGTGATGAGCTCGGCCGCACGCAGCGCGGAAACAACAACGCGTACTGTCAGGACAACGAGCTCTCCTGGTACGACTGGGATGCGGTTGACGACGGGCTGTATGCGTTCGTGACGCGCGTGATCGAGTTCCGCGCCGAGCATCCAGTCTTCAAGCGGCGGCGCTGGTTTGTCGGGCATGCGCTGCGCGGCGAGAACGTGAGCGACATCGGCTGGTTCAAACACGATGGCGAGCAGATGACGGAGCAGGACTGGCAGAGCGGTTTCGCACGGACGCTCGGCGTCTTTCTGAACGGAAAAGCGATCCCGACTCCGGACGAGCGCGGCGAGCCGATCGTCGACGACAGTTTCTACATCCTGTTCAACGCGCACTTCGAGGCGATGAACTTCAAATTGCCGCAATGTCCGTGGGGCGATCGCTGGGTGAAGGTGATCGACACGAACCGGCCGGTGCCCGATTTGCGCGAGCATCATCAGTTCCGCGCGGGCGAGGAATTGCCGGTGGAGGCGTACGCGATGGTGGTGCTGCGCAGGATTGATTAGCCGGCGGCCGGGTGTGGCGGCGGCCGCTTCGGCCGCCGTCCCCGTGACGTTCGTTGTTACGATACGTCCCACCAACGTATGAACGTCCGCAAACATCTCCTCGAAGCCGTCACTCTCATCGCCGCCGCCGTGATTTGCGCAGTCGTCGCGAACGTGATGGCGTCGCGCGAGCGGAAGCTCGTACTCGTCGGTAACTACCCGAATGCGCAGAAGGTTCCGGTGCGCAGCGCCGAGCCGCTGACGCCGGTGACGACGACCATCGCGACCGCAACCGTCGCGCCGATCCCGATGCCGGTGACCGCGACTGTTACACCAGTCGTGACGGCGACGACCACGACCGCCCCGCCCAAACCCGCCGCCATCAAACCGCCGCCGGTCGCCGCGCAGCCGGCCGCGGCCGCGCCCGC
>JAOBAU010000056.1 GCA_025463165.1 Acidobacteriota bacterium | reverse complement strand
CGAAGAGCGTCACAAGAGTCGTTATGACTCTGACCGCCCATCCGATGACGGCGCCGAGGAACGGGCCGATGACGGGAATGGCCTCCACCAGGCTGCTAATTGCGTCCACCGCGGGCGCCGCCACGCTGGCGACCGCGTCATACGCCGTGTTGATCCCGTCGAGAATCGTCGTGCCGAGACTTTCGAAGAAGCCGCTTTCTTCGGGAACGGCGCCAGTATTCGAAACGACATTCCACACCAGCGTTTGCAGGAGCTCGCGTCCGTGCAACCAATTCCCATCGCGGAAATAGTAGAAAACGACCTGCGGCGAGCCATCGCCGAGCATGTCCAGAACGAACATCGGGCGTCCGTCTCCAACGTTACCGAACTTCGCCGAGCTGCCAATGTGCGTCCAGCTCAACGCCCGGCCATCGCCTGCCCGATACCATTTGTCGACGCCGTCAAACGCGAGAACGTATTTGCCGTTCGAGGTCCAGAAGCGCGGGCCGGTGGTCAGCGACAGCACTGTGACAGTTGGGGCAAACAGGCCGGCTGTATTGGCCGCGTTTTGCCATTCGAGTTTTTCGCCTTCAAAGGTGCCGAGCCACCAGTTACCGTCGGGTTGATAGAAAAACAGGACGCCGTCACGATTTTCTGAATCGCCGTTAAAGTTTCCGACGAGGAACGGAAGCTCGTTGAGCCCGTCACCGAACGTGTCCGTGTTCACCAGTTTCCAGTCGAGCTTTGTGCCGTCCCAGGTTCCGAGGTGCCAGTTCTTGTCGCCGCTGTAATGGAACAGCACCTCGTCGACCGTGTTCTTCGAAAAGCGGCCGGTCCAGAAGCGATGATCCGGTTCGAGATCCGTTCCGAACGTGGCGGTATTTCCCACGTTACGCCAGTCCAGACTCGTGCCGTTCCAGGTACCGGCCTTCCAGTCCGCTTTGGCCGGGTCATAGAAAAGAAGACTGTCGCGGTTTTCGGGATCGTTCGTGAAGTTGCCGGTCCACGACAGCAGTCGCGGAAAGAATGGCGTCTTTTCGAAGAACAGCGGTGAGCCGAGGATGTCGCGCGTGCTGCCGGCGTCAATCCATTCGAATTTTCCATCTTTCCAGCTGGCGATCGTCCAGCCGTCGCCGTCGTACATCAGCAACTCATCGCGCGTTGCCTGCGTGAATCGTCCCTTCCACGTCGACGTGAGCGTCCGCTGTCCGATCTGACTCCAGTCGATCTTCCCGGCGACGAGCATGCCGAGCCACCACCGCGAATCCGACGGCGAATAAAACAGGATCCCTTCGCGCGGGCCACCGGTGAAGTTGCCGGTCCAGAACGGGCGACCATCAGCCAGATTGCCGAAGTCAGGCATGCGAGCCCTCCGGAATCATGGAGAGACTGGCGGAGGCGAATTCCCGGCTTTAAGTCCGCTCGCCGATCTTCTTCGCCGGATTGCCCGCCCAAATCTCGTACGCGCCGATGCCGCGCGTGACGACGCTGCCGGCGCCGATGACCGCACCGTCGGCGATCGTCACTCCCGGCAGCACGATCGTTCCCGCGCCGAGCCAGACGTCGTCACCGATCGTGACGTCGCGCGGCTCGCGCGTGCACGGCGCCTCGGCGATCTTCACATCGCGGCCAATGGCGTGATTTGCCGCAACAATCGTGCAGAACTGCGAGATCAGACATCCACCACCGATGCGGATCGTCGTACCGCCCGCGAGCCGGAGGTTGTTGTTCTGACCGATCCACGTCCGCTCGCCGACGATCAGCGTTCCGTAGCCATTGAGCGCGTCGCCGAGATTGAGAATCGTGCCGCGCTCCACCTGCGAACCGGGAGCGAGGTGCAGCGTTCCTTCGCGCCACGAATCGATCAACGCGTCGGACGAAATTCGCGCACCGGGATTGCGGCGGCGCAGCTCTTCGAGCTCCAGCTCGGTCGAACGGATTTCGCCGAGACGACGAATCAGTTCCGGATGCCGGAGGATGCGCAGGCCGCGGAAGAACGTCAGCATCGTCTCGATCATGTCAGCACTCGCCGCAGCGCGCCCCAGAACATCCGACTGCGCAGCATCGGAGGATACTGCCGCGCGAATGCGAAGAGTGTCCGGACTTTTTCGCCGCGCGACCTTTCTTCCAGCAGCGTCCGCGAGATCAGCCACTTCGCGCGGTTGTCGAGATACGGCCGCATCGGCACACGCATCGCCTCGATGGCGCGCCGCGCTTCATCCGCGCTCACGCCGGCTTCGCGAATGAGGCGCGGAAAGTAGCGGTAGATGTCGAGGTCGAAATCGGCCGCGCCCGGCCGCATCTTCAGCCCCATCGCCGCGTAATCGTCGAGCGAGTTGAACATGCGAAAGCGAAACAACGGCTCGGGCACCACATCGAACGGCCCGTGAATGAGCACGCGAAACAGATAGTGCCGATCGCTGTCGAGCCAGTAATCGGGCGGCCCGGCCGCGTCGAGAGCAGACGATCGATAGAGCCCGTAAAACGCGACGCACTGCGGATCGGCGATGAACGCGGTCAGCCGCTCGTCGAGCCGATCGCTGGCGATGGCCGGCGAATACGGCTGATGAATGCGCTCGCCATCTGGAGAAACGATCACCGTCCACGTGCACGCCATTGCCGCGGTGCGATGACGCTCCAGCGCCGCAACGGTCGCTTCGATGTAGCGAGGCAGTTTCTCGTCGTCGTGCGCCGCCCACATGAAGTACTCGCCGCGCTTCTGCGAAAGCCCGTAATGAAAATTCGCCATCGCACCGATGTTCGCCGGATGACGCACGTAGCGAATCCGCGGATCGGCGGCCGCCGCGGCCTCGGCGATCTCGCGCGTGCGATCGGTCGATGCGTTGTCGGAGATGAGGATGTCGAGATTCGCGTACGTCTGATTGCGGATTCCGGCGAGTGCGGTCTCGAGATGCTGCTCGCCGTTGTACACCGGCAGCGCAACGGTGACGAGCGCATCGCTCACGTCAGCAGTTCCATCTGCAGTCCGGCCTCACGCAACAGGCGCCGGTTCTCATCCAGATAGTTCGGATTCATCACCACCGCACTGTTGACTCCGCGAGCGGCGGCGACCCGATAGTCGACGATCGGATGGCCGGTGCCGGCGACGAACGCCGACTGCTTTTCGGGATTGAGATCGATGACGCAGTCGACGATCTCGCGGCGCGGATCGATGAGATTCGCGAACGTGACCCCTTTCGCGCCGGCGCCCCAGATTGCAACGCGACCGCGGCCACGAAGCGCTTCGACGCGCGTCGCCCACTTCGCAAGCTCCGCACGCTCGTGCTCCGCGAATCGCGTCGCGAGCCGCGGAATCTCACCCGCGTGGCGCAGATCGCGCGACCCTTCGCCGCGACGTCCTTCCAGCCAGAGATACTGCCCGCCGAAACGACGCTCGACGCCATCGACGCGGACGCCGTTCGCTTCGAAGAGCGTCGTCAGACTCGATGCCGTGAAGAGCGAACAATGCTCGTAAAAGAAGTCCCAGATGACGTCGTTGCGGAGGATCCACTCGACGTCGGGTGTCTCGAAGAAGAGTCGCGACGCGGGCGACGACGCCAGCGCCGCGTGAACCTGCGTGACGACCTCTGCAGGTCGCGGAAGGTGTTCGATGACGTGACGGCAGACGACGACGTCCGCGGCGACATCGGTGCAATCGGGTCCGTAATAACGACGCTCGAAACGAAGGCGGCCGCCGAGATCGGAATCGGGTCCGCTGTACGACGGATCGAACCCGATGCCGCGATTGTTTGCGCCCGGATATTCGACGAGGCGGCGAAGAAAGTAGCCGCGACCGCAGCCGACTTCGACCACCGTGCTGTCGCGAACGCCGCGCTCTTCGACGAGATGCCGCACGAGCCCGTCGACGTATGTGCTGAACGCCGGCGACCAGGTTTGATCGTTCGCGTAGTCATCGCCATAGCTCAGCTTCAGGAAATCGAACGCGGTATTGAAGACGAAACCGCAGGCGCTGCAGCAGGCGAGGTGAAGATCGCCGCGCGCGGCGCCGGCGGCCGCCGCTTCGCTCGCGTAGACGAGGTTCTGATGGACGGGCACTCCATCGCGGCGCAGGAACGGGGACCCCGCGGCGCGGCCGCAGACCGGACAGTCGATCACGCCGGCACCTCCATCGACGCTCGCCACCATGCGATGGTTTCGCGCAGCCCGCGTTCCAGACCGATGGCAGGAGCGAATCCGAGCGCGCGCAAACGCGCGTTGTCCGCGACGACGAGCTCGGCCTGATCTCCGTCGCTTCCGCCTCCGAAAGAGATCTGACCGCCGGTGAGCCGAGCGATTCGCTTCGCGATGTCGCCGAGCGACAGCGCATCACCGGAGCCGACGTTGATCGGACCGCGCGCGTCCGAATCGAGCAGCATCGCGAACGCCGCGGCGACGTCGTCGACATGCAGGAAATCGCGCCGCAGTGCGGGCTGCCGGCAGATCGCCACCTCACCGGCGAGCATGGAACGAATCAGCGAAGGAACGAGCCGCGCTGAATGCTCATGCGGACCATAGAGAAAAAAGATTCGTCCCCACGCGCTGCTGCAATCGAGGGCCTCGACGTAGCGCCGCAGAGCATCTTTACTTTCTCCATAAATATCGCGCGGCGCGATCGGCGTCGTCTGTTCGGAACAGACGCCGCCGCTCCAGTCGTACTCCGCACAAGTACCGGCGATTACGGCCCGCTCCCCGCCCGCCGCCACGAAGGCGTCGACGAGACGTTTGCTGGCATCGAGCCACTGCAGGTTGAGCGGCGACGTTCGGTAATCGCCCGGCACCGCGTACCAGGCGAGATGCAGCAGATGGGTCGGGCGGATGGCGCCGATCGCGGCGGTCGGATCATCGGCGAGGAGATCACCGCGATACCGTTCGACTTCGAAGCCGCGCGCCGCGAGCAACGGCACGACCGCACGCCCGATGAAACCGCTGGCGCCGGTAACGAGAACGCGTTTCATGCGATCAGTCGCGAACGCAGCGGAGATATCCGCCCGGCGCGACGGTGAGCAGCAGCGAATCTTCGAGCTCGCGATCGACCTCGAAGCGATCGTTCGACTCCATGAATTTCTTCACCGCGGTCATCGGATTGTTTCCGCGCGACCACGGACGATCGGGATAGAAATCTTCCGGCAGTTGCTCGATGACGGTGTCGAACACGATCAGATAGCTGCCCGCGCGAACGAGCGGAGAATAGAGCTCGAGCTCGCGCAGCACGTGATCGTGGGTGTGATTCGAATCGAGCACGACGAGACAGCGTTTGCGCGACGCGACGGCGTCGAAGACCTGTTGCACGATGGCCTCATCGATCGACGAGCCTTCGATCATCCGAATGCGCCGCGCCAGCGGATGCGCTTCGATGGCGGTGCGGTTGTGTGCGCGGACGTCGATGTCGATTCCGATCACTTCCCGATCGCCGCCGATCAGCTCGAGCATCGACGCATGGAAGATTAACGATCCGCCGTGGGCGATGCCGGTCTCGACGATCACATCCGGCTGCACGTCCCAGATCACCTGCTGCATGGCCACGATGTCCTGCGGATACTGGATGATCGGACGCCCGAGCCAGGTGAAGTTGTACGAGTAACGGCGCGCCGTGATGGCGGCGAAAAACTTCTGCGCCAGCTCTCGCACTTCCGGGTCGGCAGCCATCTCAGCGATGAGTTCGGGATCTCTCGGTTCCATCGCCGGTCATGATAGCCGCAGGGGAGCCGATCGATCCTTCTCCGACATCACCGGATCGGCGATCGGCCATTCGATGGCGAGCGATTCGTCGTCCCAGCGCACGCTCTTCGCCGACGCCGGAACGTACGCGCCATCGATCGCATACATCACTTCGGCATCATCGATCAGCGTCTGAAATCCGTGTGCGATTCCTCGCGGCACGTAAAGCGATTTTCGATTCGCGGCGGAGAGCTCAATGCCGAACCAGCGCGATGTCGCGAGATCGGCGATGACGTCGAAGATCGCGCCGGCTGTGCAGCGCACGAGCTTCACCTCTTCGTGCGGCGCCGCCTGGTAATGCAGTCCGCGCAGCGTGCCGCGTTTCTTATTGTGCGACACGCTCCACTGCGTGGAGGGAACGACGAGCCCGCGTTTCGCGAACTCCTCCGCATCGAGAATCCGCGCGAAGAAACCGCGCTCGTCTTCGAGCGGCTCCGGCTCGATCACGTACGCACCGGCGATCGGCGTCTCGACGAATCGCATCAGACGATCGCGACCTCCGGAAGCGGGATGATGAAGCGTCCACCGCGGCGGCGATACTCCTCCTGCTGGTGCATGATCTCGTCGGCGAAGTTCCACGTCAGCAGCAGCAGATAGTCGGGCATGCGCTTCAGCAACTCGTCCGGCGCGACGATTTCGAGCCGCGTGCCGGGCGTCCGCTTTCCCTGCTTGACCGTGCTGCGATCGGCGACGAAATCAAGCGTCTCGCCGCCGATGCCGCTGAAACTGAGCAGCGTCGTTCCTTTCGCCGAGGCGCCGTACGCGGCGATCTTCTTTCCTTCGCTCTTGAGCGACGCGAGCGTTTCGCGCAGCTCACCGCACAACGCGCGAACGCGATCGCCAAAACGCCGATACGCATCGCTCGTCGCAACGCCCCACTCGCGTTCCTCTTCGAGCAGACTCTTCACCGATTGCGCGCGCGGCATCCCGCGTCCGGCGAAGAAGCGCAGCGAGCCGCCGTGAATCGGAATCTGTTCGACGGCGCCGATCGTCAGCCCGTGCCGCGCGAAAAGCGTATCGAGCGCGGTCAGCGAGAAGTAGCAGAGATGCTCGTGATAGATCGTGTCGAATTCGAGGAGCTCGATCATCTCGCGCACGTACGGCACTTCAATCGATGCCACTCCGCTGTCTTTCAGCACCGTCGCGATGCCGGCGACGAAGCCGTTCACGTCCGCGACGTGCGCGAGAACGTTGTTGGCGTGCACGACGTCCGCGCGACCGGCCAGCGTTTCGGCCAGCTCACGCGTGAAGAACTCATCGATCGTTTCAATCCCTTTCCGCCGCGCGACCTCCGCGATGTTGCGCGCCGGCTCGATGCCGAGCACCGGCACGCCGCGCCGGCGGTAATGCTGCAGCAGATAGCCATCGTTGCTCGCCAGCTCCATCGCCAGCGATTCATCATCGAGGCTTCGCTCCGCGATCAACCGCTCCGCGATGCCACGCGCGTTCTCGACCGCGGTATCGGAGAACGACGAGAAGTAAACGTAATCGCGGAACAGTACCTCGGGCGCGACGTCTTCGGTGATCTGCACGAGCGTGCAGTCGCGGCAGAACACGACGTCGAGCGGCACGCGCTCGTCGGCTTCGTCCGGATCGGTGACGAGCGCATTTGCGAGCGGCGTTTCGCCGAGCGAGAGTACCGGTTCGAGCGCGCTGCTGCCGCACGAGCGGCAGGTCGTGCGGGTGGTGAACTTCGTGCTCATGCGCCGAGGAAGTTGCGGTACCAGTCGATGGTGGCGCGGAGAGCGTCGTCGAGCGAGAAGAGCGGCCGCCAGCCGAGCATCTCGCGCGCCTTCGTCGCATCCAGCGTCTGCTCGCGAATCTCGCTGAATGCTTCGTTGCGCACTTCCGGCTGCAGGGTCGAGCCCATCAGCTCGATGATCCGCTGCACGAGCTCGAGCACCGTGACGCGCTGTTCGTTGGAGAAGTTGAACGCTTCGCCGACGAGCGCGTGATCGCCGGCCAGCTTTTCGGCGAGCAGCATGTAGGCCGCGGCGCCGTCCTCGACGTAGAAGTAGTCGCGAACGTATTGGCCATCGGAACGAATGACCGGCGGCGTGCCGCGAACGATCGAGCGAATCGTGCCCGGCACGATGCGGCTCCAGTTCAGATCGCCGCCGCCATAGAAGTTTCCGCAGCGCGTGATCGCGACCGGCAGTCCGAACGTCGTCGCGTAACTGCCGGCGATCAGATCGCTGCACGCTTTGCTCACGTCATACGGAAACGTCGGCGCGAGCGGCGTC
>JAOBAU010000029.1 GCA_025463165.1 Acidobacteriota bacterium | reverse complement strand
TCCATGGTGAAGAATGCGTCCTACGCGCGCGGGTAATCGTGTGGCAGCAGATCCGACACCGTCACTTCATTCGCACCGGGGATGTTGTGCAGCGGTTTCGCGAAACCGTCGCGCACGATGACGCGCGCTTCCTTCCCCATCTTGCGAATCAATCCCTGCAGCGCGATGCCGCTGCCGAGGGCGTCGCCATCGGGATTGCGGTGCGAGGTGATAAGTAAAAAGTGACCGTCGCGGATGCGCTGCGCGACTTCCGCCGCGGCGGCGTCAGGACTCTGGCTCGTCGTCGTTCGCTGTTGTGTTGTCGTCGTCATTCGTTTCTTTCGGGATGACCTGCTGGAGGATTGATTCGATGCGGCTGGCGCGCATCGCGGTCTCGTCGTAACGGAAGTCGAGCTCGGGAGTGTAGCGGAGGTGGATGCGCTGCCCGAGCATCGAGCGGATGCGTCCCTTTCGCTGCTGCAGTTGTTCGACCGCCGCGATCGCTTCTTCTTCTTTGAAGCCGGTGATGAAGACGCGGGCGAAGTGCAGGTCTGGACTGACGTCCACACTGTTGATCGAGACGAGTCCGAGCGAAAGGTCTTTGAGGTCGCGGCGCAGCACCTCGACGAGAGCGTCGCGGATCGACTGGCCTACCTGTGCGGTTCTTCGTGTTTGTTTCATGCGGCGGCGCTCAGCATAAACCGCTTACCACCATCCCGGCTTCCCCTTCTTTTCGATCGGCGGAACGCGAGCCGCTTTGACGACGGACGGCCACCACGGCTCGGTGGTGCGGGCGTTCCAGTCGAGCACGTCATCGCGACGGAGGCCGGGCGGCGCCGGGACGAGCTCGTTGAGGCGATCGAAGATGTACAGCCGTTCGGCAGGATTCGCGCGTGAGAAGAGGTTGATGAGCGTGAGCGCATCGCGTTTCCGTGCGTGGCGCAGCACGTTGATGAGCGCCGTCGTTCGCGCCGGACCGCGCACGCTCTGAAAGGTGACGACGCCGTCGCGCAGTTCGGGCGCTGCATTTTCAAAGTACGGTGCGGTCAGCTCGCCGCTGGCGAGGATGGTCGCCGCCGCGCCGCGCGGCACGAGCGACTGTCTGGAATTCTCGAGCTCGACCCAGCCGGCGGTGACGCGCAGCAGTCCGCTGCCGTCGTTGTTGATCGTCAGCGTGTACTCGCAACCGAAATCGACGGCGTTTGCGAAGGCGGTGTTGACGACGAAGAGTCCGGGCGCGGAGGTCGTGCGCGCGTGCAGCGAGCCGTAGATGAGCGAGAGCCGATGGAGCCGTTCGCCGTTCTCCGCGAGAATCAGCTTCGTGCCCGGCGCGAGCTCGATCGAACCGATTGCGCGTGATTCGAGACGTACGCGCGCGTCATGTGTATTCAGCTCTTCGCCCGTTCGCAACACACGAGTCGGTGCATTCCCGGAGAGGACGGTCGCGCGCCAGGAGTTACGCGCCGTCGTCCGCGCGAAGATGATGATGCCGATGGCGATCATCGCCGCGGCGGCGAGCCAGCGAAGTGCAGACCGACGACGCGTCTGTTGTACTGGTACAGGCGACTCTTTGTACCGGTACACAACGAGCAACTCTTCGAGTCGCCGCGTCGCCGGATCGGGCTCGCCGCTGCGATCCCAGAGATAGTCGTCGTTCATGGCCGCTTCTCCAGCGCGTCGCGCAGCAAGTGCATGCCGCGATGCAGATTGACCCGGACGGAGCCGGGCGTCAGTCCGGTGCGCTCTGCGATCTCCGCGCCGGTCATCCCTTCGACGAGGCGCAGCATCAGCGTCTCGCGATACGCCTCCGGCAGCGCGCGGATCGCCGCGAGCGCGGCGGCCGCTTCCGCTGATTGCGACTGCGTCGCGCGCGATGCGTACTCCTCATCGAGCTGCAACGTATCCCCGCTCCCGCGCCGGAAATCTTCCGCGGCGTTGCGCGCGACGCGACAGATCCATCCGGCGAACGCCGCCGGCTCGCGCAGCGATTCGAGTTTCGTCAGCGCAGTGATGAAGACGTTCTGCACGACGTCGTCCGCGTCGTGCGCCGCCAGTCTGCCGAGGATGATGCCGTGGATGACGGGCGCATAGCGCGCGTAAAGCGCTTCGAACGCTCCGGAGTCGCGCCGCCGCGTGGCGTGCACGAGGTCGGCGTCGCAGCGCGGATCGCGATCGGAAGCTGTGCGCACGGTCATCGGCATCGCAAAGACGTTGCGCGCTCCGCGTTTGTTAACGCGCTGCGCCGCGTCAGGAAAAGTGCGGAACGCCGAGCGTGACGCTTTCGTCGAAGTCGAGCTTTTCGCTCGTCCATCCGGTGAGCGTGGCGTCGCTGTTCGTTTCGACGAACGCGAGGATGCGATCCATCATCGCGTCGGCGCCGGCATCATCGAGAGCGATGAACGACAGCCCCATGCGCGAGCGCTGATGCGAATCGTGCAGCCCGACCTCGCCCGCCGAAAGCTCGAAGCGATGGCGCAGCTTCTCGCGCAGGCTCTTCACCACCGTCCGCTTGTCCTTGAGACTCTGCGCGAACGGGATGTGAAGCTCGAAGAGTGCGACGCAGACGATCATGGTGAGAGAGGCTTGAGTAGCGAGGCATGAGGCATGGGTACGAGCTTTTCACTCATACCTCATGCCCCATGCCGCATGCCTGCTACTGCGTAAGCGTGCCGGCGGTCTTCTCGATGCGGAACGCCTCGATGATGTCGCCGACTTTGATGTCCTGGAAACGTTCGATGCCGATGCCGCACTCGAAGCCCTGACGGAC
>JAOBAU010000013.1 GCA_025463165.1 Acidobacteriota bacterium | reverse complement strand
CTAAAAAGTTAAGTTAAGCCGTGGCTTAACTTAACTTTTTAGATGTGACCCCATAGTTACCCCAACCTAACTGCCGGCGGGTGGGGGGCCGCCCTCACCACCGCCCGGACGGCGGCGGCGGAAACGGCGGCGGCGTTTCGAGGCTCCTCCGCCACCTTCACCTTCCGGCTTCGGCGGACGTGGCTCGCGCGGGGGTTGCGGCTGTTGCTGCGGCGGCTGAACGGCCGGGGTTGCTGTCGCGGCTTCTGCACCACCACCGGCTCCGCCGCGACGGCGGCGACGACGATTTCGGCCGCGCGGCTGTTGCTCACCCGCGGGCTGTTGCTGCTGTTGTTGCGGCGGTTTCTGCGCGGCCGGACGCTGATTGCGCTGCTGATGACGCTGTTCGCGGCCTTCACGCGGCTGCTGCGCTTTCTCGCCGCGCACCTGCTGCGGGCGTCCTTCCGGACGCGGCGGGCGTGCTTTCGCGGCGACGCGGCCGGCGCGCTGATCGAACTCCTGCAGTTTCTTCTGCATGAACTTGCGGCCCTGCGCCTCGAGTTTCGCGCGCAGAGGATCGTGGCCGCAGTACGGGCAGCGCTTCCATCCGTCAGGATGTAGTTTCTTGCAGGCGGGGCAAACGACGCTTTTGGGCAGCGGCATTGGGATCGGCGCGCATTGTACACTTCGGCCGTGACCGCCCCTGACGACCGCGAGCGCACCATCCGCACACTCATCGAGCTCGCCGCCGGAAACAATCCGACCGATTGCTGGGACGATCGCCGCGCGCGCGAGCTCCTCCGCTCCCAATCAACGGCCGACGAGCTGCGCGCCCTGGGCGTCGCCGATGACGTCATCGCCGAGATCTTTCCCTCCGCATGACCACTCAGTTCAGCGTCCGCGTCGAAGCGCGATTCGAAGCCGCGCACTTTCTGCGCGAGTACCGCGGGATCTCCGAACCGCTGCACGGTCACTCGTACAAGGTGGAAGCAGACCTCGCCGCGCGCAGCGGCGGAATCGACGACGACGCCATCGCCGTCGATTTCGTCAGCGCCAAACGCAAGCTCGAAGCGCTGGCGAAGAAGCTCGACTACGGCTGCATCAACGACGTCGCGCCGTTCGACGAGATCAATCCGAGCGCCGAGAACATCGCGCAGTGGTTCGCGCGCGAGCTCGGCGCGGCGGTCGCGGACGAGAACGCGCTCGTCACCGCCATCACGATCTGGGAAGGACCGGTCAACTCGGTCACGTATCGGCCGTGAACAAGCTCGCCAATCACACCTCGCTGAAAGAGTGGGCGTCGGCGATTGAATCGCTTGGCAGCGGCGAGCAGGTCATCCTCATTCGCAAAGGCGGCATCGCCGATCCGACCTTCGGTGTCGAAGCGGAACGCTTCTATCTCTACCCGACCTATTTTCATCAGCCCGACGCGGCGCCGGACAACAGCACGGTCGACATCACGCACTGGTGCGAAGTCGTCCGCACCTGGCGCGTGCGCGAGCTCGATGCGCTGTTTCGTCTCGAGCCGCATGTCGTCTTCCCGCACGACACGCTCATCGCCCGCTACTCCTTTCGCGCCGATCAGGCGCTGCACATCCTCGGCGTCCGAACGATGCGTCTCGCAAAACCGACGCGCATCGCCGCGAAACCGGAGTACGCCGGCTGCCGCAGCTGGGTGAGCATCGATGATGAAATCGATATCGACGGTTCCGTCGCGGCGCTCAGTGACGGTGCCCTGCGCGAAAAGCTCGACGCCATCGACGCGCTACTGACTCAGTAAAACGAAGTCACCGATTGCCGTCGCGACGAGCTTTCCTTCCGCATCATGGATGTCGCACGAGCCGACGCAGATGCGCGAGCCTTTCTTGATGATCGTCGCGGTGGCGGTGACGGCCGTGATGGCGCGCCGCAGGTAATGAATGTTGAGATTCGACGTCGCGAAATCCATACGTCCGTTCCAGCTCGTCGACAGCGCGACGGCGACTGCCGTATCGGCGAGCATCGCCAGCACGCCGCCATGAATCGCGCCGGTCGTGTTGTCGAACTCCGGCTTGAATGAGACCGACATCACGCAGCGATCGGCGCCGAGCTCGAGGATGTGGAAGTCGAGAAAGCGGCGAACGGGATGATCGCCGAAACGCGCTTCGAGCTCATGAACGAGATCCGCAGTGTCGTGCACGGCGACTAAGATACCGCCACCATGGAGCTGATCGCCGTCATCGTGATGATCGCCGGCGGTTGCGCGATCGCGATCTTCGTCCTGACGGCGGTCACGATCGCGCAGCGCGAGGACGACCATACCGGCCAGCCGCGGGCGGCGGCGTCCGATCGCAACCACCTCGCAGCGTCCATCCTCTACAACGTCATGCTCCTCGGCGGCTCCACGTCCGATGACGCGATGCGCGACGTGCGGCGGCGTGCGGGAGTCGCCGCGCCGATGACGGCCGGCATCGACATCGCCAGCTGGGGCGCGCGCTTCGGGCAACTCGCACAACCGCAGCAGCGCGAATGGCTCCTGGAAACGGCTGTGCAGCTCATCGCCACGCGGACGACTCCGGTGCCGCTTCGCCAGTACTCGGCGCTCCTCGATCTCAGCTTCGCGCTCGGTTTTCAAACCGATGCGCTGGCGCGGCTGCGCGAGCAGTACGGCTTCTCGTACATCGATCACGCGAAGAACAGCCGGCCGATTGCAGCCGATCGCGCAGGCGGCGGCATGACGACCTTCTTCGCGCGCGAGCCGGGCGGCACCGCGGAATTGCTCCGTGTTCTGGAGCTTGGAGGAGCACCGTCGCGACAGGCGATCATCTCCGCGTACCGGCGGCTGGCGGCACTCCATCATCCCGATCGTTTCCACGATCAGCCGGAGGAAGCGCAGACGAGCGCGGCGGCGCGTTTCATCGAGATCACGCGGGCGTATGAGACACTCTTGTCGATCTACCGGGAATAGAAACTCTTGCACGCCGCACTAACCGGTGCTACACTTCGCGTCGGGAATTCAGGCTGTTCACCGGATGTTCACAACCGTTTTGCCAGCTTTTCCCTCCAGTCGACCGTAGTAAATTCATTGACGACAATCGCTTTCGAGGACAACCGTGTCCGGTGACGATGACGCGGCGGGTAACGCACCCGTCGCCGCTTCGTCTTCAACATTTTCGCTCCCTCGAGCGTAAGTCTCAGGAACTGAAGGGCTCCGGCGCCCATCACGTAGCGACCGGTAACCTTCGCAATCGTTGCTGCATCTAACTCTGGAAGCGGCACGACTTAAGCATTTTCGACGCGTGACACCACGGGAGAGATCATGAAGAGCGCAGCAGAAGCGCAACCGCACGAGCAGGGCTGGGACTTCGAACGGGCAGCGATGCCGTACGTCGACTCGCTCTACAACACGGCCTACCGCATGACGCGGAACTCCGAGGACGCGGAGGATCTCGTCCAGGAAACGTACCTGAAGGCGTACAAGTACTACGACAAGTTCGAAGAAGGTACGAACTTCAAAGCGTGGCTCTTCAAGATCATGAAGAACACGTTCATCAACAACTACCGGAAGAAGAAGCTGACTCCGCACAAGATCGACTTCTCGGAGATCGAAGAGTCGTACGAGCGGGTCATCCAGAAGAACGCGCCGGACCTCATCAAGGATCCGGAGAGCGAGATCTTCCAGGACATGATGGACGAGGACGTCAAGCGCGCCCTCGACTCGCTGCCGCACGATTACAAGATGGTCGTGCTGCTCGCCGACATCGAAGGCTTCTCGTACAAAGAGATCGCTGAGATTCTCGACTGCCCCGTCGGCACCGTCATGTCGCGTCTCTATCGCGGCCGGAAGATGCTGGAGCGGACGCTGCTCGAGTACGCGCGCAAGTACGGCTACATTCGCGGCGGCGCCGAGCCGGCCAAGATGCGCTCGCGCAAAGACGAGACGAAGGGCCGCAAGAAGAAGGAAACGTCGGACGACGAGCCGGAAGTTGCCGAGCCGGAAGAGAACGAAGAAGCAGTCCTCTTCGCCGGCGATCTCGACGAAGAGTTCGAGCTCGAGGTCGACGAAGAAGAAGAGGAAGAGCAGTTCGAAGTCGAATAGCACTCACATCATCACAAACCTCGCGGCCGCGCCGGGCAACCGGCGCGGCCGTTTCTTTTCGGACGAAGCTGCGCCGAGGCTTGGCCAACCAACGCAGCGGCCCGTGGCCGCCGGCAGGAATTCCGCATAGTGAGTTTCCAGTTCCGAATCAACGAACAGGATGGCCAATTCGAATGCGGAGATCGCCTGATGCTTTGTAACGATGTGAAGCGCGTCGTTTACTTTTTCCTGGATGGGCAGCTCGGCGAAAAGAAACAGCAGGACTTCAGCGGCCACCTCAACCTCTGTCCCGAATGCGAGCAGCGCGCGAAGATCGCACGCAAACTTCGCTCGTTCGTCCAGAAGCGCATCGCACGCGTGGAAGCGCCCGATCATCTCAAGATGCGACTCACTCGATCGATTCGCGCCTTCCGCGCCGAATGGTCGAACGACGCGCTCCGGTGATCGCGATCGGTCCGCAGTAGAATCCGCCGCGTGACAGACCGCGACAAGCTGATTCTCGTCTCATCGAACCCGAACAAAGCGATCGAAGCCGAGCGCATCCTCGGCATGCCGCTGCTTCGCGTTTCACTTTCGCTGCCGGAGATTCAGGCCGCCGGCGTCGAAGACATTACCCGCTACAAACTCGAAGTCGCGCGCACGAAAGGCTACGGACGGCTCGTGGTCGAGGACGTCTCGCTCGGCTTCGACGAGCTCGGCAATTTTCCCGGACCGTATGTGAAATGGCTGCTCGAAGCGGCCGGCGGACAGGGACTCGGCGCCATCGCCTACGCGCTGCTCAACCGTTCCGCGAAAGCGCAATGCTGCGTCGCGTACTGGGACGGCGAACAGCCGCACATCTTCCTCGGCGAAGTGAGCGGTGACATCATCGTCGAGCCGCGCGGCGAGAAACACTTCGGCTGGGACGCGTGGTTCCAGCCGCACGGCACGAACAAAACATTCGCCGAAATGACCGCCGTGGAGAAAGATTCAACGTCTCATCGCGGTCGGGCGTATCTCCAGCTGCGCGAGCATCTGAAGCGCGAAACCGCCCCCGCCACCGGACGACACTGAACAGAATCGAGGACACACCGTTTTGTAACGCCGCGGACTCGTCCGCGTAAGTCATTCTGAATCCTCGCGGTTTCTCGCGAGCGCATGTGGCAGCACCTTTGAACTACCAAACCCTGTACGCGGGAATCGCGTATGTAGTCGGAAAGGACACGCTATGTGGGTTTTCGACGGAGAAGAATGGATCGAAGAGGGCAGAAGCGAAAGCGCTTCGAAGCCTGACGAGAAACGCCGCGAGCAGTTCGACATGTTTTATCCCGAGCTGCAGGTCGTCGAGATCGTCCCGGTTCCGCAGACGAACTACGTTCCCTTTCCGCTTCCTTAAGTTCTGATCCCGCCAATCAAGCCAACGCCGCGCTCATCGAGCGCGGCGTTTTTGTTTCTGCAGCCACTCATCGATGGCGGCGTTGGCGCGATCGTTCTTGAAGTTGTACCAGGATTTCTCGAGCGCGCGATCCTGCGACAGCACGCGACGGAATGCTTCCGGCGCGTCGACGCGTCGCGCCAGCTCTTCACGCCGATCGCCGGGTTCCAGTTGTTCGACGAACGCGCGCCGGTCGGCGTCTTCCGTCGTGACTGTTCGCGTCGGCACGCGCAGATAACGCGGAGCGGCGAGCGCGGCACCGTCGCGCACGTCGACGACTTCGCCGCTTTCGATGTCGAGGTAGTAGGCGATCTGTCCCGACTCATCGAGATATGCGCACTGCAAACCGTCGCGATCGATCGAGGTCGTGGCCGCGTCCGCCGGTCGCGCAACAGGCGCGGGAGATGGAGTCGCGGCGGCCCAGCCCGCATTGCGCGCGACGAACTCCTGCTGACTCTCTTCGCGTCGCCGCTGCCAGCCGCGCCATGCGAGGCGGAGTTTCTGCATGAGGGAAGTGGCCATGCGCTCCGATGATATCGTTCCCGCGATGAGCCAGGATCGGCTCGATGCGAGCCTCGACATCGATCGCCAGTCGTCGCTCGGAATCGTTCGCATCATTCAGGAGCAGGACGCGCTCGTTGCGGCCGCGGTCGCCGCCGAGGCGGAACGGATCGCGCGCGCCATCGACGAGATCGCCGGACGTCTCGAACATGGCGGACGTCTCTTCTACGCCGGCGCCGGCACGAGCGGCCGCATCGCGATGCTCGACGCATCCGAGCTCCCGCCGACGTACGGCATCGATCCGTCACTCGTCCGCGTATTGATGGCCGGCGGCGAGCGCGCCTACTTCGCCGCCGCGGAAGGCGCCGAGGATGATGAAGACGCCGCGATCGAGATCGTCAATCGCGAAGTGAAAGCGGAAGACGCGGTCGTCGGCATCGCGGCCTCGGGTACGACGCCGTACACGGTCGCCGCCGTGCGACGCGCGAACATGCTCGGCGCGCTCACCGTCGGCGTCACGTCCGTCATCGGCTCGCCGCTCGCGCGCGAAGTCGACATCGCCATCGTCACGCCGACCGGTCCCGAAGTCGTGATGGGCTCCTCGCGCATGAAGAGCGGCACCGCCCAAAAGATGGTCCTGAACACGCTCTCCACCGGCGTCATGATCCGCCTCGGCCACTGCTACTCGAACCTGATGATCGACATGCCGGCCACCAACGAAAAGCTGCGCAGCCGCGCCGTGCGGATGGTCGAGCTGGCCGCGCACGTCACGCGACCGATGGCCGCGCAGGCCATTCGCGAAGCGGACGGCAACGTGAAACTCGCCACCGTCATCGCGAAGAAAAAACTGACAGCCGATGCCGCGCGCGAACTGCTCGACGCGCATCGCGGCAACCTGCGCGAGGTCCTCGAAAGTTGAGCCGCATCGGCCGCCTGCTGCACATCGCGGTGAAAGAATCGCGGCTCGTCGTCGGCCTGATGTCCGGCACGTCAGTCGACGGCATCGACGCCGCGCTCGTCGAGATCACCGGCCACGGCGCGACCGCGCGCGTGAAACTGCTGGCGTTCGACAGCTACCCGTTTCCGCCCGCGCTGCGCGCGAAAGTCTTCCGTCTTTTCAATCCGAAAGAAGCGCGCATTGATGCGATCTGCCAGCTCGATTTTCTGCTCGGCGAACTGTTCGCTGCCGCCGTCGATCGCTTGCTGCGCGACCACGGACGAAAACGCGAAGACGTCGACATCGTCGCCACCACCGGACAAACCGTCTGGCACGATCCGGAGCCGGTCGTCGAGACCAGCGACATTCCGTGGCTCGATCATCCGCTCGTGACGCGCTCGACGTTCGCGATCGGCCAGAGCGCCGTCATCGCCGAGCGCACCGGCATCACAACGGTCGGCGATCTGCGCGTGCGCGACGTCGCCGCCGGCGGTCAGGGCGCGCCGCTCATCGCGTACGCGGACTGGGTGCTGCTGCGCGATGAAAAACTCGGCCGCTGCATTCAGAACATCGGCGGCATCGGCAACGTCACCTATCTGCCGCCGGCCGCAACGCCGGATGACGTCATCGCGTTCGATACCGGGCCGGGAAACATGGTCATCGATGCGCTCGCCGAAGTTGCGACCGGCGGCGCGATGAAGTTCGATCGGGAAGGAGCGCTCGCCGCGCGCGGAAACATCGTGCATGGCCTGCTGGAGGCGTGGCTCGACGACGTTTACTTCACGAAAGCGCCGCCGAAAACGACCGGGCGCGAGCACTTCGGCGTGCAATTTGCGCGGCGAATCATGACCGAGGCTCAGGGCGTGAAGATCGAGGACCTCATTGCGACCGCGACGGCGCTGACGGCGGAGAGCATTGCCCGGGCGTATCGCGATTTCATTTTTCCGCGCGGCGCGGTCGATGAGGTTGTCGTCGGCGGCGGCGGCTCACAAAATCCGACGCTGATGAAGATGTTGCGCGAGCGGCTGCCGAATGCGCGGCTGATCTCGCACGAAGACCTCGGCATCGACAGCAACGCCAAAGAAGCGATCGCGCTTGCGGTGATCGGCAACGATGCGGTGGCCGGCATGAACACGAACATCACCGGCGCAACCGGCGGCCGGCCGACGGTGCTGGGGAAGATCAGCCTGTGACGACGCAACTCTGGGGACGCGTTTTCGTCGATGGCGCGGTGCGCGAATCGATGCTCGTTACGAACGCGGGTGAAGTGATCGTCGACGTCGCGCACGAAGCGCATCCGCCTGCCGGCGCGCAGGTCGTACACGGCGTGCTCGCGCCGGGATTCATCGACGTCCACGTACACGGCGGCGATGGCGCCGACTTCATGGA
>JAOBAU010000003.1 GCA_025463165.1 Acidobacteriota bacterium | reverse complement strand
CGACGCGCACGTCGGCATCGCTCGCCTGGATTGCGGAGATGAACGCGCGCACGTCTTCGTAGCGCGATGTCGACGTGTAGTTGCTCGTCTCCGCGACTGTACGGGGCAGGTCAGACGCAACGACAGCGCTACTCATCAGCAGCGCGAAGATAACGGCCCGAATCTTCACGAACTCTCCCTTCCTGTTGCAGCTTCACGAGGTGCGCGGTCAGTTGCAGTTCCGCCGCGCGATGCAGTCGCTCATCGAGTTGCGGATAGATTTGCTTGCGCAACTCGGCGGTCGATTTCGCGCCATCTCCGAGAGCATCGATGAGCTGGCGTTCGCGCTCCAGTCGATGGGCAATGTATTCGTCGATCAGTGCGACGGCGTCATCGCGCGTCGGACCGTGTGCGGGATGAATGCGCCGCGGATTGCGCGCGCGCAACGTAGCGAGTGAGCGGAAGTAATCGCCCATGTCGCCGTCGGGCGGAAAGATCACGGTCGTTCCTTCGCCGAGGATCGTGTCGCCGGTGAAAAGAGCGCCGGTCGAGGTGAGGTAGCAGATGTGCTCGCGCGTGTGGCCGGGAGTGGCGATCGCTTCGAGCGACTCGCCTTCGATGTCGAACGCTTCGCCGCCGGCGACGCGAACGTCGGCGATGTCGAGCGGCGCGATGATGCGTGCGCCGGTGGCCTGTTTCAGCGGCAACGCGGCGGGCGCGTGATCGTCGTGACGATGCGTGATGAAGATCGTGTCGAGGCGCGGCATCGCTTCGATAATCGCGGCGATGTGCGAATCGATCGCGGGGCCCGGGTCGATGATCGCGGTGTCGCCGAGGAGCCATGAGTGCGTGCCGGTCAGCGTGAATGGACCGGGATTCGGCGCGGTGATGCTGCGGATCTTCATGGCATCCGAATCCTGCCGTCGGCGATGAGCGGCTGAATCGGCTGAATGTCGGCGCCGCGTCGCGAGTCGATGAGCTCCGCGGATGTCTTGAAATCGACGATCGCCTCGAGGTTCTTGATCGTCGGGAAGACGAGCCGCAGTTCTTTCCTCTGTGCGAGCGCGTCTGCCGGCGCAATCCACGCCAGCTCCACCGCTTCTGCTTCGGCGGCGGTCGCGACGACGTCGCGCGAGACCTGCGTCAGAAAGAACCACGTATCGAAACGTTTCGGGACGCCGAACGGCGTGATCCAGTGCGACGTCCAGACGAGCTGCTCGAAATCGATCGGCGATTCCGCGAGCAGTTCCGCGAACGACTTCTCACGCTGCGATTCGGTGAGCGGCGCGCCGAGCCAGACTCCGGTCTCTTCGAACAGCTCGCGCGCCGCCGCGATGCGCATCGTCGTAAGTTCCGAACCATCGCCGAGCGCGCGATCTTCTTCATCGACCGCGCCGCCGGGAAACACCCACGCGTCGGGAACGAAGCTGGCGTCGGCGCGGCGTCGCATCATCAGCACTTCCAGTGGAGCGTCGCGCAACACGAGCACGCTCGCGGCGGGAACGGCGACTACTTCTGCCATCCGACCCACTCCTCGCCATCCGGCCCTTTTTCTTTTTTCCAGATCGGGACCGTTTGCTTGATGCGATCGATCAGCGCGCGGCAGGCGCCGAACGACTCGCCGCGATGCGGCGAAGAACAGACGATCGCGATCGATGAATCGCCGACGTGCAGCAATCCGAGACGATGCACGACCGCGATCGCCGCGTGAGGAAATTCGCGCGCGACGTCATCGATGATGCGCGCGATCTCTTTCTCCGCCATCGGACGATAGGCGTCGTAGAAGATCGACTCGACCGCGCGGCCATCGTGATGATTGCGAATGACTCCTTCGAAGAGAACGTACGCGCCGTCCGAGCGACGCATGACCTGCGCGACGAGCGCGCGGGCGTCGATCGGTGAGTCGGTGAGGTGAGTCATCCCCCCGCCACCGGCGGAATGAACGCCAGCTCGTCGCCGTCGCGCAGCAGCTGATCCGGCGACGCGTAGCTTTCGTTGATCGCCGTCATCGGCGGGAGCTCGTACGCGGCGAGCTGGCCGTGTTGCGCGCGCAGCGACTGCCAGACGTCTCTCGCGCGCGTTCCGTCGGCGAGCTCGAGCTCGGTTTCCGCGCGGCCGGTGATGTCGCGGAGGACCGCGAAGCAGAGGAGTCGAACCTTCACGCGCCGCATTCTATAAAATCGTCCGGTGACGAACGGTTTCACGAAAGAGATGACGGTCGGCGATGCGCTCGCCGCACACCCGCACGCGCGCTGGGTGTTCGCCGCGTATCACCTCAACGGCTGCACGAACTGCGTCTCGCGCGTCGACGAAACGCTCGAGGAGGTCGGCGTGGCGTACGGGATCTCCGTCGACAAACTGCTGGCCGATCTCAACGCGCTTCAGGTCGCAACCGTCTCGTCGTGAGCGGCGAGCAGCGCATCGCGGACGAACGTGATGTGCTCTTCGAGATCGACGCCGAGCTCCGCGACGCTGTTGTAGATGTCGTCGCGGCTGACCGTGCGCGCGAACGCTTTGTCCTTCAGCTTCTTCTTCACCGATGACGGCTTCACATCGGCGAGCTGCTTCGACGGTTGCACGAGCGCGCAGGCGGTGAGGAATCCGCAGAGCTCGTCGCAGGCGAAAAGCGCTTTCGCCATCAGCGTGTCGCGCGCGACGCCGGTGTATGGCGCGTGTCCCATGATGGCGCGGCGCAGCTCCTCGTCGAATCCTTCTTCCTCGAGGATCTTCGAGCCGACATACGGATGCTGATCGGCGTTCGGAAACTGCTCGTAATCGAAATCGTGGAGCAGTCCGGCCATGCCCCAGCGGACCGGATCTTCGTCGGGAGCAAACTTCCGCGCGCACGCCTGCATGGCGCGCTCGACCGACAGCGCGTGCTTCCGCAGCGAATCGGTATGCGTGTATCGATGGAGGAGAGCGAGGGCTTCTGCGCGCGTCTTCACACGGAAACGATACCGGACGCCGGCGGTCTGAACAGTGCCGGGTGCAAGGTTTTTCCGCCGGGCAATGGATAAGAATTGCAACGCGGCCGTCGCGGACGGCAAAACTTACCGCGCTCCTGGACGGCTGGATAGTCGGGACGGAACTCCGCAGGAAATGTCCCAAGTGCATCTAAATGCAGCTATTTCCAGCGCTCCGGCGAACGGTGGCGCTCGCCAGCCGCGACGTTCGGAGCCCGTTAGTGCCTTTCTTCACAAGTTGGCGTGAGCCGTGCAGAAAGGAGCGGCACGATGAAGGTTTCGCTGGAGAGCTTGAAACCGCTGCGCGGATCCAACCCAACTAATCCGCGCTCAGTGGCCGCTGCGGGCTCCCTCCTAACTATTGGACCGATTTTGGACGATTTTTCTTAAAGCTTCCTTGAACCCCACCAACTGGCCGCAGCGGTCCAGCCCGAAGTACACGACGGAGCCGAAAGGCTCCGTTAGTGTTTTTACCCCACTGTGCTGAGTGCAGAGTGCTGAGTGCTGAGAGAAATCAAGGTTTTGACTCAGCACTCAGCACTCAGCACCTATAATCGCCGCCGCAAATGCCCGAAAAGCGTCCTACCCTTTTCATCATCGACGGTTCGAACAACGTCTACCGTTCCTACTTCGCGATTCGCGGTCTGACGAACTCCTCCGGGCTGGCGACGAACGCGGTCTATGGCTTCACGCAGACGCTGAAAAAGCTGCTGAAGGATTTCTCGCCGGACTGCATCGCGGTGGCGTTCGACATCGGCAGCGCGAAGGAGCGTCACGACGCGTACGCCGATTACAAGAAAGATCGTCGTCCGATGCCGGACGATCTTTCCGTCCAGCTGCCGCTCGTCAATGAAGTGCTCGACGGGTTTCGGATCCCGGTCATCGGCGTTACTGACTGGGAAGCCGACGATCTCATCGGTTCGCTCGCCTGCGCCGCGCGCGATCGCGGTTACGACGTCGTGCTCGCCACGTCGGACAAAGATTTCTTTCAGCTCGTCGGTCCCGGCATCCGCTTCTTTCACACCGGCCGCGAAGTGATGTACGACGAGAAAGGTGCCGCGGAGGCATTTGGACTCGCGCCCGACAAGGTCGTCGACGTGATGGCGATCTGGGGCGATGCCATCGACAACATTCCTGGCGTTCCCGGCATCGGCGAGAAGGGCGCGAAGGCGCTCATCCAGCAATACGGATCGCTCGAAGGCGTCTACGAACATCTCGACGAGCTGAAGCCGGCGCAGCGGAAGAAACTGGAAGAGCATCGCGACAAAGCGTTCATGTCGCGCGACCTCGCGCGCATCAAGTGCGACATCAGCGTCGATTACATCGACTTCACCACGCTCACGCGGCAGGAGCCCGATCGCGCGAAACTGCACGACGTTTTCTCGCGGCTCGAGTTCGCGTCGCTGATGCAGGAGTTCATGCCGGATGCGCCGCCGGTCGAGCGCGACTATCGCGTCGCCGCGAGCGCCGACGATCTGAGCGAGCTCGCAGCGAACAACGAGCCGATCGCGCTCTGGGTCGAGCCGGTAACGCCGGAAGGTTTCGACGGTCCGATGGCGATCTCGCTGTCGTCGAAGCCAGCCGATTCGCTCATCGTGCCGATCGCGGAAAACGTCGGCGGAAACGCGGAGCTGACCGCCGCGCTGCGCGCGCTCCTCGAATCCGATCGACAGTTCATCGCGCACGACGTGAAGCTGCAGATGCGCCGGCTCGCCACGAACGGCTGGCCGGTGCCGGCACGTTTCGCCGATACGATGATCCTCTCGTACGTCCTCAATCCCGGTCTGCCGAGTCATGCCTTCGGCAACATCGCGCGCGACCGGCTGAAGCTCGATCTCTCATCGCGCAAAGACGTCGCGAAGACGGCGTCGCTGTTCGAGATCGATCACGAAGTCGGTTCCTCGCCGCTCAGCCCCTATCTCCAATACCTCGGCGAGCGATCCGACGTCGCGATCGGTTTGCGCGACATGCTCGAGCCGGAGCTGCATCGCGACGCGGAGCTCGAGAAGATTTACGAGACGATCGAGCTGCCGCTGATTCCCGTGCTCTCGCGCATGGAAGCGCGCGGCATTCGCATCGACGTCGCGCTGCTGCATTCGATGTCGCAGACGATGGGGAAGCAGCTCGCGGAGCTGGAGACGCGCATCTATGCCGAGGCGGGGACGGAGTTCAATATCAACTCGCCGCAGCAGCTGGGGCACATCCTGTTCGAGAAGCTGCAGTATCCGGTGTCGAAGAAAACGAAGGGAACGAAGGCGTATTCGACGTCCGTTGATGTGCTGCAGGAACTGGCCGCTCACGGCTTCGCGGTGCCGCAGCTGATTCTCAATCATCGCGAGCTGCACAAGCTGAAGTCGACGTACATCGATGCGCTGCCGCAGCTGGTCGCACGCGACGGTCGCGTGCATACGTCGTTCAATCAGGCGGTCGCGGCGACGGGACGGCTGTCATCATCCGATCCGAACCTGCAGAACATTCCGATTCGCACCGAGCTTGGACGCGAGATCCGCAAAGCGTTCGTCGCCGACAACGGAAACGTGCTGCTCTCCGCCGACTACTCGCAGGTCGAGCTGCGCATCCTCGCGCACATCTCCGGCGATCCCGATCTGATCGAGACCTTCCAGCGCGGCGCCGACATTCATCGCGCCACGGCGTCGAAGATGTTCAGCATTCCGGAACATGAGCTGACGCACGATCAGCGGCGCGCCGCGAAGACGATCAACTTCGGCGTGCTGTACGGGATGTCGGCGTTCCGCCTGTCGAACGAGTTGAACATTCCGACGAACCAGGCGAAGGATTTCATCGACGCCTATTTCGCGCGCTACCCGAAGATTCAGGAGTATCTCGATCGGACGCTCGAAGAGGCGCGCGCGACCGGCAAAGTGACGACGCTGTTCGGCCGCGTGCGGTACATCCCGGAGATCCACAATCGCTCGTTCACCGTGCGCGGCAACGCGGAGCGGATGGCGACGAACGCGCCGATCCAGGGAACCGCGGCCGACATCCTGAAGCTGGCGATGATCGCGCTGGAAGAGAAGCTCGACCGTGACGCGCAAATGCTTTTGACCGTGCACGATGAGATCGTGATCGAGGTGCCGGAAGCGAAAGCCGCGGAGGTGGCGGAGTTCGTGAAAGAGACGATGGCGAACATCTATCCGCTGGCAGTGCCACTGGCGGTGGATGCGCATTACGGAAAGAGCTGGTACGAAGCCAAAGAGTGATCAATCGCCGTCTCGTTCTGGTCGTCTTGTTGTGCTTGTCGTGCAAGCCGCCGGCGCCGTCGAAGCCGGGCGCGGCGACCGCGACGGCTCCGGCCGGGCCGCAACTACGCGCAACCGTGGTGACGATCGAGACGAAGCTGGCCGCGCCCGATCGCACGCTGCGTCACACGATCACGATCGCGAACGGACGCGCGCGCAGCAGCGATGAGCTCGATCGCTGGCGGCTGTTCGATCTGAAGAACGACCGCGTCACGTTTGTCGACGAGCTCGAGCGAACCGTCCGCACCGTCGATGCGAAGCAGCTCACCGCCGATCGCAGAGGCTCGCTTGCCGATGATGATGAAGTGCCGGATGGGCTGCCGCGCGCGGAAGTCCTGCGCGGTGCGACGCCGCGCGCCGTGCTCGGTGTGAATGCGAACGAGCTGGTGGTGCGGCTCGGCGCGTATGAACGCCATCTCTGGATCGCGCAACACGACGCCATTCCGCCGCAGCTCTTCGCGATGATGCAGGCGAGCGAGCCGGTGGCGACGCCGCTGGCGCCGGTCATGCGCGCGGCCGACGATGCGCTGCTGGCGGTGAGAGGGTTTCCACTCGAGGATCACGCGGAGTTGCCGTACGGCGATCGAAAGATGATCGTCGATCGGAAGGTGGTGAGTATCGCGCAGGCGAATGTGCCGGCGGCGTTGTTCGATGTGAATCCGGCCTGGCGCCAGCTCGCCGCCCCGCCGCCCGCCGCGCCGAAACCGCGCAGCACGAAACCGCGTCCGGTGGTGGAGGAGACGACGACGCCGGTCGCGACGCAGACGACGGCGACGACAGCGCCGACCGCGACGGTGGAACCGGCGAAGCCGAAGACCGTGGTGAAGAAGGCGCCGGTGAAGAAGGCGGCGCCGAAGAAGAAGACGGTGGTGAAGAAGGCGCCCGCGAAAAAGGCACCGGTGAAGAAGGTCGCGCCGAAGAAGAAGCCGGCGTCAGCCTGAGATGCTCGCAAGCTCGGATGACCGAGCCATCATTCGCCGCGAAGCCGGCGGCCGACGCTGTGCGAAGCAGGGCAGCGGCGCCTCGCCGCTAAAGGACCAGCCTCGTATCCCCGATCCGCTTCGTCACTCCTTCACGATCAAGCCACTCCAGCAACGGAATCGCGATCTTTCGCGACAGTCCGAAGTACTCCTTGAACTCGCCCACATCGAATGAATCGCCTTTGCGCGACTGCATCCGTTCGCGCGCGGCGGCGAGCGCATCGCGATGCAGATAGATTCCTTCGCCGAGCCGCACGAGCGATCCCTGCTTCACGAGAAAGCTCACCACTCCTTCGATCACTTTCGGCTTTTGCGGAATCGCTTTGATTAGCTCCGACACCGGCGGCGGCGCGAGTCCCGCTTCGGCGAAACGCGATTCGATGTTGCGCGCGAGCTCCCCTTCCGCGCCGCCGAGTTTTTTCGAGCGGCCGGGGACGTCGAGCGCATCGCCTTCCATCGTGATGATCTTTTCGCGCGCGAGATCCTGCAGCAGGAAGTTGACGACCGCCGCGTCGGCGTGCGGGATGAGCTTCTGCACGAACTCGCCCTTCGGCACGTTCAGCGACATTCGATTCTGCTGAAAGTAGCGCTGCAGAAACTCCATCGCTCTTCGGCGAAACGCGGCGATGACGTCGTTGTGGATCCAGCGGCGGTCGCCGGCGTCGGCAACGTTCGGCAGCTTCTTCAGCTGCTGGCGCAGCGTGTCGATGCGGATGCCGGTGCGCGCCTGCACTTCGGCGAGCGTCAGTCCGCGTAGCCCTTCCAGCTTCGCCATCAGCTCGACCCGTTCGGCGAGCGTTCCTTCGGCGAGAACCTGCAGCAGTTCGCCGCGCGTGCCGCGACTCAGCTTCGGCAGATGCGCGTCGATAATCACGCCGCCGCCGATCGTGAACGCGGGCGAGTAGCGTCTGATCACGAAGCGATCGCCGGCCACCGCCACAACCGGCGATTCGAGGCGGATTTGCACGAAGGCGCGCGCGCCCGGCCGCAGCTCGGCTTCTGTTTCATCGACAAAACGGACGGTGCCGAGCAATTCCGAAGCGAGGTGATGAAAACGGATGCGCGTCTGTTCCTTCAGCGGCTTCGCGCCGCCGAATGAATCGGTGAGCAGCTCGATCTGCGCGGTGATCACCTGCGACGTTCGCAGCGTGTTCGGCGTGACGACCTGTTGTCCGCGATGCAGATCTTCGAGCGCGATGTCGGCGAGATTGATTGACGTCCGTTCGCCGGCGGACGCGACGTCGCGCGCTTCGCCATGAACCTGAATGTTGCGCGCGCGGCTGCGGATCGCTCCGGGCATTACTTCGACGTCGCTCTCGACAGCGAGTTGCCCGGAGAAGGTCGTGCCGGTGATCACCGAGCCGAATCCTTTCATCGTGAAGACCCGATCGATCGGCAGGCGGAAGACGCGCGTGGTGGCATCGCGATCGTCGACTTCCGCGACTGACGACAGGATCGCGCCGCGCAACTCCTCGAGTCCGGCGCCGGTCGTACTGCTGACCGGCACGATCGGTTTGCCGGCGAGGAAACTGCCGGCGACGAGCTCTTCGATCTCGAGGCGCACGAGGTCGACGATCTCGGGATCGGCGAGGTCGCTCTTCGTGATCGCGATGACGCCGGTGCGGATGCCGAGGAGGCGGCAGATGGCGAAGTGCTCGCGAGTTTGCGGCTTGATCGATTCGTCGGCTGCGACGACGAGCAGCGCGGAGTCGATGCCGCCGACGCCGGCCAGCATGTTCTTCACGAAACGCTCGTGGCCGGGAACGTCGATGAAGCCGATCTGGTAGTCGTCGGTGAACCAGCTGGCGAAACCGAGATCGATGGTGATGCCGCGGCGCTTCTCTTCGGGAAGACGATCGGTATCGATGCCGGTCAGCGCACGAACGAGCGACGTTTTTCCATGATCGATGTGGCCGGCGGTGCCGACGATGCGGCGCTTTCTCAAGGCTGAAGTTTATCCTGAGCGCTTATTGAAGTTTATCCTGA
>JAOBAU010000356.1 GCA_025463165.1 Acidobacteriota bacterium | reverse complement strand
CCCGATCCGGCGCTGATTCCGCCCGGCAGCGATCGGATGTCGATCGTCGTCCCGCAGGAGCAGGCGTTCGGCACCGGCTCGCACGAAACGACCGCGCTCTGCATCGAGACACTCGAAGCGCTCGACGTTCGCGGAAAGCGTGGACTCGACGTCGGCAGCGGCAGCGGCATTCTCGCCATCGCCATGCTGCGGCTCGGCGCCGCGCGCGTGATCGCGTTCGATAACGATCCCGACGCGTACGGCGCGCTGCGCGACAACCGCATTCGCAACGGCATCAGCGACGACGCCATGCCGCTCTTCATCGGCGGCACCGAAGCGCTGCGTGGCGGCTCGTTTGACGTCGTCACGATGAACATCATTCCGGAGGTCATCATCCCGCTGCTGCCGCAGGTCGTGCCGCGCGTGAACGGTCCGCTGATCCTCAGCGGCATCCTCGTCGTGAAACGCGATGAAGTCGTCACCGCATGCGACGCACATCAGCTGAAACTCGTTTCCGAACGGCAGCGCGGCGAGTGGTGGGCCGGAACGTTCCGGTAAACTACCGCGACCATGAACCAGATCAGCGATCGTCTCCGCGGCCTCGTGCAGTCCGACATTCGACGCATGTCTCGCGAGTGCGAGCGCGTCGGCGGCATCAACCTCGGCCAGGGGATCTGCGATCTGCCGACGATCCCCGAGCTCGTCGAAGGCGCACACGAAGCGATCACGCTGTCGAAAGCGACCTACTCGAAGTTCGAGGGAATCGATCTGCTGCGCGAACGGATCGCGCGAAAGATGGCGCACTTCAACGGCATGAACGTCGATCCGGCGACGCAGCTCGTCGTCACCGTCGGCTCGACCGGAGGATTCGCGGCGGCGACGCTCGCAACGCTCAACGCCGGCGATGAAGTGATCCTCTTCGAGCCGTACTACGGCTACCACCTCAACACGCTGAAAGTCCTCGGCATCACGCCGAAGTTCGTGCCGCTCGATCCCGATGACTGGTCGATCGACTTCGACAAACTGCGCGCCGCATTCGGTCCGAAAACGCGCGGCATCGTCGTCTGCACGCCGTCGAATCCGTGCGGCAAAGTCTTCACGCGCGATGAGCTCGAAAAGATCGGCGCGCTCTGCCGCGAGTGGAGTGCGTGGGCGTTCACCGATGAGATCTACGAGTACATCGTCTACGACGGACGCCGTCATCTGTCGATGGGCTCGATCGATTCATGCCGCGACGTGACGATCACGATCTCCGGTTTCTCGAAGACCTTCTCGGTCACCGGATGGCGCATCGGATACGTCTCGGCGAATCCGGAAATCATCCAGTCGATCGGACTGGTGAACGATCTCTTCTACGTTTGCGCGCCGACGCCGCTGCAGTGGGGAATCGCGCGCGGCCTCGAGGTCGGCGACGAGTACTACACGAACCTCGCCGCCGACTACGAGAAGAAACGCGACATGCTCGCCGAGGCGTTGCGCGAGGCGGGGTTTACGCCGAGCGTGCCGCAGGGCGCGTACTACATGCTCGCGCGCTATCCGGAAGAGTTCCGCGACGATCGCGAAGCCGCGCAGGCGCTGCTCGAAACCTCGCGCGTCGCGTCGGTGCCGGGCTCGGCGTTCTACAGCTCCGACATCGGCAAACGGATGCTCCGCTTCTGCTTCGCGAAAGATTTCGCGGCGCTCGAAGAAGCGTGCAATCGAATTCGCGCGTTCCGCCGCGAACCTGTGGGGGCGGCCGCCACCACACTTTGAAAGCTCTAAGGCGTAGCGTTCGCAGCCGGACCAACCGGCCTCGTTGCCGACGCGACAGCCGGCGCCGGCGTACAGCCGTTCCCAAGCGCGGGCGACGTCATCTCGACCGCGTACGTCGGCTCTGCGAACAGCGTCGTGATCACCCACGCCTGACTTTGGCGCGGACCGACGGTCGTCGTCGTGCCGGTGCGGAAATCGCGGCCGGCGGCGGCGCTGTACGCGGTCGAGCCGCCGTTGTTCAGGTTCAGATAGATCCAGCCGGCGACGTCACCCGCGGCTGACGGCACCGGCGGAAAGACGCTGCTGGTCGTCGGCAGCAGCGACGCCGCCTGAAGCTGCGTCTTCGACGGCAGCGTCACCGCGTTTTCGTGCTCGTCGAAACGGAACTCCTCGGCGATCGTCATCGTCCCGTTGGTCACGTACGTGTTGCACGCGGCGTCGCCCGCGGTGAGCGCTTCACGCCAGATCTTCAGCTGCGTGTTGAAGCCGCCGGTGCCGCCCTGAATGTAGCGCGCGGCGAACGTCGACGGCAGCGGCTGACGGCGATCGAACGTGCGCGACGGCTCGTTCTTCGTCAGCCGGTCGTAGAACGTGTACGGCAGATTCGTCGGCGGCTGCGAGCCGATCGCGCCTCCTTCAGGAATGGCGCGGATGTGCACCATCGGTCCGCCCTGCGCGTAACTCGTCGCGCCGCGCGGCACGACCTGCTGGTAATCGCCGACGAGCACATTGTCGAAAAGGATGACGTGGCTGAAGTAGCCGGTCGACGTCGGGACGTCATTCCAGCACGTCGAGACGACGTCGATGGTCAGATAGCCGATCGCTTTCGCGCCGTGATTCGAGCCGACCTGTGCCTGCGACGTGCCGGACGGACAGCTGATCGAATTTCCACCGCGTCCCGTCGTCAGCAGCGTGCGCACATCAGCGAGCATCGTGTTCGGGATGCTTTGCGGCACCGCGCCCTGCGCGCAGTCGAACGGTTCCGTCGGACCGAAGTTCGGATTCGACGTGTTCGCATCCGGCCGCGCGCCGGCGGGATTGTTCGACGGCAGCGGCGATTGATTCGACGTCCCCGACGGCGGCGCGATCCGATTCAACGCGAGCACGTCGTAAAGATTGATGGCCTGCACGTCGTAGCCGCTGAGGAACATCGGAAAACTGATGACCGGATATCCCCAGTCGGTCCAGAGCGTCACGTGTGCGATCTGCGGTTGCGCGGAAACGTTTTGCACGGTGAAGAGCGTCGTCGATGCGTTCGATTGGCCGGCGCTGAAGTCGACTTCGAAATACGGCACGAGCAGCGTTGCCGCGGGCATCACCGCGATGTCGCAGCTGTCGTCATTGTTCGTCGTCCGTGGCGATGCCGATGATGTTCCGGCCGTCGCGGGACCTGCGATGACTGCGAATGCAAGTATGAGCGCTGCCGCGAATTTCAAGGTGTGGCTCCTCCGGCAGGAGCGATTTGCGTCGTGACCGCCGGCGACGGCGTGCAGCCATTGCCGAGTGCAACGGCTGGCGATTCGATCGCGTAAGTCGGCTCCGCGAACATGGAGGTTATCACCCAGTTCTGACTCTGGCGCGGACCTTTGGTCGTGCTCGTGCCGGTGCGGAAATCGCGCGGGATTCCGGAGGCGAACGCCGCGACGCTGTACGCGTTCGAGCCGCCATTGTTCAGGCTGAGATACATCCAGCCGGCGACGTCGTCGGTCAACGGGCCGGCGGGGAAGGGCGAGCCTTCGATCCGAACGACTGACGTCGATGGCAGCGGCGGCGTCGCCGGAAACGGGTTCATGAGGACGCCCGACACGAGAAGGGTCGCGTTCTCGTGCTCATCGAAGCGGATGATGTCGGTGAGCGGCATGAGTCCATTCACGTTGTATGTCGCGCATGCAGCATCTGCCGCGGTGATCGCCTCGCGCCAGATGCGATAACTCGTGGTGAATCCGCCGGCGCCGCCCTGAATGTAGCGCGGTGCGAACGTCGACGGCAGCGGCTGGCGGCGATCGGATGTCCGTTCCGGCGCGGCGGTCGTGAGGCGATCGTAGAACGTGTACGGCAGACTCGTCGCGGCTGCTGCGCCTTCCGGAACGGCGCGAATGTGAACCAGCGGTCCGCCGAGCGCGTAGCTTTTTTCCGCGCGCGGAATGACGTGCTGATAATCGCCGGTCAGGACGTTGTCGAAGAGGATCATCGACGTGTAGTAGTCCGGCGACGCCGGCGTTTTGAGATCACACGTCGCGACGACGTCGATGGTGATGTAGCCGATGGCGTTGGCGTGCGTGCCACCAACTCGCTGCGGTACGCCGGCAGCGTTTCGGCAGATCGGCGAATTGCTCGCCGTGCCGAGAGTCAGCAATTCGTTGAGATCGCGAAGGATGCCGGGCGGAATCGGGCCTGGCAAAAAACCGGCGCTGCAACGGAGCGCGGCCGAAGGAGCGAAATGCGGATTGGCGTTGTTCGGCGCCGGCTGCGCGATCGCGGTCGGGTTCTCCGGCACCGGCGTCGCGTTGGAGGTTCCGTTTCGCGATCCGATGAATCCTCCCGAAAGAATGTCGTGGAGATTGATCGACTGCACGTCGTAGCCGGTGAGGAAGATCGGGAAGTTCCCGACAGGAAACGACCAGTCGGTCCAGATGGTGACGTTCGCGATCTGCGGCATCGGCGAAACGTTTTGCACGGTGAAGAGCGTCGTCGTCGCGGTCGAGACCGGCGCTTTCGCATCGACTTCGAAATATGGCAGCAGCAGCGTCGCCGCCGGCTGCATGGCGATGTCGCAACTGTCGTTATTGTTCGTAGTGTGCGGAGAGACGGGCGAGGTGGCGGCGGCAGCGGGGAGAGAGACCGCGAGCATCAACAGCAGCGGCATGAGAGTTCGCATGCCGCTGATACGGAATCAGCCGAGAATTTGTCGCAGGTGATGCTCGAGATGATCGACGTAATCGTTCATGAAGTAGTCGAGCGTGACCGGCTCCGACTTCGGCACCACCTTCCAGCCGACCTCGTCGACGTTGTGCGCCGCGCGCAAACGCGTTCGCGCCTCATCGGGCATCGCTTCGATCACGCGTGCGATGTGCAGATTGAACTCGCGCCAGAGCGCGGCGAGCGATGCCCACGGCGCCGATGCATACGACTGCAGCGCGACCCAGCGCTCCTGTTCGTAGCCGTGCGCGATGAGCTGATCGCTGAGTGCCGCGCGAACGAATCGTCCGTGATTGTTCGACGCCGAATCAATCAGATGGCCGAGCGTTTCTTTGCGCGACCATTTCCCTTCCGCGATCGGCTCGGCTGCACGCGCGTCATCGATCGCCAGCAGCTTCGGCATCGCCGATTCCACCGCCTCACGCAGCCGCTGCGCGGTCCCGCTCACTTTTTGTGCGAGGCGTTCACGTCCGCCAGCACATCCTCGGCATGACG
>JAOBAU010000141.1 GCA_025463165.1 Acidobacteriota bacterium | reverse complement strand
CCACCGCTTTCGACAGCGAGCTGATGCGCGCCCAGCCGCTGCCGTCCGGCATCCGCACCTCCGCCCATTCGCCCTGCTTCGCGAGGACGGAAACCGATTCGCCGCTGGTGAAATTGGCGAGCACCGGCGAGGCGTCGGACGGTTTCGCGTGGACCACGAGACCCTCGCCGCGCACGTACTCGACGGCGATCGCGGCGCGCTCAGCGGCGGTATCGGTCGACGGCGGCGCCGCTTCGTTGCACGCGGCGAGCGCGAGCACGGCGGCGAGCAATGCGAGGCGCTTCATCATCCGAATACGTCCCGCTGCGTGAAGAGTCCGAACGCGACGGCGGTCGCGGCCGCCGCCCAGCCGGCGAGCAGCAGAATGCAGAACGTCATCGACATCCCTTCGTACGGCGGCGGCGAGCCACTGTAGTAATCGGCGAGCGGCAGCGCGCTGACGAAGAGATATTTGCCGGCGGTCCAGTCTGGCGAGACGCGCGTCAGGATCGAGCCGCCGATCAGCGAGGCGAGCATCGTGCCGATCGCGGCCGCGCTCGAACGAAAGATCACCGACAACATCAATGAGATCGATGCGACGGTGAGCAGCGCGAACCACTGCAGTCCGTACGCGATCAGCGCGTCGTGCCACAGCGGCAGCTGGCGAACCTGATCGACGCTGACAGTGCCGGCGGAGAGTCGGAAGCCGTTGAACATCGGCGCGTTCCAGCCGCCGCGCGGCAGAATCGGAATCGAGACAAGCCACGCGAGAATCGCCGCGGCGAGCAGCGTCAGCGTCGCGAACATCCAGAGCGTGATCAGTTTCGACAGCAGGACTTTCCACCGCCGCACCGGACGCGTCAGCAACAGCTTGTCCGTTCCCTCGGCATGTTCGGCGGAGACGATGTCGCTCCCGAGCATTGCCACGAGCAGCGGCAGCAGCCAGCCGGAGACGTTCGCGACGAGGCGCACGACGACCGGCGCCGTCGGTTTGTCCGGCTCGATGTCGTGATCGATGTAGAACTGCAGCCGCGTCACTTCCGCGCGGACCGTGCGCGCCCAGGAATCGCTGATGCGTCCGCGTCGCAGCGCGTTCTGATAGCCGGCCACGCGCTGCTGAAGCTCCGCACGCCAGTTGCGATTGCGGTTCTCGTTCAGCTGGCGATGCTGCGCGTACGAGATCAGCATCAGGATTGCGGCGAGGATGCCGATCACGATCGCGAAGCGCCGCCGCCTCAGGATTTTCAGCGTCTCGTTCCGGATCAGCGCGATGAGCACGATGCGAAGAATAGAATGTGCGGATGCACATCCGATACTTTCTTCTCGTTTGCGTCTGCCTCTCCGCCGCGTACGCCGCGGCTGCTCCCGCGCCGGCGGGGAACGAAGCGACCGCGCGCGAGATCGTGACGAGCCTCGCCGCCGGCCACGCGGCCGATGCGGAATCGCATTTCGATGCCACGATGAAAGCGGCGCTGCCGCCGGCGAAACTCGATGAAGTGTGGCGCTCGATCGTCGCGCAGTACGGCGCATATCAGAAGGTCACCGAAGTGCAGATGAGCGAGGAATCCGGCTATCACGTCGTGCTGCTCTGGACGAAATTCGAGCAGGGGATGCTGACGACGAAGGTCGTGTTCAACGACAAGGGCGAAGTGGCGGGACTGTTCTTCCTGCCGGTACGAACGGGCGACTAGCGCTCAGCCGACCGTTTCGCCGCCGGTCGCTTCGAGGAAACGCTCTTCGAGCGTCTGCACCTTGCGCTGCACGTGGAAGACGTCGATGCCGTCCTCGATGAGCGCGCGCAGCAGCGGCGGCGCATCTTCTTCTTCCATCGCCAGCAGCAGACGATCGTTCGCGACGCGCGTGACGATGCTGCGTTCGTTCGCGATCGCCGTCGCGCGCGCGATGTCGCTGACGCGCAGCTCGAGCTCGCGCTGGTTCGAGATGAGATCGCGCACGGCGCCGGTGTGCAGAATGCGGCCGCGATGAATGATAGCGACGCGATCGCACATCAGCTCGATCTCGGCGAGCAGATGACTCGAGACGAACACGGTCATGGCGCGTTCTTCGGCGAGATTTCGCAGCAGCTCGCGAATCTCACGGATGCCGGCGGGGTCGAGTCCGTTGGCCGGTTCGTCGAGGATGAGCAGCTTTGGATTGCCGAGCAGCGCCTGGGCGATGCCGAGCCGCTGGCGCATGCCGAGCGAGTAGGTGCCGACGCGCTGATCGAGCCGATGCGCCAGTGACACGAGCTCCGCGACGCGCTCGATCTCTTTGTCGCGCACGCCGAGCATCCGCGCGAAATGCTCTAGGTTCTCGCGGCCGGTCATGAAGCGATAGAGATCGGGATTCTCGACGATGCAGCCGGTGCAGCGCATCGCCGCTTCGAAGTCTTTGACGAGATCGTGTCCGCAGATCGTGACCTGTCCTGACGTCGGTTCGATGAGACCGACGAGCATGCGGATGGTGGTCGTTTTGCCGGCGCCGTTCGGCCCGAGGAAACCGAAGACTTCGCCGGGGAAGAGCTCGAACGAAACGTCGTCGACGATGACGCGCTTGCCGATGGTCTTGGTGAGGTGCGACGCGATGAGCGTCGGCGCGAGCGTGGAGTAGCCGGTGATGGAGTGGCGCATGCGTGCGGCAATGCGCCGCGCCGCCTATGTTACCTTCGCCGCGATGCGCCGCTTCCTTACCTGGTATCTGCCGACCGCGGCAGCGATCCTCGCGGCGTCGACGTTCGGCTTCGGCTTCTACGAGTTTCTGCGCGGCGAGACCGGCACTCCGGTCAACGCGCAGGCCGCCGCAATCACCGCCAAACCGCAGACGATCGCGATCTCCGCCGTCGTCCTCGGCGACTCGCTCGCGCGCGGTACCGGCGACGAAGCAGGCCTCGGCATCGGCGGCCGTTTGTCGGACGAACTGAAGAGACGGCAGATTCCGAATCGTCCGGTCGTGAATCTCGCGGTGAACGGCGCGCGCACCGGCGATCTGTTGAAAGTGCTCGACAGCCGCAACGTCCGGACGATCATCGCGCAGTCGAACGTCGTGATCATTTCGATCGGCGGCAACGACCTCTGGGGCGATACGCAAATCCGCTCGGCAGCACCGAAGAATCCGGAAGCGGTGATGGATGTGGTGCTCGCAAACATCGAGAAGAGCATCGCCATCGTGCGCGGAGCAAATCCGACCGCGCGCATTTTTCTGATCGGTCTTTACAACCCGTTCGTGACGACGCCGTTCGGCACCGCGCTTTCACCGCTGGTGACGCGATGGAACGCGCGCGTCGCCGAGCGCTTCGCCGGCGATCTGAATTTCACGGTGGTGCAGACGTCCGATCTGTTCGCGCATCACGATCGCCTGTCGGCGGATCGCTTTCATCCGGGCGGCGAGGGCTACACGCTCATCGCGCGGCGGATTGCGGATTCGTTGTGATGCGCCGCAGGTAGTAGCGCCAGAACGCCGCGTCTTCGCGCGCGAGGTTGAGCAGCAGCGGCTGCACGCCGGCGTTTCCCGACGGCACCGTGAAGACGTCGAAGCCATAGCGCTGATACGTCATCTTGATGCGCGGCAGGTGATAGAAGTGGCTGACGGCGAGCACGCGCGTCGGCACTCCGCGCGTGAACGTCAGCGTGTTGCGCGCGGTCGACTCGGTGTTGATGCCGTCGACGTCGACAGCGATCGCCGAATCGGGTACTCCGCGGCGAATCGCGTAGCGACGCATCGCTTCCGTTTCGTGAATGGCTCCGTCGCCGGGACCACCGGAGAAAAGCATGCGCGGCGCGAGACCGGCGCGATAGAGCTCAACACCGGTGTCGATGCGATCGGCGAGGGCGCGTGACGGCGCACCGTTCGCGAATGCGTGTGCGCCAAAAACAACGATGAGATCGGCGCGCCGCCGGTAGTCGGTCAATCCGAACAGCGCAATCTGCGCGATCGGAAAGACGATCCCGGCCACGACGAAGCTGGCGATGAACGCGCGGCGATTCGGTCGCGGCGGGAGGTGATGCGCGACGAGAATCGCGAGCATCGCCGCCGCGATCAGCAGCGAGAGCGGC
>JAOBAU010000312.1 GCA_025463165.1 Acidobacteriota bacterium | reverse complement strand
GCCGATCGCGATCCGGTCGTCGCCAGCGGCTACCTTTTTCTCGAGACGGTCACCGTTCGACCGTCGACGATTCCGTATCCGCCGGACCAGGCGCAGCATCCCGGCTGGCGGCGGGTGACGACGTTTGACGAAGCGCTCGCGGCGGAGCGAGCGCTGCCGTCCGGATCATTCATCTGGGTCGGTGAACGGCGAGCGCCTGAGCTCGTTGCCTTGCGCCGTTTGCGCCCGGTCATGCCAATCTTCAGCGACCAGTTTGTGGTCGTCGCGCGAATTGGCCCGCGCTCTTGACGGTTACGATAAACTGCCAGCCCATGCCACATTTCATTACCGACAAATGCATCGGATGCGGAGTCTGCGAGATCAAGTGTCCGACCAACACGATCTGGGGAGCGCAGAAAGCGCAGTTTTACATCCACCCGGAACGCTGCATCGACTGCTCGGTGTGCGGCATCTACTGCCCGGTCGACGCCATCCAGAACCAGCACGGTGACTACATCCCGCGCGTGAAGCCGAAGGACATCCCGAAAGCCGAAGTCATCAAAGAGCTCTGCACCGGTTGCGAGTTCTGCGTCGACATCTGCCCGTTTGAATGCATCGCGATGGTCGAGCCGAATGATGAGACGGTAGCGAATCACTACAAGGTGGCGTTCGTCGACAAGAACAAATGCGTCGCCTGCCGCCTGTGTGAATCGGTTTGCGACAAAGACGCGATCGTCGTTCCGAACGCGCCGACGCAGCTGAAGGCGTATCTGCCCGACTTCGTGGTGATGACTGGAAGATGACGACAGAGCCCGAATCGTCAGCCGATCTTCCCAAAGAGTCCCCGAAAACCATCCTCATGCAGTTCGTCGTCTTCCCGCTCGGCGTGGTGCTGATCGGTGTGGTCGTCTTTCTGCTCTTCGGCAAGCTCGCCAGTGAAGAGCACGCCGTTCCCGATTACGTATCTCAGATCAGCGCCGGCAGCCGCACCGAGCGGAAGCAGGCGGCGTTCGAGCTGGCGAAAGCGTTGAAGCGGGGAGAGGCGAAACGCTATCCGAATCTGTTTCAGCAGGTGACCGAGCTCTACGTTCGCTCGAAGAACGACGATCCGATGGTCCGCCGTTACCTCACCGTCGTCCTCGGCAACCTCGGCGACAAGCGAGCAACGCCGCTGATCCTGGACGCCGCCAATGACGCCGATGCCGAAACGCGTATCTACGCGCTGTGGGCGCTCGGCGAGCTGCGCGATCCGCGCTCGACCGCGCAGCTGACAAAAGCCGCCACCGACGAAGACTCCGGCATCCGCAAGATGGCCGTCTACGCTCTCGGCGAGCTCGGTGGTCCGGACGTGATTGCGCCGCTCGCCGCCGCCGTCAACGATCCGGTCGCCGACGTGCGATTCAACGCCGCCGTCTCGCTGGCAAGATTCAACGACCCGCGCGCGCTGCCGGTTCTCGGCGAAATGCTCGATCGCAGCCGCCTCGCCCGGATCGAAGGAATGCGCGACAACCAGAAAGAAGACGCCATGATCGTCGCCATGGCCGAGTACACAAAGCTCGCCGGCCCCGAAGCGCGTCCCGAACTGCAGAAACTCGCCGCAACCGACCCGAGTTTGCGCGTTCGCGGCGCAGCGAATGAAGCGCTTCGAACAAAGTGACGAGGACTGAGGACTGAGGACTGAGTGATCCGAACACGAAGTTACTCAGTCCTCAGTCCTCAGTCCTCAGAACTCGCTTTAAAGCGTTGACACCCACCCCCGAATCCTGGATAGTAGCGCGACTCTTTTCCGAGCAATTTCAGATCGCGGATGGCCGAAGAAATCTCGCCATATCAGGTGGCTCCGAAGACTCCGCTGGCCGGCAGTGCAGCGGCGGACATTCGTGACCAGGGAGAAATAACCAGGCGCAGCTTTCCCTGGGTTTTGACGCTTGCCTGGAGCACGCTCGCTGCCGCTCTCGGCGGTCTCGGCGGGATTTTCGGCCGCTATCTCTTTCCCAACGTCCTCTTCGAGCCGGTCCAGAAATTCAAAGCCGGCGCTCCCGCCGACTACTCGGTCGGCGAAGTCGACGAGCGCTGGAAAGACAAATTCGGTATCTGGATCGTCCGGACGGAAGAGTCGATGTACGCGCTCATCACCGTCTGCACGCATCTCGGCTGCACGCCGAACTGGCTGCCGTCCCAGAACAAGTTCAAATGTCCCTGCCACGGCAGCGGCTACTACCGGACCGGAATCAATTTCGAAGGACCCGCTCCGCGCCCACTCGAGCGGGCGAAGATTTACGTCGACGTCGCCGACGGCCAGATCGTCGTCGACAAGTCGAAACAGTTTCACCAGGAGCGCGGCGAATGGACCGACCCTGAGTCGTTCCTGAAGGTGTGAGGAAGGGAGCTCGATGGCGAATCTGACTCAGCTGCGCGACGGCATCGTCAACTCGCAGATCTGGAAATCCGTTTTCCGCGTCGGCATCCCCAACACGAACCGCAAGCGTGTGCTCGCGGTCCTCGGCTCACTCATCCTTCACCTGCATCCGGTCAAGGTCCGCCGCTCCGGCGTGCGGATGAGCTACACGTGGTGCATGGGCGGCACGTCGTTCTTCCTCTTCCTCGTCGAGACGGTCACCGGTCTGCTGCTGATGTTCTATTACCGGCCGACCATCGAATACGCCTTTACAGACATCATGGATCTGCGCGAGCAGGCGCCGTTCGGACTGATGCGCGAGATGCACCGCTGGGGTGCACACGCCATGGTCATCGCCGTCTGGCTGCATATGTTCCGCGTCTTCATGACCGGCTCGTACAAGCCGCCGCGCGAATTCAACTGGAACGTCGGCGTCATTCTCCTCGTGCTGACGCTCCTCCTCTCGTTCACCGGATATCTCCTGCCGTGGGATCAGCTCGCAATCTGGGCAATCACCGTCGGCTCGAACATGGCGCGTGCAACACCGGGCGCGGGGAACGAGGGGCCGATGTCGGGGCTCGTAAAACTCGGGGACATACGACTAATTCACGCCGGCGATGACGCGCGATTCGCGCTCATCGGCGGCAGAAGCATCGGCGCTTCGACGCTGCTTCGCTTCTACGTGCTTCATTGCATGGTCATTCCGCTTGCCGCCGGATTCCTGATGGCCATTCACTTCTGGCGCGTCCGGAAAGACGGGGGCATTTCGGGTCCGCTGTAGGAGTCGACGATGGATTTCATCAAAGACTTCATCAACGTACTCTCCGGCGCGTCGATCTCCTTTCTGCTGCTGACGTCGCTGTTCGGCTTCCTCGTCTTTTTCAATCTGATGGACGGCCGCCTTCGCTCGAAGGGCGGCTATGCCTTTCTCGGCGTCGGCATCCTCCTGCTCGTCGCCGGTTTCGCCATTCAGCCGCTCCTTTATCTCGGCATCGCCTACCTGGCCATCATGTTCGTCCTCGCCAACCTCGGCGGACGCATTTGGGACGCGAAAGTCGGCAAGTGGATGCTGATCTTCGGCATCGTCGCGTTCGCGCTGTCGATGCTCGACGACAACTTCTATCTGATCGCCGCCAAGCCGGACAACGTGCCGATCGTGGCGATGATCTTTCTCCTCGTCTTCTTCACCTGGGTCGCGCTGCGCAAGGCGTATCTCAACGACAAGCAGATTGCGCTCGGCGGCATCCCGTACGAAAAGACGGAGTCGGACGAGAAGCTCTTCACGTGGCCCGATCTCGTCTACACCGAGATGCTCTGCATGATTCTCCTGACGATCGTCATGATCGTCTGGTCGATCGGTCTGCGCGCGCCGCTCGAAGAAGCGGCCAATCCGACGTCGTCGCCGAATCCCGCGAAAGCGCCCTGGTACTTCCTCGGCCTCCA
>JAOBAU010000289.1 GCA_025463165.1 Acidobacteriota bacterium | reverse complement strand
CTGCCGCAGGATGCGATCAATCAGCTGCTCATCGATGAAGCTCGCAAAGGAAAGCGCGTCGTTCGACTGAAAGGCGGCGATCCGTTCGTGTTCGGCCGCGGCGGCGAAGAAGCAGCGGAACTTACGGCAGCAGGGATCGATGTGGAGATCGTCCCCGGAATCTCCTCATCGATCGCCGGTCCGGCGTACGCCGGGATCCCGGTCACGCATCGCGCGCATGCAACGTCGGTCACGCTCGTCACCGGCCACGAATCGGACGAATCGACCGGCATCGACTGGCCGTATCTCGCGCGCAACACCGGCACGATCGTCTTCATGATGGGTCTCGCAAACCTCGGCACCATCTCAAAGCGACTGCGCGAGTTCGGCATGGAGCCAACGCGTCCCGTCGCCGTCATCGCGAAAGCGACGACGCCCGAACAGCGAACCGTCACCGGCACGCTCACCGACATCGAATCGCTCGCGACAGGAATGCCGACGCCGGCGCTGATCGTCGTCGGCGACGTCGTGACGATGCGCGAGTCAATCAACTGGTTCGAATCGAAGCCGCTCTTCGGACGACGCATCGTCGTCACCCGTGCGCGCGAACAAGCGTCGACGCTGCGCCAGCTGCTCGAAGAGTCGGGCGCGAATGTGATCGAGTTTCCGACGATCGAGATCGCGCCGCCGGAATCGCTCGAGTCGCTCGACAAAGTCGCGCTCGCACCGCACGCGTATCAGCGAATCATCTTCACTTCGACGAATGGTGTGCGTGCTTTCTTCGAACGACTGCTGCATCACGGCCACGACGCGCGAGCGCTGGCCGGCGTGAAGATCGCGGCCGTCGGCGACAGCACCGCGGCCGATCTCCGCACGCGCGGCATCGTTCCCGACCTCGTCCCCGAGAGGTTCCTCTCCATCGCGCTCCTGCCGCTGCTCGAAGAAGATCAGCACGGTATTCAAACCGCGGTCATCCGCGCGGAAGAAGGAAGAGACGAGTTGCTCGATGAGCTGCGCAGCCGCGGCGGCGAAGTCGATCTCGCCCTCGCCTACAAAACGATCGCCGTCAGCGGCGACAGCGCAATGCTGCAAAACATCGACGCCATCACCTTCACCAGCGCGTCGACCGTCGACAACTTCTTCGCCGCCGCGCCAAACGTGAACGCGAAACTCGCCAGCATCGGCCCAACGACGAGCGAAGCCATCCGCAATCACGGCAAAGAGCCGGACGTGGAAGCCGAAAACGCCAGCGTGCAATCACTGCACGACGCTGTCGTCGCGCTTCTGACTCAGCACTCAGCACTCAGCACTCAGCACGAAGGTTCCAGGACTCAGGACTAACGTATGCCACGCTCCGCGAGCGACGATCTCGCCGAAAGCGTTCTTCGCGCGTTGTTGTGGCTCGCCGCGTTCTTCTTCGCCTGCGGCATCTTCCTCGCGGCAACGCTGCTTCTTCGCGACCTCCCGCCGACCGCGCCGGTCGCCATCGGCCGCGTCACCGTCGAGAAAGCATCGAAGCTCCGCGACTACGCCACGGCCGCGCTCTTCTTCCTCATCGTTCCCTTCGCCACGATCCGCCTGCAGCGGCTCGGTGAAAGAGAGAACGCGCGCATGCGGCGCCTCTTCGCATGGCGCCACGATTCTGACGGACTCGAGAAGCTCGCGTCGCTCCTCTTCATCGCGCCGTTCTTTCTCGCGCCGTTTCTCTATCTGACGACCTTCAAGTGGGGCTGGCCGCTGCTGATCCCGCTGCTGCTGTCGCAACTCGCGCCGCGCGCACTCGCACTCGTGCACGGCACAAGCTGGCTGCGAACGTTGCTCGCACGAGAGATGTGGCCGCATCACGCGCTGATCCTGTTCGAGGCGGCGTCGTGGATCCTCTTCCGCTACATCGCCGTCGGCAAACGGATCGCGCACATCCCGACGCTCTTCCTCGAAGTCGTCTTCATCGCGTTCTTCCTGCTGGTCTTCTGGTGCGCGTATCTGCTCATCGCGCGCATCGCATCGTTCACACTCGACCTCAGCGTCGACATTGCGCTGCAACGTGTTGCGATCGCGGCGCTGCCGCTCGTGGCGCTGCCGGCGATGGCGCTGCTCTTCATTCCCGGCTCGACCGCGATCTCGATCGTGATGCTCGGCGTCGTTGTCGCGATGCCGCTCGCATTGCGCGGTACGACGCCGATCGACGGCCGCATCGTGCGCAACGTCGTTGCGTACGCGATCGTCCCGTATCTCTTTTACTGCGTCAGCTACGCGTCGACCGCCGCGCTCGCGCAGTGGATCGATCTCTTCCATCGCGGCGAAGCGCTCGGACCTGCATCCGATTACCTGCGCGGAAAAGTTCCGTATCGCGACGTCTTCGTGCTGCACGGGCTGATGGAAGACGGCATGCTCGACGCGTGGCTGATGCAGCTCTTCGGCCGCAACGTCGAGCTCGCGCTGGCGCGGCCCGTCGTCCTCGGCTCGTTCGCCGCGCCGGTGCTCTGGTTCGTAGGCATGGCGCTGTTCGATTCGATTCCGCTCGCGCTGCTCACCGTGTTCCTCGGCGCGGTAACGACGATCGATAACGAGCGTGCTTTCTTCGAGCTGCTCGTCGTGGCGCTGCTGCTCGGCGCGATGCGCAGGAGCTCGCGCGTGCTGTTCGCGCTCAGCGGCGTGTGCGCGGGTGTGGCCTTGTTCTTCAGTCTGGACATCGGGTTGTATTCGATCGTGGCAGGCGTGGCGACGTTGTTGTTATGGAGACGCTCGTCGATCGTCTCCTTCATCGCCGGCGTCGCGATCGGCGTCGCTCCCTTCGTCATCTACCTCACCTCACGCGGCGCATTCGGCGCGTTCCTCGACACCTCGTTTGTCACCATTCCGCGCATCATCGACGCCGCCTGGTCGCTGCCGTTTCCTGATCTCACCACGACGTTCCGCAAAGACCTCAACCTTCACACCATCTCCGACTTCTTCCTCTTCGAGAAGTTCCGCTTCATCCTCAACCCGCTCGTCATCGGACTGGCGATTCTCGTCCTCGCGCAACGCGCCATCACGCGCCGCACCACCGACTTCGACCTCGGCCTCGGCGCGCTGACGATCTTCGCCGCCATCACGCAGCGCAGCGCGCTCGGCCGCGCCGACTTCCCGCATCAATACTTCTCCGCGTTTCTCATCGGACCGATCCTCGTCGCGCTGCTCGTACTGCTCGTGCGCGCGGCGGCACGAACGTGGTCGTCGCGCGATCGCAGCGCGCAGGCGTTTCTCCTGCTCGCAGCGATCACCATCCTGCCGTTCATCGCTATCGCGCTCTGGGTTCCCGACATCGCCAACGCGCGCATCGACGACACCGTTCACTACCTCGGGCGCGTCAGCCGCATCGGCTATATCGAGCCGGCCGCGGAAGACATCCGCCATCGCATCGAACAGGTCCGCTATCAGGTCTTCGAGCTCAGCCCGAAAGGCTCGCCGATCTTCGATTTCTCGAATCAGCCGGCGTTCTATTTCTTCTGCGATCGACCGAATCCGACGCGTTTCTATCAGGTGCCGATCCTCTCGCCGCGCGACTACCAGCGCGAGACGATCGTCGCGCTCGAGCAGGCGAAGCCGCCGGTCGTCATCCGCCGCTCGCCGCAGGAGTTCGACGTCTTCGACGGAATCGAGAACGCCACACGCGCGCAGGCCGTCACCGCGTACATCGACGATCGATATGCGTACGCGCGCTCAACGCGCGGCGTGGAGATCTGGAAGCGCAAACCGGGCGCATCGACAACGTTGAATGTCGACGGCTATCTCCGCCGCATCAAGCTGCCGACGCTCAAGGAACTGAACGCGATCGGCTCCCGCTCGCGCGTCGTCTTCCCCATCATCGGCAGCGTGCACGGCGCGAACGACACCTACTGGATTTCCGATCTGATCCTGCACAACCCGTTCGCTGACGCGATGCCGATCGGACTTCGCTACGTTGCCGGCGACGTTCGTATCGATCGCCGCGTCACGCTTGCGCCGCGACAGACGATGCGATGGGAAGACGTCGTGAAGACGCTCTTCCAGGCACCCGACAGTCGCGGCACGTTGTGGATCGATTACCGCGGCGAGAAATCGCCGGTCGCGCGCGTGAAGACGTACGACGCGGCGCACGAAAACGCGCGCGGCGTGCTGGAATCGCCGCTGACGGACCGCGACAGCGCGAGCGCGTACAAAGGCGCACCCGATCTGACGATCGTCGGCATTCCGGGCGGCGCCACGCGACGCGTGAACGTCGGATTCGTGAACGTCGGGAAAATTGGCGCGACGGTTCGCGTCACCGCGCAAACGCGCGGCGGAAAACAGATCGGCCGGCCGTACCAGGAAGGGGTCGCCGAGGATGAATCGCTGCTGCTGACGGACGTCGAGAAACTGCTCGGGGTCACGATCGATGAGAGCGTGACGGTGCACGTTACGATGATCGCCGGCGAAGGGGTGGCGTTCGCGACGGTCATCGATTTCAGCGGCGATTCGCAGCTCATCGCGGCCGTGCCGGCGACGCAGCAATGAAACGGATCGCGCTGCCCGACGCGTGGCGCGAGCGGGCGCTCGTGAGCGCCGAGGTCGACGACGCGCGATCGTGGTTCAGCGACGATGAGCTCACGCACGCGCCGAAGCTCGAGCACAAGCGCAACGAGTGGATGCTCGCGCGGATCGCCGCGAAGCAACTCGCGTTCGAGCGCGGACTGACCAGCGATGCGCGAACGTTTGTCGTCGCGCGCTCACCGACGCTGTCGCTCTCGCATTCCGACGCGTTCGGTGCCGCGGCAATCGACGAGCGCGGAGTCGGCATCGACATCGAGGTGCCGCGCGAGATTCGCGAACAGGCCGCGCATCTTTTTCTGACGAAGGATGAGGAGGCGGAGCTGCATCGCTGTCCGCTGCAGTGGCGATTGATTCACTTCTGGGCCGCGAAAGAAGCGGCGTGGAAACGGGAGTCGGATCGCTACACGACGCTGCGGCAGTTGCCGCTGCGGCTGGTGGAAACGCGCGCGGATGGATTGAGATTCGATCGTGTGACGACGTTCGATGCGGGCGGACTGATTGTGGCGCTGACGACGGCGGGCGAAGCGCCCGCCGCCACATAGAAACAAAAGCAAAGGCAGCCGCTGCGGCCGCGGCTGGTTTTAATGTGGCGGCGGCCGCTTCGGCCGCCGTGCCTTCACTTCCACTTAGCCAGCAGCGCGCGCGCGTCATCCTGCGACGCGGCATCCTCCACCGCGAAATTCGGATCGTTCGGCGAGCCGATCACATCCTTCAGCATCTGCACCGCGCGCGGTTTGTTGTCGCTGTCATTACTCACCAGCGCCTCGGCGAGAAACACGCGCGTGATCTTGTTCGTCGGATCGACGCGATTCGAATCGGTCAGATACTTCACGGCGTCCTTACTCGACGCCCAGCCGGTGATGAACGGCACGTGCGGCGTCTGATCGTGCAGACGTCCGAGCACGCGCGCGCCGCCGCCGCCTTCCATGCGCGGATCGATGAGCATCGCGATCGTCGACTCGCGGCGAATGCGATCGGCGGCCCCTTCTCTGACCGCCGCCATCTTTCCGTACGCGATCGCCCACTCGCCCCAGTTCACCGAATCCCAGAAGTAAACCTCGCCGGCGCCGGGAATCGCTCGTGCCACAGCGGCGACATCCTTCTCCGACGCTTTCGCTTTCACACCTTTCGCCGCCAGCTGGCGCTCGACCAGTGCGATCGCTCCGTCGCCGGCTTTGCGTCCGACGTTGTAAACGGCCTTCTTGTCATCATTCGACGCGGCGACGTACGCGCCCTTGAAACGAATCGCGCGCAACAGTTTCCAGCGCGCTTCGACGTCGTTCGGATTCGCCGCGATTGCTTTCTGGTACGCGGCGATCGCGGCATCGATCGGCGCCGCTTTCGCGCGGCCGCCCTGATGGCCTTCCGCGCGCGCGGCGTAATGCTGATCGCCTTCCGCGACCTGCGCGAAAACGACCGATCCGGCGAGCGAAACGGCTGCGAACAGAAGCGCGACGGTTCTTCTCATGCGACCGATTGTAGTCCGTGGCACATCACTTGAACCCGCCATCGGGTATGCGCAAATTGACGATCTTCGCCGCCGCCGCGGCGCTTCTTCTCGCCGGCTGCCGCGGAGAGAAAGTGCCGCGTGATTACCAGAACAACCCGCCCGCGATGACGCATCCGCCGAAGAACGCCGCGGAGACGCCGACCGCGAACGGCATGCGCGGCGCCGCGCCGGAACCGAGTAAAGGCGCCGAGGGGCATGCGATCGATCCGCAACCAAAGACGCCGCAGAATGCGCCGGCGAACGACACCGCCACCACGACGACGGTCACGAGCGCGACGACCGGTACGCAGAAGTAGCACGTACAATCCCGGCGCTTGCGCATCCTCTTTCTCGGCACGCCGCAATTCGCCGTTCCCACGCTGGAAGCGCTGGCGCGCGTGCACGAGATCGTGCTCGTCGTCGCGCAGCCGGACAAACCGGCCGGACGCGGAATGCACCTCCAGGCGCCGGCCGTCGCGGTGAAAGCGAAGGAGCTCGGCCTGCCGCTCGCGCAACCACTCAAAGCGCGCGATCCGGAGTTTCTCGCGCGCGTTGCGGAGCTGAACGCCGATGCCGGCGTCGTCATCGCGTACGGAAAGATTCTCGTGCCGTCGCTGCTCGCGTTACCGCGTCACGGCTTTCTGAACGTACACGCGTCGATCCTCCCGTTCTACCGCGGCGCCGCGCCGATTCAGCGCGCCATCGAACGCGGTGAGCGCGAGACCGGCGTCACGATCATGCGCGTCGACGAGCAACTCGACCATGGAGCGATCTTCGCCATCGAACGAACGGAGATCGGTCTCGACGAACGAACGCCTTCACTTTCCGCGCGGCTTTCCACGCTCGGCGCGGATGCGCTGTTGCCGGTGCTCGACCAGCTCGCAAACGGAACCGCTGTCGAGACGCCGCAGCAACACGAGCTCGCGACGTACGCGGCGAAGATCGAGAAGGAAGAAGGGCACGTCCGGTGGAGCGATTCCGCGCGGACGATCTACGACAAGTTCCGCGCCTTCGATCCGTGGCCAGGCGTCTTCACCGACGATTTCCGTCTGATCGAGCTTGCGCGCGCCGAGGGAAGTGGCGCGGCGGGAAGCGTCCTGTCGGTTGATGAGGATGGAGTCGTCGTCGCCTGCGGCGAAGGCGCGCTGCGCGTGATCACGTTGCAGCGCGCGGGCAAACAGAAGATGAGCGCGGCGGATTACGTGCGCGCGGGTCACCACAAAAGCCTATGACCGACCGCGAGCGAGCGCTGCTCCTTCTTCGTCGCATCGAGCGCGAGTCGTCGTTTGCCGCGCCGCTCCTGCAAAACGAAACAGGTTTCGTCCGCACGCTGGTCCTCGGCGTCCTGCGCTGGCGCTCGCGAATCGATCACGCCATCGCCACGCTTGCGAATCGGCGCATCGAGAAGCTCGATCCGGTCGTCGTCGAGCTCCTGCGCGTCGGCCTCTATCAGCTGATGTTCATGGATGTCGCGCCGCACGCGGCGGTGAATGAGACCGTCGATCTCGCCGGTCATTACGCGAAGCGGGCGCGCGGCTTCGTCAACGCGGTGCTGCGCAACGCGACGCGGACGAAAGTCGAGTCCGATTCCGTGGCGACGGCGACCGCGCATCCGCAATGGCTCATCGAACGCTGGACGCGCGCGTTCGGCGCGGAGCGCGCGCGGAAGATCGCCGAAGCGGATCAGGAGTTGTCGTATCCCGACGCATTGAGCGATGTGAAACCGACAGAAGACGCTGAGCCATCGCAGCTCGTCGATGGAATCTGGAAGTTGCGCGGCGCGACGCCCGATGACCTGTGGGCGATGGATGAAGGAAGCGCGGTCATCGCCGCGATCGCGGCAAACGCCGGACGCGAAGTGCTCGATCTCGCGGCCGCGCCGGGAAGCAAGACGCTCTACATGCGCAGCCGCGGCACGCGCGTCATCAGCAATGACATTTCGTTCGCGCGGCTTCGTCCGCTCGTCGCGCGCGGCGGCGGAGTTGTCGCCGGTGACGGACGAGCGGCGCCGTTCCGCCGGCAGTTCGACGTCGTCCTCATCGATGCGCCGTGCAGCGCGACCGGAACGATCCGCAAGAATCCGGAGCTGAAGTGGCGGCTGCGCGAAAACGACATCGCAGCGTTCCCGCCACTGCAGCGCGAACTGCTCAGCGCGGCGTTTTCGCTCGCGCGTCACGCGGTCATCTACTCCACGTGCTCGCTCGAACCGGAAGAAAACGATGAAGTGATCGATGCCGTCCTCGCCACGCAACGCGACTTCGCGCGCGCGGACATCTCGAGCATCACGCCGGAAGGCGCGAAGCCGTGGGTCGAGAACGGCGTGCTGCGGCTCACACCCGAGTCCGGCGCCGACGGATTCACGGCGTTCCTCCTGACGCGCGCGAACGTGGCTTAGACTTCGCGGTCATGCCTCGCGACCTCATCGTCGGCAACGGCTCGCTCACGGTTGCCATCGACGCCGCCTACCGCATCGCCGACTTTTCGTTTCCGCACGTCGGGATGGAGAACCACACCGGCGAGCGCGGGCGATTCGGAGTCTGGGCCGACGACGCGCTTTCGTGGGTGGAAGACGAGGCGTGGCAGAAAACGCTCGGCTATCTCCGCGACACGAACGTCTCCGACGTCACCTGCCGCAACGAAGCGCTCGGCCTGCGTCTCCGCTGCTACGACGCCGTCGACTCCGACGCGAACGTTTACGTTCGCAAGATCGTCGTCCGCAACCTCCGCGAAGAAGCGCGCACGATCAAGCTCTTCCTCCACCAGGACTTCGCGATCTACGGACATTCCGCCGGCGACACGGCGATGTTTGAGCCGGAGTCGCGCGGCATCATTCACTACAAGAAGAGCCGCTACTTCCTGGTCGGTTCGTCCGTCGACGCGCAGCCGGGCGTGACCGAGTACGCGTGCGGCCGCAGCGGCATCGGCGGTACGGACGGGACGTGGAGAGAAGCGGCGGACGGCGTGTTGTCGATGACGCCGATCGCGCAGGGCGCGGTCGATTCGACGATCGCGATCACGCTGACGCTCGAGCCGCTCGGCACCGCCACCGCGTTCTACTGGATCTGCGCCGGACGCCGTTACGGCGAAGTGCAGCAGCTCAACCGTCAACTACTTGACGAAACGCCATCGCGCGTCATCGCGCGCACCGCGTCGCTCTATTACACGTGGGTCAACAAATCGGGCGAGGACCTCAGCGATCTGCCGGAAGAGATCATCGATCTCTATCATCGCTCGCTGCTCGCCGTGCACGCGCACTGCGATCAGGACGGCGGCATCATTTCCGCGACCGACTCCGACATCGAGTGGCTGCACAACGATCACTACTCGTACGTCTGGCCGCGCGATGCGGCGTTCGTCGCCGATGCGATGGATCGCGCCGGGTTTCACGGGATGACGCGGCGCTTCCTTGAATTCGCGAACCGCACCATCAGCAGCAGCGGCTACTTCCTCCACAAATATCATCCCGACGGAACGCTGGCGTCGTCGTGGAATCCGTGGGTGCGCGGCGGCGAGAAACAACTCCCGATTCAGGAAGACGAAACCGCGACGGTGCTCTGGCTCGTCGCGCGTCACTACGAACGGACGCGCGATCTCGAATTCGTCCGCTCGGTCTACAAGCGGCTCGTCCTGCAGCCGGCCGAATTCATGATCGCGTTTCGCGATCCGGAGACCGGACTGCCGCTGCCGTCGTTCGACGTGTGGGAAGAGCGTCAGGGCGTTTTCACCTATACGTGTTCCGCCGTTTGCGCCGCGATCGCCGCCGCGGCCGAGCTCGCGAATCTCTTCAACGATCAGGAACGGCGCACGCGTTACGAAGCGGTGCTCTCCGAGATTCGCGATGCAATGGTGAAGCATCTCTGGCTCGAAGACGAAGGTCGTTTCGCGCGCGGACTCGTTCTCGATGGCGATCGCCTCGTGCTCGATCGAACGGTCGATGCGTCGACGTTCGCCACGTTCTACTTCGGCGTCTTCTCGCCGACCAGTTCGATGGTCGAAGGGACGATGAAGTCGATTCGCGAAACGCTCTGGGTGCAGACCGAAATCGGCGGCGTGGCGCGTTATGAGAATGACGCTTATCAATTCGCGGCCGACGCCGGCGACGTTCCCGGAAATCCCTGGCTGATTTGTACTTTATGGCTGGCCGAGCACGCCATTGCGCGCGCGAGCTCCGTCGCCGAATTGCAATCGGCACTCGATCTCGTTCGCTGGGTGCGCGCGAAGGCTCGTCCATCGCTCGTTTTGCCCGAACAAATTCATCCGTTGACCGGCGCTCCGCTGTCGGTTTCGCCGTTCACGTGGAGCCACGCGCAGGTCATTTCCGTGGTACGCGGATATCTCGATGCACTGCGTCGTTTTCGACTTGCCGGAAGCGAAAATTCAACGCATGCGTTGAGCGAAAATCGCGCGGCAGAATCCCGTTGACAAAGCAGGATCGTTCTCATAGATTGTCGCGAAAAACGTAGTAAACATCAGGGTTTTCGCGCTTTTTGAGGAGGAGCAAACAATGGCAGGTAAGGGTGACGTCATCACCGCGATCGCCGAACAGGCGGGCATTTCCAAGAAGGAAGCCGCGTCCGCGTTCGATGCATTCGTCGGGTACATTTCCGAGTCGTGTCAGCGCGGCGAGCGCTGCTCGATTCCGGGACTCGGCAGCTTCGCGGTGTCGCAGCGTAAAGCGCGCGAAGGCCGCAATCCGCGTACGAAGGAAAAGATCACCATTCCGGCGTCGAAGAACGTCCGTTTCAAGGCCGGAAAAGATCTCCGCGATTCACTCAATGTGAAGCGTGGCCGCGGTAAGAAATAAATCCTTCAATAGAATTAATTTCAGGACGCCCCGCGTGAAAGCGCGGGGCGTTTTTTCTTTATGCCCACGGTTTCGGCATGAATAGAGAAGCGTACAAATTCAATGCATAGCGATCGGTCATTCCGGCAATGAAGTCGAGCGCCAGCTGATCGACGGCGCTCTCCTCCACCTCGCCGAAGAACTCGCGCGGATGCGCGGTCACATATTCGAAGAGCGCGGTCAGAACCTGCTGCGCTTTTTCGAACTCGCTGCGCACGGTCGGAATCAGGTACATGTTCTGAAACATGAACGTCCGCAACTCCTCGAGCGCACCGAGGACTTCGGGCGACATCATGATCGCTTCGTAATCGCAGGCGAGCGTGGCGTCGATGACGTCGCGAACCATCCGATCGATGCGCGCGCTCCCGGTTTCCCCGAGCGTCGTGCGGATTTCTTTCGGAATCGCATCCTCGGCCAGGAGTCCGCCGCGAATGCCGTCGTCGATATCGTGATTGACGTACGCGATGATGTCGGAGATCCGGACGATGTCGCCTTCGAGCGTCAGCGCGCGCGACTTCGGCCGCTTGCGCAGCAGCTCGCCCTTCTCGCCCTTCGAGTGTTTGAGGATGCCGTCGCGAACTTCGATCGTCAGGTTCAGTCCGCGGCCGTCGTTCTCGAGCACTTCGACGACGCGCACCGATTGGCGATAGTGATCGAAGCCGCCCTTCACCAGTTTGTTGAGCGCCGCTTCGCCCGCGTGACCGAATGCGGAGTGCCCGAGGTCGTGACCGAGACCGATCGCTTCGGTGAGCACTTCGTTGAGGCGGAGCGACTTCGCGATCGTTCGCGCGATCTGCGTCACTTCGAGGACGTGCGTGAGCCGCGTTCGATAGTGATCGCCTTCCGGCGCGAGGAAGACCTGCGTTTTGTGTTTGAGACGGCGGAAGGATTTGCAGTGAATGATGCGGTCGCGGTCGCGCTGGTACGACGGACGGAGATCGTCTTCCGGCTCGTCGCGATCGCGGCCGCGCGTGTCGCTGCTGCGCGCGGCGCGCGGCGCGAGCGTCTCGCGCTCGATGTTCTCGAGCATCTCGCGGATCGTCATCCGCGCATCTTGCCACGGAGGCATGTCATCCCGAGCGTAGCGAGGGACC
>JAOBAU010000285.1 GCA_025463165.1 Acidobacteriota bacterium | reverse complement strand
CACGAACGGCAACACGTCCTGCGTCGCGATCGTGTCGCCGCCGATGAAGGCGTGCTCGCCGACACGGCAGAACTGGTGCACGGCCGAGAACGCGCCGACGGTTACAAAGTCGGCGACTTCGACGTGTCCCGCTAGCGTGGCGTTGTTCGCGAAGATCGTGTTCGAGCCGACGTGGCAGTCGTGCGCGACGTGCGCGTACGCCATGAAGAAATTGTGCGAGCCGATCGTCGTCACGCCGCCGCCGCCCGCGGTGCCGCGATTGATCGTGACGAATTCGCGGAAGACGTTATCGTGACCGATCTCGAGCCGGGTCCGCTCGCCTTTGAATTTCAGATCCTGCGGCGGCGTGCCGAGCGATGCCTGTCCGACGAAGACGTTGCGCTCGCCGATCGTGGTCGGGCCATCGATGCGCATGAACGGTCCGACGACGCTGCCGGCGCCGATCGTGACGCCGGCGTCGACCATTGCGTACGCGCCGACTTCGACGTCGTGCGCGAGCAGCGCGTCATTGCTGACGATTGCAGTTGGATGGATTTGCGCCATCGTTACTCCGGCCGATCCGTCATCACACTCAGCATCTCGGCCTCGGCGACCACCTGATCATTCACTTTCGCCGTCCCTTTCATCTTCACCGTGTTCGAACGGCGCTGCAGCATCACGCACTCGAGGATCAGCTGATCGCCGGGCACGACCGGCCTGCGGAAACGCGCTTTGTCGACGCCGCCGAAGAGAAAGAGCTTCGATTCGCGCTCCGGCAGATCGCGCAGGAACAGCACGGCCGCGCATTGCGCCATCGCTTCGACGATCAGCACGCCCGGCATCACCGGCGCGCCGGGGAAGTGTCCCTGAAAGAACTGCTCGTTCGCGGAGACGTTTTTCAGGCCGACAATGCGCTGGCCCGGATCGATCTCCAGGATTCGGTCGATGAGCAGCATCGGATAGCGATGCGGCAGCAGCTTCATGATCTCGGTAATCGTCAACATGTTGTTCATTGCCTCTTTTTGGTCATGCGGCGCAGCGTCGCCTCGCGGCGCGCGAATTCGCGAAACGGCATCGCCGGAATGCCCATCACTTTCACGCCGTCGGCAACGTCTTCGAGCACCGCGCTCTTCGCCGCGACCTGCACGCGATCGCCGATCTTCAAATGTCCGGCGAATCCCGACTGGCCGGCCACGGCGACGTAATCGCCGAGCTCCGTCGAGCCGGCAATGCCGACCTGCGAGACGAGAAAGCAGTGCTTCCCGACACGGACGTTGTGGCCGATCTGCACGAGGTTGTCGATCTTCGTTCCTTCGCCGATGACCGTCTCGCCGAGCGCGGCGCGATCGATCGTCGTACCGGCGCCAATCTCGACGTCGTTCTCGATGCGCACGATCCCGATCTGCGGAATCTTGTGATGACGACCGCCGTGCGTGGCGAAGCCATAGCCGTCGGAACCGATGACGGCGTTCGCGTGAATGATGCAGCGATCGCCGATGCGCGTGCCGTCATAGATCGCGACGTTCGGATAGATGATGCAGTCGCGGCCGATCGTCGCGCCCGCTTCGATCGAGACGCCCTGATAGATGACGCTGTTCTCGCCGATCGTCACGCCGTCCGCAATCGTCACGAACGGACCGATGCCGGCGTTCGCGCCGATCGTTGCGCTCGCCGCGATCGATGCCTGCGGCGAGATGCCGATCGGCTGCGGTCGCGCGGCGAACCAGCGCGCGACGACGCGCGCCATCGCGAAGTACGGATCGGCGACGCGAATCCAGCGATCGCCGGTTCCTTCGAAATCATTGCCGACCAGCACCGCGCCTGCCCCGGTCGACGCCACGAGCGCCGCGTATTTCGGATTGGCGAGGAACGTCACCTGTTCCGGCCCGGCGTCCGCGAGCGTCCCCGCGCCGGAAATGACGCGATCCGCCGGACCGGTGTAACGGCCTTCGACGAATTGCACGATTTCAGAAATGGGGACGGTCGGCATGAGCGGCGCGCATTGTAATGCGCGGCAAATGAAAAAGCCTCCCGCGAGGGAGGCTTTGTGAGCGCTGCGAAGAGTGGGGATTACGGCTTCTTCGCGGGTGCGGCAGCCGGAGCGGCCGTACCGGTTGCGTCGTTGAAGCGCTTGATCACCGTGTCGGTGATGTCGATCGCGTCGGACGCGTAAACGAGACCCGACTCGAACTTGTTGAAGATTGCGGCCAGACCCATTTCCTTGCCGATGCCATCGATGACCGGCAGGATCTTGTTCTGGAGCTCGAGCAGCGTCTTGTCGCGCGCTTCGGTGACTTCGCGCTCCGCATCCTGTGCGAAACGCTGCGCGGCGATCTTCTTGTCGGAAAGCTGCTTGGCGAGATCGGTCAGCTTGTCTTCGCTGAGGGAGAGCTTCTTCGTGTTGATCTCGTTGTCGAGATTGCGCATCTCCTCTTCCATCTTCGAGGCGCGCGCAACGCGATCTTCCTGCATTTTGCGGAGGCGCTCGGTGGCGGCCTTTCCGGCGTTCGAGTTCTGCAACACTTTCTGCACGTCGATCACCGCGACGCGGCTCGGGGCGCTCTGGGCAAACATCGGTGCGGCGAGGGCTGCAACCGCAACCGTAACGAGAAACTTCTTCATTGGAACTCTCTCCTTTTCGGGGTCTTTCGGACTGTGGCTAAATCGAGCGGTCTCTAGTAGGTATTCCCAATCGTGAACTGGAAGCCTTCGAAGATGTCACCCTTCTTGCTGCTGGGGTTGAATGCGTAGATGAAGCGAAGCGGGAACTGGAAGACCGGCAGGAAGATGCGCAGCTCGGCTCCCGTCGAGTAGCGAACCTTCGCCAGATCGATACTTTCCTTGTACGCCCACGAGTAACCGGCATCGGCGAAGAACACCAGCCGGAGCGGATCGTTGAGCTTCATGATGTATTCGGCGTTCAGGACGCTGTACTTGTAACCGCCGGCGTTCAGGGTCTGTCCGCCGATCGTTTCCTTCGGTCCGAGGTCGCCGTAGCGGAAGCCGCGCACCGAGTACTCGCCGCCGACGAAGAAGCGCTCCGACTCCGGCACGCAGAGCTGGCGGCCGGTTTCCTGCTGTTCCGTCGCGCTGTTCGAGCAGTCTTTGTCGAGCGGCACGATGAAGCCGCCGTCGTAGTTCACGCTGATGCTGCTGCGGCGCGAGAGGCGAAAGAACTTCGTCATGCCGAGAGTCGGCTTGAGCTCGTGAATCGTTCCGCCGAGCGGTCCGCCGGAGAAGGCCGCGCCGAAGCTGAAGCGTCCGCCGCGCGTCGTGTCGAACGGGTTGTCGCGCGAGTCGTAGTTGTACGACGGGATGATCGCTGAAGTGGTGAAGACGAAGTCGGCGACGTCGGCGATCGGAATGTTGCCGTTCTGATCGGGGGCGAAGTTGACTTCGTAGTGCTGCTTGGAGCGCTGCAATCCGTACACGAGCGAAAGGCTGTCGAAGCGGCGCAGGCGATAGCCGTACGCGATCGTGCCGCCTTTGCCGCGGTCTTCGATGCCGACCGACTGCGGGTAGCGCGTGTTGCGATCGAAGATCGAGATGCCGAGCGAGTTCGGCGTGTCGAGGAACCAGGGATCGGAGTACGAAAGGCTGAAGTAGTTCTGGCGATTGCCGCGCTGGAACGAGAGGCCGAGGTTTTCACCTTCACCGAGGAAGTTGCGGGTCGAGAACTGCGACTGCACGAAGAAGCCGCCGCCTTCCGAATAGCCGCCGCCGAACTGGATGTCGTTCTTCCCTTCTTCGTTTCCTTTGATGGTGATGTCGACGGTCTTCTTTTCCTGGTTGACCTTGAAGTCCGGATTTTCCGTGACCTTGAAGTAGCCGAGCTGACCCAGCTTGTAGATCGACTGCTTGAAGGTCTCCATGTCCATGATCGTCCCCTCGGCGAGGAAGATTTCACGGCGCAGGACTTTGTCTTTCGTGGTCGTGTTGCCCTGGAACTCGATGCGTCCGAGGTGGAACTGCTCGCCCTCGTAAACCTGCAGCTTCACATCGACGACGTTGTTGTTGCGGACCTCGTACTCGGGATTGATGTACGAGTAGATGTAGCCGCGGATGCGATAGGCGTCGCTGAAGCTGTCGATGCGGTCCTGAATCGGCTTGCGTCGGATGACGTCGCCTTTCTTCAGTGGCCAGTTGCCGACGATCTGCTCGGTGGTGAAGACCGTATTGCCGGTGACGCTGACGTCTCCGTACGTATGGATCACGCCTTCTTTCACCGGGATGACGATCTTCACGCGCGGCTTCTTCGCGGTGCCGGCCGTGATGATCTGCGGATCGCCGAACGCTACCTTCTGGTAGCCGTGATCCTGGTAGAAGTTCTTCAGGTTCTCGAGATCCTCATCGAGCTTCGACGGGATGTAGAGGTTCTTCTTCCGGATCCAGGTGACGATGTTGTTCGTCTTCACTTCCTTCATCACGCCGCGCAGGCGCGAGGAGGAGAAGTGCTGGTTGCCGGTGAAGAGGATCGATGCGACCTTGGCCTTGATGCCTTCGCTGATCTGGAAGACGATCTTTTTCTCGCCCGGCTCGTTCATCTCTTCCGTCGTGGTGTCGACGGTGACGCCTTCGAAGCCGTTCTCGGTATAAGCCTTTTTGATCGATTCGGCGGCGCGCTTCACGAGCGTCTGCTCGATGGTGTTGCCGACGTGAATGTCGATCTTGTCCTTCTCGAGCTGCTCGGTGATCTTGTTCGTCTGCAGCTCTTTGTTGCCGCGGTATTCGACGGCACCGATGCGCGGACGCTCTTTCACGACGGCGCGGACGATGACGCCGCCGTTGTCACCCGGATCGGCCTCGATACGGATGTCGTCGAAGAGACCGGTCTGCCAGAGGTTGAGGAAGTTGCGCTGGAGCGCGTCCGGGTTGTACGCGTCGCCCGGCGCGACGCCGAGGTAGACCCGAATCGTGTCGCTTGCCACCGAAACGTTACCGGACGCTTCGAAGCGTTCGACTTTTCGGCCGGCCAGCGGCGTGTTCGGAGCGACGGACTGCGGGTTCGCAGGTTTCGGCGCGGGGGCGTCGGAGACGATGCCGCCTGCATTCGGCCGTTCGAGGATCGTTCCGGCTTTCGGCTTTGGCGGCGGGGTTTGCTCCGTTGCGGGAGTTTGGGCGTGAGCAACGGTGCTGCAGGCGAGCACGGCCGCAGCCGATATCAATAGAAATCGATTCATAAGTGAGGTTCGCGAACGCTGCTTTTCGTTGAGACGCGCAGCCGGGAGAAAGGTCACGCCCGGCCCTGAACACGGGCGGAACGCGGCGCATTCTACTCTGAAGGTGCGGAGTCTACCCGGCGTAGGTCGCCCGACCGCCGCCGAAGCTCCAGTTCTCTTTCGTGACCTCGATGAGAGAAATCGTTACGTCATCCGGCCGGACATCGATCTCCTTCTCCAGTCTGACGACGATGTCGGCGTAGAGGTTCTTCTTCACGTCGACCGTCCGTCCGGCGTTGAGCGTGATCTCGATGAAGACGAACTTGTCCGAGCGGCTCGCGCCGCCGTACGTCGGATGCGCGATCAGTCCGTGGTCTTCGACTTCCATGATGATCTGGAAGCGATCGTCGGCCGGAACGTTCGCCTGCGCGACGAGCGCTTCGTGAACGCAGTCGCCGAACGCGCGGAGGTATTCGGGCGCGTGACCTTTGCGGAGATAGATTTTGACGAGCGGCATAGGTGCGGCATTGTAGCCGCCGATGCTCGCGATTCTGCTCGCTGTCGTCTCGCTGCTGCTGCCGGTTCGCGGCGAGCGATTGCGATTCGTCGTCGTCGGCGACACCGGCGGCGGCAGCGCCGCGGTTGCGAAAGGAATCGCAGCCGTCCACGCGGAGTCGTCGCTCGACGCGATCGTCATCACCGGCGACAACGTCTATCCGTGCGGCGTGAAGTCGGCGACCGATCCGAAGTGGAGCGTCGTCCGCCCGCTCTCCGCGCTCGGCATTCCGCTCTATCCGGTGCTTGGCAATCACGATTACTGCGGCGATCCCGACGCGCAGGTTCGCGCGCCGCTGCCGAACTGGAACCTGCCGGCGCGCGAGTACACGCTGCATTCAAAGCTCGCGGACTTCGCGTTTATCGACACGACGCCGATCGCACACGGCACGCGCGCGCCGACGCCGCTCGTGTTTGGCGACGCGCCGTGGCGAATCGTCGTCGGACATCACACCGTCGTCTCGTCCGGCTATCACGGCTATCTGCCGCGCGACGAGCACAATCGGATGCGCCAGCTGATCGCGCCGATGCGCAACGCGAAGGTCGATCTCTACCTTTGCGGACACGATCATCATCTCGAGTTGCTGCGGACGAAACCGCTGATGCTCGTCAGCGGCGCCGGCTCCGAACCGATCGTGCCGGTGATGCGCCACGGCTCGACGCTCTTCCCGGATCAGACGGCGTCGTATCGGGGATTTGCGGTGGTGGAACTGACGCCGAAGCTGATGACGATCCGGTTTTACGATGCGGACGGGAAGGCGCGCAGCAAGGCGTTCGCGTTCCCGCGAGAGAATTAAACCCAGCTGACACAGGTTCTTCCAGCGAACGTTCACACTGTCGTCAGCGGCTGGAGTGCAACGAAATTCACTCCTTAGAAGGCGACACACAGCAATGCCATTCACATCCCTCGGCCTCGGGCCGAAAATCACCAAAGCGATCAAAGAGGCCGGTTACACCGAGCCCACACCCATTCAGGTCAAAGCGATTCCGGCGATTCTTCGCGGCGTCGATCTGATCGGAATCGCGCAGACCGGCACCGGCAAAACCGCCGCGTTCGTCCTCCCGATGCTCGAGATGCTTTCCAAAGCCGGCTCGCGTTCGGGACGCCGTGCGATGCGCGCACTCGTCGTGGCACCGACGCGCGAGCTCGTCGTGCAGATCGATGAGAACGTCCGCAAGTACGCACGTCATCTCCATACGCGCGCCGCCACGATTTACGGCGGCGTCGGCGAACAGCCGCAGATCGCGGCGCTGCGCAACGGCGCGGAGCTCGTCGTCGCGACGCCCGGCCGGCTCATCGATCTGATGCAGCAGGGTCACGTCCGTTTCGACGATCTCGAATTCGTCGTGCTCGACGAAGCCGATCGCATGCTCGACATGGGCTTCCTCCCGCAGATTCGCCAGATCGTCCGCGCGCTGCCGAAAGAGCGCCAGACGCTGCTCTTCTCCGCCACGCTCTCGAAAGAGATCGAGATGGTGACGAAAGAGTTCCAGAAGGATCCGGAGACGGTGCAGATCGGACGTCGCGCCAATCCGGCCGAGACCGTCACGCAGTTCGTCTACGAAGTGCCGAAGGCGCGCAAGCTCGCGCTGCTCACGCATCTGCTCGAAGACAAGACGCTCGATTCGGTGCTCGTTTTTTCGCGCACCAAACACGGTGCCGACAAGATCGCGCGCAAGCTCATCGCCAGCAAAATCCCGACCGGAACGCTGCACTCGAACCGCAGCCAGAACCAGCGCCTGACCGCGCTCCGCGGATTCAAGAGCGGTGAAGTGCGCGTGCTCGTCGCCACCGACATCGCCGCGCGCGGCATCGACGTCGAAGGAATCTCGCACGTCATCAACTTCGACTTCCCGCCGCAGCCGGAAGATTACGTTCATCGCATCGGCCGCACCGGCCGCGCGAAAGCAGTCGGCGATGCGATCAGTTTCGTGACGTCGGAAGACACCGCGAACCTTCGCGCGCTCGAGAAGTTCATCGGCCGCGGCATCCCGCGCAAACGCGCCGAGGACTTCGACTACAACGCGCCGGCCGAGATCGGAGCGGTGACGTTCGACGATCGCCCGCGCCGCCAGTTCAACTCATCGCGTCCGTCGTCGGGACGTCCGCAGTCGCGGTCGTCGTATGGCAGCGGCTCGTCGCGTCCATCGCAGGGACGGCCGTCGTCGGCATCGCGCGGTTCGTCTTCTTCGCGACCGTCATCTTCAGCGCGACCGTCGTCAGCGCGACCGTCGTCGACTTCGCGTCCGGCGTTCGCTTCGCGCTCGCGTCGTTCGCGCCCGTAACGACACCCGCCGTCATTCTGACTCGCTCGGAATGACGGCGCGGTAGCATGAGCTCTCACGGAGGACTCATGACTGTCAATCCAATCCCCGCGGGCTATCACACCATCACGCCATACCTCATGCTGCGCGACGCGGCGCGCGCGATCGATTTCTATCGCGATGTTTTCGGCGCGGTCGAAGTCAGCCGTTTCGCGATGCCGGACGGTCGTGTCGGCCACGCCGAGCTGCGCATCGGCGACTCGAACATCATGCTCGCCGACGAGTTTCCGGAGATGGGTTACGTCGGTCCCGCGACGCGCGGCGGCACGACGGTCGGGATGCAGCTTTACGTGACCGATTGCGCCGCGGTGTATGAGCGCGCCGTCGCCGCCGGATCGAAAGTGCTGAAGCCGCTCGCCGATCAGTTCTACGGCGATCGCAGCGGCACGATCGAGGATCCGTTCGGCCACTGGTGGACGATTTCGACGCACATCGAAGACGTCTCCGAGGAAGAGATGGCGCGTCGCGCGGCGTCGCAGGGTCAGTAAACGACGCGTCCGTGCTCGAGCTGTGCAAACCACGTCACTCCCTCGGACACGCAATCGAATTCCGGATTGCTGTCCGCGGGAAGCGTGAAGTGCACCGTGACGCTGCCGCCCGGCGCGACGTTCTCATCGATCGCAACGCGCTGAAAATCGAACGCATCGCGCAGATGACAGCCGACCGCGACACCGCCGATGCCGCGCGCTGACGCGAGCCACATCGCACGACCGCTGTTCGTCGCCGTCACGCGAAAGCCGCTCTCGTCACGCGCCGCTTCGATCCGGCACGACAATCCCTCGGTGCCGCGACTGTCGAGCGCGTCGCCACCCGCGCGAATGAGAAAGAAGTTGCGCACTTCGCCCATGAAACGGCGCGATGATTCCGTCCACCGCTCGAACATGATTCCGCGCCCTTCGAGCAACTCCTCGTACTCCTCGCGATTCATGTGCAGCGGCGGAATGTTGAACGCTGCCACGCGCATGTCGACGAAGCCCGACTGCCGCGCGGCGCGCCAGATCTCGCGCAGATCGATGTCGTTCTCAACGACGCCGTAGTTGCGCATCTCGAACTGCGACATCGCCGATTTCGAATGATTCGGTCCCGGCTCCGCGAATGCCGCGATTCCGCCCGGCACGAGAATGCGCGCGAGCTCGCCGAGGACGTCGTCGGGATTGATCGAGTGATGGAACGCATCGAAACAGATCACGCGATCGACGCTGCGGTCCGGCAGCTCGATGCGCCGGCCGTCGAACAGCAGAAAGCGCGGCGACGGATGTTCGCCGATCGGCGGCAGCCGCTCGTACAGCTCACGCGCGATCTGCAGCGCGGTCGGCGAGACATCGAGCACGATCGCTTCGCAGCCGAGCTGCGTGACGATGCGCGACAGCCAGCCGCTGCCGCCGCCGAAATCGAGCACGGTCATGCCCGGCGCGAGCCGCAATCCCTGGAGAATCGTGGCGAGGTTGATGAGCAGCGCCGGTGCGTCATCCGCGCGCGCGAACGGTTTGGCGAGGTGATGGTTCCAGTTGTCGAGCGACGAGAAGTACGTCTCGGCTTTCGCGTTCAACTCTTCCATCGATGACTGTGCGATGAGCTGCTTTACGTCGATGAACGACGAGTCGTCGAGCGGCTGCGGAATCGCGGCGAGCGGCGGCTTCGGCGGTTTGCGGCTGTGGATGATCACGCTGTCGACATCGCCATGCTTCACCGAAACGCAGTAGTGCAGCGTCAGGCCGTGCTCTTCGAGAATCGCGAAGACTCTGTCCAGGTCGTAGACATGCGTCGGCATCAGCGGCAGATGCGACGGCCGGCGACGCGCGAGATTCACGGTGGTGTTGATCGGCGGCACGCGCGAGCGCAGCCAGCGTGTCGCCGCCGTCACTTTCGATTCGCGAATGCGACACGGAATCTGCAGCACGGAAACTCCATCGTCCGCGACGCGTGACGCAAGCTCGCGAATGAGCGCCTCACCTTCGCGCGGTGCAATTCGCTGCAGCACGAGATGCGCGTTGACGAGGTCGAACCTGCGATCGTCGCGACGGAACTCATCGAGCGATTCGAACGTGACGTTGACGAAGCCGCGCTCCGCGACATGCTTCGCGGCCACGCGCAGCATCGACGGCGAAACGTCGACCGCGGTGACGTGGCCGACACGCAGCGCGAACGGCACAACGAGCCGTCCCGGTCCGCAGCCGAACTCGAGCACGCTCTGCGTCGACAGCCGCGAGTTGAGATGCGTGAAGAGATTCTCGAACAGCTCGCGCACCTCTCCTTCGCCGGTGGCGAGAAATGCGGCCGTCGCGTCGTCGTCGATATTCGGGGAAAGGTAGCGATCGTGCGCGAGGACGGAGAAGTACGGCTCACGCTCCGCGAAGCGAAGCCAGCGATGACGAATGCTCATGCGAAAGTCATTGTGTTCGACAAATGAGAACGCCGGCTTCGCGGCCGGCGTTCTTCGTGATGCGCATCTGAGCGGGAACGTTTCTCAGTTTGCGATGAGGTCGACGTCCTTTGGTACGGCGACGAGCAGCACTTCGTTGCCGTTCATCGTGAAATCGATTCGCTCGGGGACCGAATCCTTGTGGCGGATCATGAACTCGGAGAGCTCGTCTTCGATGTAACGCTGAATGGCGCGGCGCAGCGGACGCGCACCGGAGTTCGACTCCTCTTCCGCCCGCTTGAGCAGCCAGTCGACGACGCTGTCATCGATCGCGATCTGCACGTTCTTCTGCACGAGCGCGAGGTTGACATCGTCGACGAGCAGGCGGCAGATGTAGCGCAGTTCGATCTGCGTCAGCGGGTTGAAGATGATGATGTCGTCGATGCGGTTGATGAACTCGGGCGAGAACTCTTTCTTCAGCTCCTGATGAATGAGCTGTTCCGCACTCTTCTGATCGGCCTCGCCGCCTTTCTCGCGGAAGCCCATGTGGCCTTTCGTCGTCAGGAAGCGCGTACCGAGGTTGCTGGTCATGATGATCAGCGTGTTGCGGAAGTCGACCGTGTTGCCGAGCGAGTCGGTGAGGATGCCGTCTTCCAGAATCTGCAGCAGGATGTTGGCGATGTCGGGATGCGCTTTCTCGATCTCGTCGAGCAGCACGACCGAATACGGATTGCGGCGCACGCGCTCGGTGAGCTGTCCGCCTTCTTCGTGGCCGACGTATCCCGGCGGCGAGCCGATGAGTTTCGACACCGCGTGCTTCTCCATGTACTCCGACATGTCGAAACGGATGAGGTGTTTTTGCGAGCCGAAGAGGAACTCCGCGAGGCGGCGCGCCACTTCGGTTTTGCCGACGCCGGATGAGCCGAGAAAGATGAACGAGCCCATCGGTCGGTTCGGCGACGCGACGCCGAGGCGCGAACGGCGGATGGCGCGCGAGATTGCTTTGATCGCTTTGTCCTGACCGACGATGCGCCGCATCAGGATCTCTTCCATGTTGATGAGCTTCGCCGCTTCGTCGGCTTCGATCGATGTGACCGGGATGTCGGTCCAGGAGCTGATGATCTCCTCGACGTCCTTCTTCGTCACTTCCATCAACTCTTCGCCGACCGACTCGCGTTCCTGTTTGTAGTGATCGATCTCGGCTTTCAGCTCGATCTCGCGCTCGCGGAGGAAGACCGCTTTCTCGAAGTCTTTGTCCGAGATCGCTTTCTTCATTTCTTTGACGATGCCGCGGACTTCCGCTTCCAGTCTGCGCAGGTTCTGCGTGTCGGCGACGCGGCGCAGCTTCACCTTCGCGCCCGCTTCGTCGAGGATGTCGATCGCTTTGTCGGGAAAGAAACGATCGGTGATGTAGCGGTTCGACTGATAGACCGCGCTGCGGATCGCGTTGTCGCTGTACTTCACCTTGTGGAAACTCTCGTAGCGCACTTTGACGCCTTCGAGAATTTGCAGCGTTTCGATTTCATTGGGCGGCGCGACGTTGATCGCCTGAAAGCGGCGCAGCAGCGAACGGTCTTTCTCGATGTAGCGTCGATATTCGCGAATGGTCGTCGCGCCGACACAGGAGATCTCGCCGCGCGACAGCGCCGGTTTGAGAATGTTCGCGGCGTCGAGCGAGCCTTCCGCGGAGCCGGCACCGATCAATGAATGAATCTCATCGATGAAGTTGATGATGTCGGTGTTCTCTTTCAGCTCTTTGATGATTCCTTTGAGCCGCTCTTCAAACTGGCCGCGGTATTTGGTGCCGGCGACGATCAGCGAGAGGTCGAGCGAAAGGATTCGTTTGTTGGCGATGAAAAGCGGGACGGCGCCGTCGACGATGCGCTGTGCGAGCCCTTCGACGATGGCGGTCTTGCCGACGCCAGGCTCGCCGAGCAGGATTGGATTGTTCTTGGTGCGGCGCGAGAGAATCTGAATGATCCGCTCGACCTCTTTTTCGCGGCCGATCAGGGGATCGAACTGCGACTGATGCGCCATCTGCGTCAGGTCGCGCGCGTATTCGGCGAGGAACGGCAATTCTTTTTTCTGTTTGTCGGCTTCGCGCTCTTTGAGGATCGAGATCGTTTCCTCGCGCACGCCATAGACGTTCAGCCCTTTGGCGGTGAGGATGCGCGCGGCGGTCGACGACTCGACGCGCAGGATTCCAATCAGTAAGTGTTCGGTGCCGACGTACTGGTGCAGCATCGACTCCGCTTCATGCGCCGCATACGCCAGAATCTTTTTCGACTCCTCGGATAACGGCAATTCGGCCGAGGACGAAATGCGATCGACGAAAAGACGATCGCCTTCCACTTCGCGGCGAATCTGTTCGGGCTTCACGTTGAAGCGGCTGAAGATTTCTTTGATGATTTCTTCCCCCTCGCGAAGAACCCCGAGGAGGATGTGCTCGGACTCGATGACCCTTGAGCCGAGCTTCGACGCTTCGTATCGGGCGAAGAAGAGAGCGCGGCGTGCTTTCTCGTTGTATTTTTCGAACATGGCGTTGGAGCTAGTGTAACGCTCCTTCCCGTGAACGTTCGTTGACGGAACCTCATTCTTCCGATGCAGGAAGTTTGCGAATTACGCGCCGCGGAGCTAGGCCGAGAGCGCGCGCATCTCGAAGACGCGATCGCAGCGCGAAGCGAGATCGGGATTGTGCGTGACGATTACCGACGTCAGTCCGCGCGCGACGTGACAGCGGCGCATCAGGTCGAACACACGCTCGCTCGTTTCGAGGTCGAGGTTTCCGGTCGGTTCGTCGGCGAGAAAAAGCACCGGATCGGTGAGCAGCGCGCGCGCGATCGCGACCCGCTGCTGCTCGCCACCGCTGAGCTGGTTCGGGAAGTGGCCGGCGCGCGCGTCGAGGCCGAGCTCGCCGAGCAGTTTTCCCGCTTTCGCGAGCGCGTCCTGCTTCGGCATTCGCCCGATCCAGCCCGGCATCGCAACGTTCTCTCTCGCCGTGAACTCCGGCAGCAGATGGTGAAACTGAAAGACGAAGCCGACGCTGCGGTTGCGGAAGCGCGCCAGCTCATCGTTCGACATCGTGGTGATGTTGCGCTCCGCGACGTTGATCGTGCCGGAATCGGGACGATCGAGCCCGCCGAGGAGGTGGAGCAGCGTCGACTTCCCGATGCCCGACGGGCCGACGATCGCCAGCATCTCGCCGCGTTCCACTTCGATCGTCAGATGGCGGAAGACGTCGACCGGGACTTCGGCATTTCGATACGTTTTCGAGAGCGACTGCGCATGGAGGAACGGCACGCGGCGGATTCTAATCGCTTAGCTGATTCATCTTCAGCTCGAGCGCGCGGATCGAGCGTTCGTCGAGCGCGATGTGCCACGCCGTCCACTTCCCTTTCTTCTTTTCCAGCATGCCGACCGAGCGCGGGTAGTCGAAGCGGCGCGGACCGGCGCTGGCCGGATTGAAGAAGCGGACGCCGTCGATCGTCTCGTCATGCGGAAGATGGCTGTGGCCGAAGATGACGACGTCGGCCGGCTGCTCGCGCAGCGATGCGACGACGCGGCGATC
>JAOBAU010000280.1 GCA_025463165.1 Acidobacteriota bacterium | reverse complement strand
CATCCACTGCTCGAGCGTGCCGAAATTCGAGCGGTACCAGCGCTTGCGGACGCCGAAGAAGGTGAGCAGCAGGATGAGCGCCGACCCGGCGGTGCCGTAGGCGATTCCCATCCGCGACCCGCCATGCGGGTACTCGCGGCCGACATACCAGACGTACGACGCCGAGACGGCGATCAGCAGGACGAGGAACGTCCAGCGCCAGAAGGGGCCGCTACGCGGGACAGGCATGGCGGAAGGGTGAAGGGTGAAGGGTGAAGGGTGAAGAAAGAACCTTGAATGCAGAATGCAGAATGCAGAGTGGAGAATTTAGAAAGAGGGTTTCCTTCTCAATTCTCCACTCTGCATTCTGCATTCTGCATTCAGCTTCTGACTCTCTCATCGTTCCCCCCTCGAGATCACGATCTCCTCGAGCGTCTCGTGGTACTCCTCGGGGGTGAGGCGGATGGCGGCGCCGGTGGGGCAGCTGCGGACGCAGGCGGGGCCGCCTTTGATCTCGCGGCAGAGGTCGCACTTCACGGCCACGGTCTGCTCGGCCTCCGGGCTCATCTCCTTCTTGAAGAGCGCGGCCACCCAGGAGAAGAGCGATTTCTTCGGCTCCTTGTGGACCATGAAGATGTTGTCGTAAGGGCAGTTGCGCTCGCAGTTGCCGCAGCCGATGCAGTTGCTCTTGATGTAGACCTCGCCGCGCGGATCGCGAACGATGGCGTCCGGCGGACAGTCGAGCATGCAGAGCGGGTTCTCGCACTGCCAGCAGGAGTTCGGCGCGAGGAGGTTGTAGAAGTTGATGCCGGTCAGCGACAGGCGCGCCTGTCCATCCTGATGCACGCCTTCGCATGCGCTGATGCAGTTGTTGCAACGAATGCAGCGATGCTCATCGATCACGAGCGTCTGCGTTCCCATCACGACTTCTTCGCGAATGAGATCGCCGAGGATGTTGCCGGAGCCTGGTGTCGCCTCGGCGATGAGGCCGGCGATGCGCCGCTCTTCGAGCTTGCGGAGCGGCGCTTCTTTCAACTCGGGACGCTGCGCGAGGAAACGATCGAAGTCGTACTTCGACAGCTTGATGATGTCGGACGGAAAGATCGCGGAGACGGTGGCGGTGCGCGCAGATTCGGAGAAGAGCGCCGCTTCGCCAAAGAAGTTTCCGGCGACGAGATACGAAAGCACGACGTCTTTGTCGCCCGACTTCTTGGCGACCTTCACCATGCCGTTGCGAATCAGATAGAACGCGTCGGCATCGTCGCCTTCCTTGAAAACGATCGCATCTTTGGCGAGCGTCTCGACGGTTGCTTTGTCGATGAGCTCTCCGAGCTGCGCTTCCTGAATGCCGGGAAACAGATAGCCGCCGAATGCGCGCAGGAGGAACGCCTGATCGACGAGCGCTTTCGCGGCGGGTGCTGATGCCAGCAGTTTCAGGATTGCTTTGCGCGGGATCTCGATCATCCGCGTTGCGCCGACCGCTTTCGCGGTGGCAGTGCGGCGGCGGCCGGAGATCAGACTCATCTCGCCGAAGAAGTTGCCGGCGGTGAGCTCGGTGATGCGGACGTCGGTCGCCGACTGCTCGGGACGTTTCCACAGTTCGACGCGGCCGGACGCGATGATCAGGAAATCGTTCGTGTAGTCGTTCTGGCGGATGATCGTCTCACCGTCTTTGTATTCGCGGACGCGCGCCGCGAGGAACGTTTCGCGGAGCTGCTGTTCGTCGGCGGCGGCCAGGAGCGGCACGCGTTTGCGCAGCGACTGAATGCGCTCGCGCACGCTTCCTTCCCAGAACGGCAGCCGTTCTTTGAGCACCGCTTCGTCGGCCGGCTCGACTTCGCGTCCCATCAGATGCTCGATCACTTCGTAGCCCTGATTCATCCCGAGCTTGATGAGATCGCGGCCGCTGGCGGCGCCGATCAGGAAGAGTCCCGGCACCGCCGATTCGTGGACGGGACTGAGCATCGGCCGCGCGTCTTTGCCGTCGCCGCCGTACTTGATGCCGATCGATTCGAAGAACTTGCGCGGCGCGTCGGCGCCGAGTTTGAGGAAGATCAGCTCCGCCGGCACGCGCATGATCTCGCCGCGCACGGCGATGTCGGCGTAGCCGGGATAGACATGTTTGACGTTCGTGTTGAAGTAGACCGTCATCTGGCCGGTCGCCTGGCGCGAAAGGATCTCTTTCGTCAGGATCTCGTTGGCGCGGGTGATCTCCGGTCCGCGCACGATGAGGCCGACGCGATTCTCTTCCGACAGTGCAATGGCGATCTCCAGCGCGGAGTCGCCGGCGCCGACGACGAGAAAGTCCTGCTCCTGATACTCCTTCGCGTCGGCGAGGCGATAGAGAACGTGCGGCAGATCGTCGCCCGGCGCGCCGAGCTTGCGCGGATTGCCCTGCGTTCCCATCGCGAGGATGACGTTCTTCGCCGCGAACTCATCGCCGGCGGCGGTCTTCAATCGGAAGCCCGATTCGTCTTTCGTCACGCCTTTCACTTCGGCGTTGAAGCGGACGTTCAGCGATTTCTCGCCGCTGTGTTTCGACCACGCATCGAGAATCTGTTCGCGCGAGCCGGCTTCGAACGGCAGATCGCCGCGTGCCGGAATCAGTACCGGCTCGGCCATGACGAACTTGCGCGCCTGATAGTTGTAGATCGTGTCGGAGAGATGATCGGTGCGCTCGAGCAGCACGTACTTCATGCCGTTCTGTTGCGCGTGCGACGCGGCGGCGAGTCCGGCCGGACCCGACCCCACGACTACGACGTCGAAGGTTTCCATAAAAAGGTGAAGAAGAGTCTACGCTGCTACGGACGTGACGTACCACCGGAGGTGGTGTCGCTCTGGCGCAACTCGGCGGCGACGTTGAAGGTGAAGATCACCTTGCCGAGGCGAATCAGGTCGTTGTCGACGAGCAGTCGCTTCTCCGTCACCTTCTCGCTGTTGACGAACGTTCCGTTGCGGCTGCCGATGTCTTCGATGAAGAAGCCGGCGGGCGTGCGGGTGATGCGCGCGTGCCGAACGGAGATGCTGCCGTCGGGAACGGCGATGGCGTTCGAGGCGTCGCGGCCGATCGACTGCTCATCTTCGACGAGTGCGAAGGCGGCGCCGCGATCGGTGGTGATCGAGGCGATGAGCTGATTGCCGGCGGTCCGTTTGCGCTCCGGTTCGGCGGGTGGCGGTGGTGGCGGGGGCGGGGGTTCCGGTTTCGGCTCGGGTTTCGGTTCCGGCTTTGGTTCCGGTTTCGGCTTCGCTTCCGTTTTGCGCACGAGCCTCGTGCCATCCGCTGCGGGCGGCGCTTCGATGACCGGCTGCGGCGCGGTCACTTCATTCGACGCGTCGACGCGCATGACGAGGCCGTTGTCTTCGAGCTGCATCAGCGCCTGGGCGAGCTGCACGCGGTCGCGGCCGGGAAGGAGCTCGCCGAACGTGCGGCCGAAGCCGATGCGGATGAGCAGCCGCAGTTCGTCCGGTGTGAGGCTGAGCTGGTCCTGCGGTGAATCTTCGACGACGCGGAAGACGCTGTTGTCGGGATACTTCTGGCCGATCAATACGCGCCGCTGAACTTCATCGAGCAGCGCCGGCAGATCGAGCTCCTGCGGGGCGACGCCTTCCGGCAGCACGACTTCATCGAGCATCGTGAAGGTGCCGTTCTGCCACATGCAGGCATCGATGACGATCGCCTCCACGTTCGCCACTCCCGTCGCCTCGGCGCCGATGACGCGGCCGTCGCGCAGAAAGATGCGCGCGCGCTTCGGCTTCGCGTCGACGTCGAGCGTGCCGCTGTGTCCATGCTGTTCGAAGAACGACAGCAGCTGCGGGAGCGGAAACTGTTTGACGCTGCCCTGAAGGATGAGTTGCACGGCGGAAGTCTAGCGCGATGTATCGGAATCGTGAATCATGGTACAAATGTACCTATGGACATTGGCATCTTCCAGCTCCTGCCGCGCGGTGATGACCGCACCGCCGCCGCGGTGATCGAAGAGTCTCTTTGGGAAATCGATTTCGCGGAGCGGAACGGTTTCGAGAGCGTCTGGCTCGCCGAGCACCATCTCTCCGGATTCGGTCTCGTCTCCGCGCCATCCGTCTTCGCCGCCGCGATCGCCGCGCGCACGACGCGCATGCGCATCGGTTACGGCGTCGCGGTCGTGCCGCTGCATCACCCGCTGCGGCTGGCCGAGGAGATCGCGTGGCTGACGCATTTGAGCGGCGGGCGGGTGGTGGTGGGTGTGGGGCCGGGATTCAGCGAGCGCGAGTTCGCCGGTTACGGTGTGCCGCTCGAGGAGCGCCACGCGCGATTCGAGGAAGGGCTGGCGATCGTGCGAGGTGTGCTGACGAGCGGCGAGATCGAGCCGGTGCCGCTGGCGATGCCGCCGTTCTATCGCGCGGTTTCATCGGTGGTTGCGGCGCGGCAGTCGGCGCGCGAAGGCACGCCGATCCTGCTCGGACTGAAACCGCTCGCCGCGCTCAAAGAGATCCTCGCCGCGTTTCACGACGAAGGCGGCAACGTCGCCGATGCTTACGTGCTGAGACGAATCTGCATCGCGCCGACGAACGCGGAGGCACGCGCATTGATGCCGGCAGACTCGCTCGACGCCGGCATCTGCGGCTCGCCCGCAACCGCGCGAGCGCAATTCGAAGAACTTTCCGCGCTCGGCGTCCGTCGCATCATCGGATGGTTCAACTTCGAGGAGATGCCATGGGACGCCGTACACCGCTCGATGGATTTGACAGCCGAACTGGCGTTCGCCCCCGCACCTGGGACACCATGAACGTAATGCACTCGATCCGGCTGGCTTTCTTTGTCTCTGTATTGCTCTGCGCCGCCGCTGCTCATGCGGCAATTACCGGCACGGTTGTCGATCAGCGCGGTGCGCCGCTGGCCGGTGCGAGCGTGCGGCTCTTCGCGCAGGAAACGCGATATGAGTTGCTGACGCGACTCGCCGCCGGCACGCTGGAGCGCGAGCCGCTGGCGAGCGCGACGACCGGCACCGACGGAACGTTTCGTGTCGTGGTGCCGGAGCGCGCGGTCGCAGAGGTGGTCGTCTCCGCACCGGGACACGAGTTCGTCGCGTTCGAGGCCGCGGCGACAGACGACGCCGGGACGCTGATGCTGGCGGAAGCGAAGCCGATCGCCGGCCACGTCACCGCGGCGGGCAAGCCGGTCGCCGATGCGATCGTCATCGCCGGCGAGGGCGCGTTCGCGGTGCGTACCGGCGAAGACGGCAGCTGGTCGCTGCCACGCAACGCGACGAACACGCGCGTCGTCGTGCTGCATCGCGACTTCGCGCCATTCGAGAAATTCGTCGGCACTGAGTCTTCACTCGACGTGACACTCGATCGCGGCGCCGAGATTCGCGGCAAAGTCGTCGCGCCGAACGGCCGCACGCCGGCCGCGCGCGCCACGATCATCGGCGGCGCATGGACGATCGGCGCGACCGACGCCGAAGGCAGCTTCATCATTCCGCACGCGCGCTCGAACTGGAAATCGATTCGCATCGCGTCACCGCTCGGCGGCGCGATCGTCGCGAAGAGCACCGCGAAATCGTACGACGTGCATCTGCGCAAGCCCGGCTCCGTCACCGGCATCGTGCGCGACACGAAGACGCACGCGCCGGTGCCCGGCTTTCGCATTCGCCTGGCGGTGATCACCGATCGCGCCGTGGAAGAAACGATCATCAGCAATGCCAAAGGGGAGTTCGCCTTTCGCGGGATGGCGCCCGGCCGTTACGACATTCATGGCGAACACCCTCTCTACTCCCTCGACGCCAACGACATGATGGAAAACCTCGGCGTCGGCGAGGATGACGCCGCCGACATGGCCGCATCGCCGCTGGCGATCATTCGCGGCCGCGCCATCGACGAAACGAAAAAGCCGCTCGCCGGCGTCGCGGTGACAAACGCCGGTTCGACGACGTTGCCGAAGCTGTCAGCAGCCGACGGCACGTTCATCCTGCGCATCGCCGCCGATCCGTCGCTCGATCTGCAGGCGACGCGCGACGGCTACGCGACCGAGCTGCTGAAAGTCGTCGCCGTCGCCGGCGAATCGAGCAACGTCGTCATCACGATGCGCCGCGGCGTTCGTGTTGCGATCTCCGTCGTCGACGGCGACCGAAAGCCGGTCGCCGACGCGCAGCTTCGTTTCGCCGATCCCGGCTCTCCGGCGTGGTCACGCCGTCAACTGAAACCGTGCGGCGCGAAGGACTGCGTCAGCGGAAAGGATGGCGCGATCGAAGCGCGCGTGGCGCAGGGCACGTACGACATCTATGTGGAAGGCGCGGCCATCGTTTCGAAGGTCCTCACTGCGACTGTCATTGATGAGCGTTCGTCGCCGATGACGATCACGGTGACGCGCGGACTCGAAGTCTCCGGGCGCGCCACGTTCAGCGACGGTACGCCGGCCGCCGGCGCGATGGTGTTGATCCAGCGCGGCGGAAACTTCAATCCGCTGCGCGTCAATCCCGACGGGACGTTCTCGATGCACAACGCCCCGCCGCAACCGCTGACGCTCGACGCGGAAATGCCCGACGCGCGCATCCCGGGCGATGCGAAAGAGGTCACGCCGCCGGCCGCCGGCGTCGAGCTGACGGTGCGCCGCGGCGGACGAATCGCAGGCCGCGTCGTGGACGCAACGTCGCGCGAGCCGATCATCGACTTCAACATTTACGTGCGGCGCAACCAGCAGATGTCGCGGGCGGCGATTCCGTTTCAGGCGGACGACGGCGCGTTCGTCATCGAGAACGTCACGCCGGGCAACGTCGAGCTGCAGGTCGTCGCCATCGGACACGCCCGTGCAACCGCGAGCGGCATCGAAGTCGAGGAGTCGAAGACGGCGTCGGGCGTCGAGCTGAAGATGGAACGCGCCGCGCGCGTGAAGGGAAGGATCACGTCGGCCGACGGCCAGCCGATCAGCGGCGCCACCGCGTACGTCAAAGAAACGAGCGAACAGATGAACCGCGTCACCGATCGCGTCATCAGCGACGCGAACGGTCTGTACGAGCTCGGCAGCGTGCTGCCCGGCGAACGCACGATCCGATTCATCAAAGACGGATTCAAACGCGATGAGAAAAGCGTTGACGCCGCCGCGGGCAAAGAGACGCGGCTCGACGTGCAGCTCGAGCGCGGCCGTGCGGTCAGCGGTCGCGTCGTCAACGAGCGCGGCGAGCCGGTCGGCGAGACCGATCTGGCGGCGGAAGGGATGATGTATCAGTCGACGCGCAGCGATGCCGCCGGCGCCTTCCACCTCGAGGGTCTCGGCGAAGGAAAGCTGCGCATCCGCGCGCACAAAGAAGGTTACGCACCCGCGTACGCCGATCTCGAGCCGGGCGTGAACGACAACGTGACGCTGACGATGCGGCGCGGCGCGACGATCAACGGACACGTCAGCGGACTGACTGCCGATCAGCTCCGCTCCGTCAACATCTGGGCGAATGCAGCGACCGGCATGAATGCCTCGACGACGGTCGTCGGCACCGGCGGAACGTTCACGCTGACCGGATTCTCCGATGGAATGGCGATCGTCTCCGCGAACCATGACGGCCGCAGCGTCGACAAGCGGATCGAGATCGTGAACGGAGTCGCCCCCGACGTCGAGCTGACGTTCGTGGATGGCTTCACGATTCGCGGACGCGTGACGGTGCAGGGTCGTCCGCTGCCGGCGGTCTTCGTCCGATTCGATCCGCGCAAAGAAGGAGCGTCGCCGGCGAACGGACGCACAGGCGGCGATGGGGCGTATGAAGTTCGCGGCGTCGCGGCGGGCGAGTATCAGGTCTCGATCGCGGCCGGCTACAACGGCTCGATCATCAGCGAGCAGCGAACGATCTCCGGACCGGGCACGCAGGACTTCGATGTGAAAGCGACGACGCTGCGCGGACGCGTTTTCGATGCGCGCACGATGTCGCCCCTCGCTGATGCGCATATCGCGATCGACCGTGGTCAGGATCCGTCGTTCGGCAATCAGACGGCGACGAGTGATTCGGACGGACGCTTCGCGCTCGAGTACGTCGCGGCCGGTTCGCACACGTTGAACGTGGAGGCCGAGGGTTACATGAGCGGGCGCAAGCAGGTCACGGTCGGCGATTCACCGGCGGACGTGGAAGTGCAGCTCGTACCGGGCGCGGCGACGATGATTCACATCCTCGATGCCGAGAGCGGACAGCCGGTGGTCGCGTATTTCTCGCTCTCCAGTGCCGCGAACACGATCGTCTCCAGCGGCCAGTCGCGCCTCGAAGACGGGATCGGCCGTGCGTGGGTTGCGCCCGGCAGCTACACGATTCGCACGTACACGAACGGTTACGCGCCGGCCACCGCGACGATCACGGTTCCGGGACCGGAGCCGCGCGTCCCGATGTGGCGCGCCGGACGGATGATCGTGACGACGCACACGCCGGGGATGGTGCGTATCACGTCGGGGAGCGTCAGTCAGACGTCGGTGATGAAAACGTTCGACAACCTGCTGCCGGGCGAATACGTCGTGGAGCTGCTCGGCGCGGATGAGAAAGTGACGGCGCGTAAAACGGCAGTCGTGCGCGCGAGTGAAACGACGACGTTGACGTTCGACTAAGTCAGCAGCCGTTCCATCACAACCACATCGAGCCACTGTCCATCGAGCTGTACCTTCTCTTTGTAAACGCCGACTTCGCGAAACCCGCAGCGGCGATA
>JAOBAU010000279.1 GCA_025463165.1 Acidobacteriota bacterium | reverse complement strand
GAACTCTTCGGCGCGAAGCAGCTCGGCCGCGCGCGCGCCATCGAAGGCTCGCTCGACGTGGCTGCAGTGCTTCCGCAGAATGTTGTGCAGCAGCAGCTGAACGTTCTCGTCGTCATCGACTACGAGTGCCGCGCATTTCTTCATACCTCTCTCCGCCGCGGAGCCAATGCAGAAAACGTGTCAATCCTGTTTTTTGCCTGATCGCAGGTAGGGAAATGTTCCTTCCCGACATCTCCTCAGGCATGCACCGAAGCGCTCGCGGTGACGCATTGCTCCTCGTTTCCTCCGTCGCCGTCGCCGCGGCACCGAAGTGTCCGCTGTGCGTGATCGCGCTTGCGGGCGTGCTCGGCGCGGCGGGCGTCAGCGTCTCCGCGTTCGGCGTGTGGCTGCCGCGCGCGGCGCTGGCGATGCTGGCCATCTCTGTCGCGTCGGTGGCGATCCGTTCGCGGATCGACGGACTCTTCGCACTCCTCGCCGCCGCGGCCATCGTCGCCGGCCGCTTTCTCTTCGACTTCACGCCGCTCGTCGCCGCCGGCATCGCCACGCTGATCGTCCTCGCGATCCGCCGCGCGCGCCTCGACGCCGCCCAATGCAACGACTGTACGGAAAGGGTCTGATGGCAAACACGACTCCCACTCGCTACGAAAGAATCGTCGGCATCCTCGATCGCGCCGCCGCTACCGATGCGGACCGCTTCTGGTTCCCGCGCGAGAAGCTGCTGACCGCGCGCGTGCACGGCATCGCCATGATCGCGCCGGAAGAAAAAACGAAGCCGGCCTGCGCCTGCTGCGCTCCCGTCTCGAGCGGCGACGCCGCGCCGTTTCCGGGACGCGGCGCGAAGTCGGGACTTGTGCGCGGGCTGCGCGGCGAAGCGCCGTTCGACGGCACGCAGTTCCCGCCTCTGCCATGGGGCGGCACGCCGGTCGCCGGCGACGACATCGACTTCATCGCGAACTGGATCGACGACGGATTACCGGAAGCCGATCGCGAAACGTCGCTGCCGGCGGCGACGCAGAAGAGCGGCATGAAGCTCGAGACGATCGAGGCGAACAACATCGAGACGATCGCGCAGACGTTCGCGGTCTACGACGGCTCGCCGAACGACTACGGCTTCCAGTACGGCGAACTGAAACAGCGGATGAACGTCGACTGTCTGTCGCTCGGACAGCTCGAACAGTTTCGCAACGCGTTTCGCGAGCTCTATCGCCTCAACAAATGGCCGGAGGATCGCCGCAGCTACAACAACACCGCGCTCATCCATCAGAACCATTGCCAGCACGGATGGGAGCGTTTCCTGCCGTGGCATCGCGTCTATCTCTACGAGCTCGAACAGATCATGCAGGACCTCGTGCCGGGCGTGACGATCCCGTACTGGGACTGGACGATGCCGCAATACATTCCGGAGAAACCGGAAGACGGCTGGATCATCCCCGAGTCATACAAAGCGTTCATCACGAACGCATCGCTCGACTTCCTGACGAACGCGAAACCTGCGCTGCCGAAGAAAGCGGCCGACATTCTCGCGGAGCAGATCGTCGGACGGCTGTACACGTCGCAGACGACGTTCTTCGCCGCCGTCGCGAAAGCGCTCGGCGATCCGAACACGGCACTGATCAAAGGACGCCATCGCGAGCGTTTCATCGACGCGCTGCTCGCCGCGAACTCGCTCTGGTATCCGCTCCGCTATCCGGCCGAATACAACGGCAGCACGATCAACAAGGCGATTCACTATCACTATCCGACCGCCGACGACATCCGCCAGATCATGTCGCTGCGCACCTTCCGCGACTTCGGCGGCGGCAGTCTGTACAACGATTCGTTCGGTTACCTCGATCAGAACCCGCACAACACGCTGCACATCTGGACCGGCGGCCTGAATCCGACGCCTGCGCCGGATGACGAGTTCGACGACGCCGGACCGCGCCACCGCAACCGCAGCGTGAAAGTCGCCGGCCGCCTCTTCCATTCGCGCGAGGACATGTACTCGCAACCGGAATCGGGCGACATGCTGAGCAATCTCACCGCGTCGTTCGATCCGGTGTTCTGGCCGATTCACGTCAATATCGACCGGCTCTGGTCGGAATGGCAGGCGATGAATCCGCACTCGCTTCCCGCCGATCTCAGCGCCGTGCTGACGCCGTGGAGTTACACGATCGAGGACACGCTCGACATGACGCAATTCGGCTACGAGTACGTGAAGTGCTCGTACCTGATCCCGGTCGGACTGTCGACGCCGGTGGCGCGCTTCGTCTCGAAACCGATCGACATTCCGGAGCCGGCGCGGCGATCGTTCAAGCAAGCCGAGGTGCGGTTGCATCGCGTGCCGCAGCTGCCGAGGTCTTGTTTCATTCGCGTCTTCCTCAACCTGCCGGATGCTGATGCGTCGACCCCGATCGATCACGAAAACTACGCCGGCTACCTCGCCATCTTCGGCCATGGTGAATGCATCGGTGGTCCGGGCCACTGCGAGCTGCCGCCGTCGCGGCCGCGTCAGCACGACATTCGTCCGCGCAATCACAACACGCCGCGCAATCACCGCATCAACGTCACGAAGAGCGCCAGGTATCTCTTCGAGAAGAAGAAAGCGAAGTCGCTGCAGATCACGCTCGTCGTGATCGGCGCCGACTATCGCGAAGACACCGAGCTGCTGCGCCTCGATGGCGTGTCGCTCGATCTGCTCGACTGAGACGAAAGGATCGACGACATGCCTCCCATCTATCGCATTCATCCCGGCGTCGGCATCGCGCGCCTCGGCAACAGTCCCGATTCGTTTTACATCGCGCCCGAACAGCCGGCCGCGCTGCCGATCGAATGCGATTCGCTCGGCAATCCGCTCCTCTCGCCCGACGGACAAAGCGAGCTGCGGACGACCACCTTCAAGGACGCCGACGGACGCGTTCGACGTCAGGCCGCGCGCTTTCAGGTCTGGGTTTACGACGACGCATCGCCCGAAGGCCGGCCGCTGAAAGTCGGCGATCACGTCGAAGGCGGCGGCAACGCGGGAACGCTCGTCGACGTGCAATGGCGCGTCTGGCTCGCGAACAAGAAAGCGGTCTGGTTTCAGTTCGCGCAGGCGGAAGGAGAGCACGGCTACGCCGCGAATCATCCGCTGCGAAACGCAGAGGTCATCGGCGACGACGCGCGCCAGCGGCTGATCATCGATCCCGGTCCGCGCACGGTCGATACGCAATCGCGACGCCGCGCCAGCTTCGATCGCGATGGCGGCGAACACTACTCGCCGACGTTTCCACCGCCGCTGAAGCCGCACTCGATCGATACGCTCGGCGACATCCTCACCGACAACGACGGACGTCTCCTCGTCCTCGGCGGACATGGCAACTCCGGCTCGTATCGCTTCGACGAATTCGGCCAGCCGCGCATCGAGACCTACGCAAACAACGAAGGGTGGTTCGACGACACGTCGGACGGTCCGGTGATGGCGCGTCTGATCATGTACTCGCAGCTGGTGAGCGACCTGCGCGCCATCGACGCCGAAGCGCCGGCGTGGGTGATCTGCGGCTATCCGGCCTACGTTCCCGAGATCCTCGACATCGTTTCAATGGCCGACGTCGTCGACAACATGGCCATCACGGAGTTCGCCGAACGCACCGACCTTTACGGAACGGCGGGCACGTTCGCGAATCCGCCGCACATCCCGCCGACCGACGAGAAGGCGCTCATTCACTGGCGCGCCGGACGGCTGCGCTGGAATCCCGACTACAAGCCGTGGTTCTTCCGCGACATCTGGTCGATCCTCTTCCGTCCCGATCAATTCAGCTATCTCTGCAGCGTCCTCGGGCAATCGAACTTTCCGCACAACTACTCGACGCGCGGCACGTTCGATCCGCAGAAGCTTGGCGTGCCGCCGCAGATTTATCTGCCCGGCGTTCGCAAATGCGAAGAGCGCTGCATGCAGCGGCATCACGACGGCGAGCTGTTCATCGAAACGCTCGCGCCGCTTTACATGGTGTTGCAGAAGCAGATCGAACAGGCGCTGCGCGAGAAAGGCGAATCACTTCCCGAGACCGGCGTGCTGACCGATGAGATGTCGGACCAGTTGAAGAAAGCGCTGCAGACGTTCGCGAAGAAAACCGATGCCGCGCCGAAAACGAAAGAAGCGTTCGATGACTACATCGAGCGCTGGCGGCAGACGACGGAGTCGGACGCGAATGTGGCCACGCGCGCCGAGCTCGAAACGCGCGTCAGCGCAATCATCGACTCGATCGGCGAGCGGCTCGATGACGAACATCTCCGCCACGACCTGCGCCGATTGACCGCCGAGCATTTGCGCAAGCATCAAACCGGCGTGCTGTTGCGCGACTGCCGCGCGAAGTGCATCGCGGCGAACGTCGACGATCCGTATCGCGACGATCGTCTCTTCCTCTTCTCGCTGCTGCGCAAGCCTGGCGAAGAGAACGACTTCTTCCTCATCGACAAGCCGAGCAGCCGCGTGCACAACCTGCCGCTCATGCCGCTGCTGGCCGGCGACAATCCGATCACGAACACGCTGCCGTCGAAGTTCCTGCGGCTGACCGACTATCAGTACTACGTGCTGCGGCAGTGGGCGATGGGGAACTTCTACAACGAAGTGCTCGAAGGCTGGCCCGCGCCGAATCCGTGGTGGCCCTACGACACGAGCAATCCGAAGACCGCCCGCGAGCTCGATTACGGCGTGCTCTCGAACGTGCTCGGCGGCGCGTTCTGTCCCGGCGGCGAGGCCGGCTGGACGATGCGCAATCCCGCGATCTGGGTGCAGCCGTATCGCATCAAAGCCGATCCGGGTTTCTGCAACTTCGGACAGACCGCCGCGCAGGTGAACGCGAATCACGGGCGCATTCCGGAGATCGATTACTCGTCGTACACGATCGACGATCTCTCCCAGGGGAGCGACTTCGACATCGGACTGCAGCCGGGCGATCTGACGAAGTACATGGCGCTGCCGTGGCAGGCCGACTTCAACGAATGCTCGACGCAGACGATCAACATCACGTACGAGGGCTGGAACAAGATCTTCCCCGACAGCGAAGACGACACGCTGATGAAGCGTGAGGCGCGCGTGTGGGAAACGCTCTGGTGGCCGGCGCATCGTCCGCTGCAAACGTCCGAGCTGACGCCGAGTGGCAACATCGTCTGGCTCGACTGGACGCCCGGCGTGCCGCAGACGAACGCCGGCGATCTGAAGATGGTCAGCGAGTGGTGGCGGCTGCCGTTCGTGATCCGCAATCCGGGGTACGACTTCACGAAGACGAAGCCGAGCACCGTACCGCCGCCCAATCCACCGCCGTACATCAGCATCGGCCGCACGCCACGGAAACAGGAGAAGCCATGAGCAACAACATTACGAATCCATTTGTCGGCACGTGGACCTATCGCAGTCTGCTCAATGATCCGGATGTGTCGAAACAATTCAACGACCTGGAGTTCGGCAGCGGCACGATCAAAATCACGTCGGACGCGGCAGGAACGCTTGGCGGCACGATCGGCGGCGATACGTGGTCGCTCGCGTTGCACGGCTCATTCGGTTTCGGTTCGCCGATGCAGGTTCGCTTCGAAGGACGCGGCCTCGTCGGCGGCGAGGAGTGGATCTACGACTACATCGGCTGGCTCGTGCCGGTCTGGCCGAACAGCAACGCGCGACTGCAGCGCTCCGCATTCGTCGGCTCGGTGGTGCGAACGATTCCGCACTCATCGGGCAAAGACGGCGGTACCGCGCCGGCGGGTGTGGTCGCGTCGTTCTACGCGGTTCGCGTCGACTGATGCGTTTCGACGTCGCGATCGCCGGTGGCGGCCCGGCGGGAAGCGCATGCGCGCTCTCGCTGCGCACGCACGCGCCGGCGCTTCGCGTCGTCGAGCTCGAGTCGTCGCAATATGAACGTCCGCGTCTCGGCGAATCACTCCCGCCCATCGCTCGCCAGCTCCTCGAGCACCTCGGCGTCTTCGATGCGTTTCGCGCAACCGCCAGCGCGCAAACGTTCGGCACCGCCGCCGCGTGGGGACGGCCGCGGCTCGTCGAAAATGATTTCGTCTTCTACGCGCGCGGCGACGGCTGGCACATCGATCGCGCCGCGTTCGACGCGATGCTTGCGACCGAAGCCGCGCAACGCGGCGCGACGCGCATGAGCGGCGTTTCGGTACGCGACGCCGAGCATGGCCGCGATGGCTGGCGCGTGATGCTGTCGAACGGCGAATCGCTGTCGGCGCGCTTCCTCGTCGACGCCACCGGCAGCGCGTCGCTCGCCACGCGTGCGTGCGGCGCGGAGGTCGTCGCCGTCGATCACCTCGCCGGCTTCGGACGCTTCTTCGATGAAGGAGGCGACGCCGCCGATCCGCGCACGATCGTCGAGTCGTTCGCCGACGGCTGGTGGTACACCGCCGCGCTGCCGAACGGAAAGCGCTTCGCCGCCTGCATGACCGACGTCGACGTCGCGCGCGAGATGAACCTCAGCGACGACGCCGTCTGGTACGCGAGCGCCGCGACGATGCCGATCATCGGACCGATCATCGCCGGCGCATCGAAGCCCGGGCCGCTGGTCGGTCGCAGCGCCGAATCGCGCTACGCCGAGCCGCCCGCCGGCGACGACTGGCTTGCCGTCGGCGACTCCGCCTCGCGCTTCGATCCACTCTCCTCGCAGGGAATCGTGAAAGCGCTCCGCTCCGGCATCTTCGCGTCGTACGCGATCGGCGACGTCCTCATGCGCGGGGACCTGCGCGGCATCGCGCGCTACCGCGAGTTCATCCGCGGAGAGTTCGCGTCGTACATGGAAGCGCGCGCGAAGTACTACAGCGAAGAGCAGCGCTGGAGCGATCGCGAGTTCTGGCTAAGACGCTCGGGATGAAAGCCGCTGCGCGAGCAGCCACGGCAGCAACTCCGGCTCCGCGTACGCGCGGTCCCACGAGTTGTGCCGCACGCCGGCGTACTCCGTGTAGCGAATCGGCGCGCCGGCCTCGCGCAGCGCGGCGACCATCATCCGCGACTCGCTCACTTTGATGATGTCGTCCGCGTCGCCGTGGAAGATCCATTGCGGCATGTGCGCGAGCCGTTGTGCGGTGCGCTCGTGACTGCCGCGTACGCCGCCGCAAATCGGCACGGCCGCGGCGAAACGCTCGGGATGCATCGACGCCAGCTGCCATGTGCCGTAACCGCCCATCGAGATGCCGGTGACGTACACGCGATCCTCATCGATCGCGAAGTTCTTCGCGACGTCATCAAGCGCCGCGACGGCCGCGTCGAGATTGAATCCCTGCCAGCCGTAGCCCCGCGACGCCTGCGGAAAAATGATCAGCGCCGGGAAATCGCTCCGGCTCGCGCACGACTGCCGGTCCGATTCCTACCGTCGTCGGCAGCACGCTGTCGCTGCCCGATTCGCCGGCGCCGTGCAGAAAGAGAATCACCGGCAGCGGTCCGTCGAGTTGCGGCTCGTACAACTGGTACGTTCCGCGGCGTGTGAACGGCGAAGTAATCACGGAGACACGCTCAGACTACAATCCGCGCCATGCCTCTCGCGCCGCGGCAGACGCGGTTCCTCATCACGTTCGCTTTGCTGCTCACCGCTTTCTACGCGATCGTCACGCTCGATACCGTTGATACGCATGTCGTCGTCCCTTTCACGCGCGGTCTCAGCGCGGTCTCCGGCGCGCTGCTGAACGCGATCGGCCAGCACGTCAACGTCATCGGCACCGTGATCGCCGGTCCGCAATTCGCCGTCGACGTTCGCGGCGGCTGCAACGGACTGGAAGCGGTCGTCTTCGTCGCCGCGGCCATGCTGTCGTTCGCCGCGCCGTGGCGCACGCGTATCGTCGGCGCGATCGCCGCGGCGCTGATCCTCGAAGCGATCAACGTCGTCCGCGTCGCGTCACTTTATCTGATCGGTCTCTATCACCGCTCGCTGTTCGAAACGTTCCATCTCGCCATCTGGCAGACGGTGATGTTCGCGATCGCGGTCCTCCTCTTCGTCATCTGGGTCTCGAAGTTTGCCGCGCCCAATGCTGCGACGCGGACTTAGCTTCGTCGCCGGCGCTGCGCTCGGCGTGGTGCTCTGGTGGATGTGCACGCCGCAGTACAACCGCGTTCTCGCGCTGGCGTCGACGCCGCTCGCGCGCATCGATCGGCGTCTCGCCGCCGCGGTGCTCATGCCGCGTGAACGGACCATCTTCATCACGTCATCGACCGCACTCCCGACCGCGACCATTCCCGCCGACCAGCTGACGTACAACGTCATCCTGCTGCTCGGTCTCTTCGCCGCGAACGCGCGTCCGTTGCGCGTGCGCAATCTTCGCGCGCTCGCCATCGCCGCCGCGATCGTCTTCACGTTCCACTGCCTCGGTTTGCTGATCTCGATCGAGTCGACGTACGCGCTGCGGCAGGGTGAGTGGAGCAGCGCGCATTACGGCGACGCGGCCGGACGTTTCTGGCTCACCGCAGAGCTCGTGTATCGCACAGTCGGAATGTTCGGCGTCGTCTTCGCGAGCTGGTGGACGCTGAGCCGCGAGCCCCAGCTATGAAATTGAACTCTCCTTGCGGCGGCGAGCTCGTCCACCTGCTCGTTCCTGAAAATGAACGCGCGGAGCTTGCCGCATATGCATCGACGCTGCCGTCGATCCAGCTCTCGCAACGCGCGCAACACGACCTCGAGCTGCTCGCTACCGGCGCGTTTTCACCACTCACCACATTCCACGGCGAGGCCGATTACAAACGCGTCGTCGCCGAAATGCGGCTCGCCGACGGCACGCTCTGGCCGATGCCGATCACCCTTTCAGTCGATGACGATGCGCCGATCGAATTGCAGCGTGACGTCGTGCTGCGCAGCGCGAAAAACGAGATCCTCGCCATCCTCACCGTCGAAGAGATTTACGAATGGGATCGCGACGAAGCGGCCGCGCACGTCGCCGGTACGACCGATCGCAAACATCCGCTCGTCGCCGAGATGCAGCGATGGGGAAGACGCAACGTCTCCGGCCGGCTCCGTGTGCTCGCGCTTCCGGCGCCGCCTGATTTCCGCGAGCTGCGCCGCACGCCGGCGGAAGTGCGCGCCGCGCTCGAAGCGCTCGGACGCGAACACGTCGTCGCGTTTCAAACGCGCAACCCAATGCATCGCGCGCACGAAGAGCTGACGAAGCGCGCCACCGAATCGGTCGACGGCGTGCTGCTCCTGCATCCGGTCGTCGGCATGACGAAGCCGGGCGACGTCGATCACTACACGCGCGTTCGCACGTACAAGGCGCTGACCGAACATCACTTCGCCGCCGATCGCGTGCTGTTGTCGCTGCTCCCGCTGGCGATGCGAATGGCCGGACCGCGCGAAGCGCTCTGGCACGCCATCATCCGCCGCAACTTCGGCGCGACGCACTTCATCGTCGGCCGCGATCACGCCAGTCCCGGCGTCGACTCGACCGGCAAACCGTTCTACGGACCGTACGACGCGCAGGAGCTCGTCGGGAAACACAGCGAAGAGATCGGCGTCGCGATGCTGCCGTTCCACGAGCTCGTCTACGTCGTTGCCGACGATCGCTACGAAGAAGCGTCGCGCGTTCCCGGCGGGGCGACGACGCGGTCGATCTCCGGCACGCAGGTGCGCGATGAATATCTCGCCGCCGGCGTTCCGCTTCCCTCCTGGTTCACCCGTCCCGAAGTCGCCGAAATCCTTGGCGAGAGCTATCCGCCGCTGCATCGACAGGGCGTCTGCATCTGGTTCACCGGCCTCTCCGGCGCCGGCAAATCGACGACCGCGGAGCTTGTCGTCGAGATGCTGCTCGAGCACGGAAGGCAGTCGACGCTGCTCGACGGCGACGTCGTTCGCACGCATCTCTCGAAAGGCCTCGGCTTCTCGAAAGAAGATCGCGACGCCAACATCCTGCGCATCGGTTTCGTCGCCGCCGAAGTCGTCCGCCACGGCGGCGTCGCCGTCTGCGCGGCGGTCAGTCCTTATCGCGCCGCCCGCGACGCCGCCCGCGCCCTCGTCGGCCCCGATCGCTTCCTCGAAGTCTTCGTCGACACGCCGCTCGAAGTCTGCGAGTCACGCGACGTCAAAGGCATGTACGCCCAGGCAAGACGCGGCGCCATAAAAGGCTTCACCGGCATCGACGACCCGTACGAATCGCCGCTCGCGCCGGAGCTGACGCTCGACACGACCAGCGCCACCGCCGAAGAGAACGCGCAAAGAATCATCGCTCTGCTTCGAAAGCGGGGAAACGTTAAGTAGGGGGTCACATCTAACAACTTAAGTTAACGGTGATGTTGAGCGTTAACTTAAGTTTTTAGATGTGACCCCCTACTTAACTTACGTGTGGGCGA
>JAOBAU010000197.1 GCA_025463165.1 Acidobacteriota bacterium | reverse complement strand
CGCAATCGTGGGGAGCGTCGGTGATGTCGATTCCGCTGCTCGCGGCGGCGATGGCCGGCATCGTCGCAACGGCGCGCGCCCGCGACCGGCGCGCCATTCCGCTGGCCATCGCGTTCGGCGTCTATCTCAGCGTCGCGCTCACCGTGATGGATCCGGCCGACGGTACGCGCTACTCGCTGCCGGCGACGCTCGCCGTCGCCTTCTTCGCCGCGCGCGGACTTCCCGCGTATCGTTACGCGCTCGTCGCGCTCTTCTCGCTGGCGTCGCTGACGTTCGTCAGCTCGATCCTTTCGCAGCGCGCCACGAGCGCGTCGCCGCCTGTGCAGGCGGCGGAGTTCGCGCGCGCCGCGTTTCCGGCGAACGCCGTCGCGCTTTACGAACTGCCGCTCTGGCCGCATGCGCAGTACTTCCTCGCCGCGCATCATCCGATGCGAATCGATCCGGGGTTGAGCGCGTATTTCAATCGGCGCGACGTGCCGCTCTACATCTTCGCGGACGGCGCGACGCGTGCGCCGAGCGCGCGAACTTTCTGCTGGCAGCCGAGCGAGGCGTACGCGACGCTGACGCGCAATCACTATCGCGTCGTGTCGATCATTCCGCTGCCGCCGGAGCGCCGCTTCAAACCGCTGCGTGGAATCCATTCGCTGGAGCGCGAGCCGGAAGGGGAAGGCTGGCGCTGGCTGATGCCGCTCGCCGAACTGCAGCTTCCGTCATTGCCTGCGACGAAGCTCGAACTCCGTCTCGCCGTGCCGCCGACGGTGCCGTTCGATGCGAACGACGTCGCGATCTCGATCGATGGGCGGCGCGCGCAGACGGTGCGCATCGCCCGAGGAACGACGGTGACGCTGTCGGTGCCGTTGCCGCGCGCCGGTGCGATTGTCCGTTTTGAATCGGCGCGCTCGTTCATTCCGGCAGAGGTCGCGGGAAGCGCGAATCGCGACCCGCGGCGGCTGGCGGTTCGTCTGCTCGACCTGGTGTTGCGATGAAAAGACTTCTTCCGCTGCTCGTCGCGCTCCTCGTCGCCGGCACGCGGCTGCTCGCCATGCCGCGCGGTTTCTGGGAGGGGGAGGAGCTTCGTTTCGCGCGGGCGCTGCTGACGTTCGATCCGTTGCAGCAACAGCCCGAAGCGCCCGGCTATCCGCTCGTCGTGGCGCTCGGGAAACTGTTCAACGCGTTCGTCCACGATCCGTTCACGTCGCTGATCGTGTTGAGCGTCGTCGCCTCGATCGCCGGCGCGGTGCTGCTGACGTTCGCGTTTGCGCGCATCCTCGACGATGAGTGGTGCGGCGCGGCCGGCGCGGCGCTCGTCTATCTCTCGCCGGCGATGCTCGTCTTCACGCCGCTGCCGAACGCGGAAGCGGTCTCGATGGCGCTGATCGCGGCGGCGCTGCTGACCTACGCGCGCGGTGACGACGTGCTCTTCGGCATTTGCGCCGCCGCGGCGGTCGCCGCGCGGCCGCAGCTGATCGTGGCGATGCTCGTGCTGGTCCTCTTCGCGCGCAAGCGGCGCGCGGCAGCGGCATTCGTCGTCACGCTCGTCGTCGCATTCGAGCCGCTCATCGAAGCGATCGGAGTGACACGCATCGATCACTACATCCGGACGAACTGGAACGTCGTTCAGGTTCCGTGGCGCGAGCTGGCGATGCGATTCATCGCGCATCCGTGGGGACCGAAGTGGCTCTCGCTGCCGCTGCTCGCCATTGCCGCCGCCGGCGCGGTGCCGCTGCTCCGCCGCGAGCGGCGCGCATTCGGCGTTGCGCTCTTCGCGCTCGCCCATCTCGTCTTCTGCATGCTTGCCGCCGATCGGATGGACGGCGTGCAGCCGATGCTTTCCGCGCTCGTCGCCGCCGCACTCTTCGCCGCCGCGGCGTTCCGTCCGATGGCGCGCTTCGCGCTGCCGGTTGCACTTGCGTACGGCGCCGGCGCGCTCGTCTACAGCGAGCCGCTCCTCGCGCAGCGAACGACGGGCGCGTCGCCGCCGGTCGCCGCCACAACGTACGCGGCGCGCATGCTGCCGCCAGGAGGAGTCGTCGTCTACGAGCCGTCGATGGAAGCGTTCGCGCGCGACGCCGGCTTCACCTCCGCGCCGGTCGCCGCGCTCGACGCACTGGCGATGCGTCCCGACGTTCCGGTCCTGCTGCTCGCCGACGGCGGCTCGCACGCACGGAACGCGAAAACGTTCGCGTGGCGCGACAGCGACGTCTACGGCAAAGTGACGACGGAGCACTACCGCGTCGTCTCCGTCATTCCAATCCCGCCGCCCGCCCGCTACGTCGCCGGCGACGGCGTCTTCCAGCTCGAGCGAACGGCTGGCGGCGAAGAGTGGCGATGGCTCGCACAGGAGGCGACGATCACCCTGCCGCCGCTGCCCGGCTCGATCGCGCACCTCGAACTGTCGCTTCCGGAGAACGACAACACGTTGACCATCAACGGCCGCACCATCGCGGTGTCACATGGCAAAACGACGGTCGTCGAAATCCCGATCGTCTCGAACGCCGCCGCCACGCTCACGTTCCGCGCCGCGCGCAGCTTCACGCCACCCGGCGAAACGCGCAACCTCGCCGTCCAACTGCTCAGCGTCGAACGCCGCTAAAGTCAAAACAAGGGGGTCAGACCCCCGAAGTTGACTTTAGCGCGGCGACGGCGAGGGCGAGCGCGGCGGCGATCCACGCGACGAGCTCGCCGACCGGCATCGCTGCGCGCGGCGGCTCGCCGGTCACCATCTCGAACGACGTCGGGTCGAGACTGGCCACCACGACGCGCGAGCCGGCCGCGACGAGCTTGCCGCTCCCTCTCGTTACACGAATTCGCACCGTCGCTTCGGGCGGAACGGACGCCGCGAGCTGCGCGACCGGAATCGTCAGCGCTTCCAACTCGCGAAGAATCACCGGCTTGCTGCCGAGCTCACGTCCGTTCGCGTCGATGAGTGACACGACCGCTTCGATCGCCGAGCGGTTCGTCTCGACAAGATGGACGTTGTAGCGGAACTCGCCGTTCACGCCGGAGCCGGCGCCCTGCAGCAGCGTCGAGCCGCCGCGCGGAATGGCCAGCTCGATCGGGATGGCCGTGAAGCCGCCGCCCTGCGCCGCCGCCGCGACGCGCGCGCTGCAGGCGATCGGCCCGTCCGCTTCGATCAGCAGCGCGCCGAGTTTTCCCGGCGCGTGCAGCAGCGTCTCCGTGACGTTGTCGAGTTGCACGGTCCGGTCGGCGGCGACGTCGACGTCGCGGAACGCCGGCTCCGGATTGGCCTGCCCGCGCGGCAGAAACGAAACGCGGGCACGCAGCGGCTTGTCCGCCCGATTCGTGATCCAGAGCGTCGTCCTGTATTCGAGTCCGCCGGTGCCGGTGACGCGGCCGACGATCGGCATCACGACGCGGCGGCTCGAATACGCCGCGTTCGAGGCCGTCGCGACGAACAGCAGCGCGAGCACGATGCCGCGTTTCATCGGCGCACCACCGCGATGGCGATGAGAGCGATCAGCGTTGAAAGGGTGAGCCCAAGGCCGATGAAGAAGGAGCGGGGACGATAGCGAAGCACGAGCTCATGATGCCCTGCCGGAACGTGCGCCGCGAGAAATGCGTGATTGCCGAACCAGAGCGGCGCATCGCGGCCGTCGATCGTCGCCTGCCAGCCGCGCCACGCCGTTTGCGAGATCACGATCCAGCTCGCGGCGTCGAGTTGCGCATCGATCCGGAGATCGAGGCGGTCCCATTTCGTTCGCAGCGTTCCACTGCCGTTCGCGATGATCCGATTGTCGAGCGGCGGCGCGCTGACGATCGAAGCGTCGTGAAAATCACTGATGCGCGTCAGTGCCGCGACGTCGTCGGTGAACATCACCTCTCGCGGGATGAACGCGCGATCGAGCGCCCGCGGATTTTCGAGCAGCCGCGCGCCGCGATCTTCGGCACGCACGCGCCAGCCGTCCGGGATCGGATCGCGCGTCTCCTCGAATGCGTAACGAACGTTCAGCGCGGAGAGGAACGGCCGCGTCAGATCTTCGATGTGATTGAACGACACCGGCTCGAGCCGCGACCAGAGCGGCAGCGTCTCCGCCATCCGTGCGAACGTCATCCCGGTCGCGCCGCGCGCATCTTCGAGCTGATAGTGCGTCGCCATGTTCGGCAGGAATGTCGCTTCGCGTCCGGCGATGCGATACGGCGCCTGATTTTTCGGCAGCGCATCGATGAGCGGCGTGTGAGGATAGAAAGCCTCCGCCGGCCACGTCGGAATGGCGCGCCGCTCTTCGATCGTCCGCTGCAGGAGCAGCAACGCGAGCAGTCCGACCGCCGCCACGCGTGCCGATGGACGCGGCAGCAGCAGCGCGATCGCCAGCAGCAGCGGCAGCAGTTCGTGCAACAAACCGGTGTGGAGATACGACGCCGACAAGCCCGAAGCGATCATCGCCGGCCAGAGCGCCGCGATCGCGACGCCGAGGATGATCGCGATCGCAATCGTCGCCGACAGCATCGTCGTTGCGCCGTCGCGCATTGCATCGATTCCGAGCGCCGCGAGCATCGCCAGCGCGAGCACCGCACCGAACACCAGCCGCTCGTTGAGCGCAATCCGAAAGAGCGGCAGATGCGAGAAGAGCGCGTCGATGGCCGGCGCCGAGACCGACGCCAGCAAACCGAAAATGAGCAGGCCGAGGAGAAACCAGCGGACGCGCAGCCGCGAGCGGATCAATCCGACGAGCGCCGGCGCGAACAGAATGCTGCCCGCGTAACCGTAAATAGGCCGGTGATAGCGCGACGGCACGTTCGCCGTTTCGGCCGCCGGCGATCCGAAGCGAAACGGCACCGCCGCGGCGACGATTCGCGTCGCCGTTTCACGCCAGCCGACGACGCGCGCTTCCGTCACCGAGCGCTCCACGCGAAACTGATAGTCGGCTGTTTGCGGCAGTGCATCAACGAACGGCAGCAGGTGGATCGCGGAGAGCAGCAGCGCGAGCGCGCCGGCCGCGAACGCCGCACCGATCGCACGGACGATCGCTCTTCGATCGCGCAGCGCCGCCAGCTCGAATACTCCGTACGCCGCGCCGATCGCGACGACGTGCAGCGTGCTCTCCGGATGTCCGGCCACGACGACGAGCGCCAGCGCCGCGGCGAGCAGCACGACCGTTCCGAATCGCGGCGCGGCGATCACCCGTCGCGTCGCCAGCAGCACCAGCGGCTGCATCATCACCGCCGCCCCGAGCGGCACCTGAATGAAGAAGATCAGGAACGCGCTGCACATCCACGCCACCGCCGCGAACAGTGCCGCGACATCGCTGACGCCGAGCTCTTTCGCGAAGAGATACGCGGCCAGCGCCGCCGCGAAAAACGCCAGCGTCGCGTGAAAGGTGATGCTCTGCGCGAGCGGCAGCAGATACGACAGCGTGTTGAACGGATGCCACGGCGACGGCTCGGAGCCGGCCGCGAGAATGTCGCCGCAAAACGAGAACGGATTCAGCAGCGGCCAGCGATGCTGCGCCAGCGCGTAGCGAACGGCGGCCTTCCACGGAATCATCAGCCGCTGCACGTCGGTGAGCATCGGATTGACCGCTTCCGCCGTTCCATGTTCGGCCGCGACAGAGCGCAGCGGCTCGCTGTCATAAGCGAGCTCGATCGGTCCGAACACGCCGCCGGTCACGAGCGCGCGTCCGGTGAAAACGAGCGGCAGCAGGATCAGCACCGCGCAGATGCGCAGCGGAATCGCGGCGATGCGGCGGCGCGCAATCCAAAGCGCTGCCACAGCGGACAGCAGGTAGAGAGGCAACGCCAGCACTGCAGGATGATACGTTCATCGCGTGAAACGGCTCATCGTTACTGCCGACGACGTCGGTCTCGAGCGCGGCATGACCGCCGGCGCAATTCGCGCGCATCAGCAGGGAATCGTCACCGCCTGCTCGCTCGTCGCGAATGGCGCGGAGCTCGACGACGCCGTTGCTCGTTTGCGCGACGTCCCGACGCTCGAAGTCGGCGCGCACCTCGCGCTCGTCGAAGAACGTGCACTCACGACCGGCGCGCCGATGCCGAAAAACTACATCGAGTTCGTGCTGTCGCGGCGTCGCGTCGACGTCGAGCGCGAACTGCGCGCGCAACTCGACAAGCTCCTCGCCACCGGTCTGCGCATCACGCATCTCAACGGCCATCAGCATCTGCACATGCTGCCGAGCGTTTTCGCGATCGTCCGCCGGCTCGCCGACGAGCACGGCATTCCGTACGTGCGCGTCGTCAACGATCGCGGCGGACGGGGAGGCATTGCCCGCCGTGCCTCGATCGGAATTCTCTCGATGCTCGGACGCCGCGTCGATCGCAATCGCCGCACGATCGGCGTGATGGAAGCCGGGCATCTGACTGCCGAGCGGCTCGTCGCGCTTTTCGATCACGTCGACGACATGACCGAGCTCGTCACGCATCCCGGCATCAACGTCCGCGGCTACGACTGGGGCTACGCGTGGGACGAAGAGACGAACGCGCTGTGCGATCCGTATGTGAGAGCAGCGCTCGACGCGCGCGGCATCCGCCTTGTCGCCCCGTCCACGCCGGAGACCTCATGACCCGTTTCTTTCTCGGCTTCCTCCTCATCCTCGGCGCAACCGCCGCCACCGCCGCGAATCTCCCGAACATCTCGCTCTACGTGAACGACAGCTCGCAGCGCTTCGATCCCGGCACCGTCTATCCGTACAGGATTCCGCTCTACAACTACGGCACCGACGCGCACGATCTGCGCGTCACGATCGACGTCGATCCCGAAGCGACGGTCACCGCGCTCGGCGGCGATCTCCATTGCACGCAAAACGACACGCGCATCGTCTGCACCGCCGCGACCTTCGCGCACGAACAGCGCGGAGAGATCGCCTTCACGGTCCGCATGCCGCTGCGCCGCAGCGGTGGGCGCGTCACGCTGAGCGCCGCGCTGACCATCGCCGAGCCGATGGAAGCGGAAGCGCGCACGCGCGTCACGTACGACATCGTGCTTACTCGACTGATCGCCGTCACGTCGATCGCGGACGAAGGGTTCGGGACGTTGCGCGATGCCATTCGCGACGCGAACGTCTCCTGCTCGGAAGCGCAGCCGTGTCGCGTCATCTTCAACTTCGAGCCGTCGCAACTCAGCAATGGCGTCGCGACGATCCGTCCCGAGACGCCGCTGCCGGTCATCAAAGGGACCGTCGTCACGATCGATGGAAAATCGCAGACCGATTTCGCCGGCGACACGAATCCGCTCGGGCCGGAAGTCGAGCTGACCGGCGTGAAGCTGACCGCGGGACACGGACTCGAATTCCGCGCCGACGATCGCTGCAACGTGACGAACTCGATCTACGCGTACAACGTGTACGTCACCGGTCTCACCGTCAACGGATTTCCCGGCGCCGGCATCGTCGCGTCGCTGCCCGATCACTGTTTCCTCTCGCCGTACTTCGGCGCCTCCGCGAACTACCTCGGCACCGACGCGACCGGCACGCGCGCCATTCCGAACGAGCGCGGCATCATGACGCTCGGCATGATTCCGTCCATCTTCGACAACGTACTGAGCGGCAATCGCCGCAGCGGCGCGTTCATCTGGAACGCGATCGCCGCGCACGTCGAGGACAATCGCGTCGGCGTCGGCGCCGACGGCACGACGCCGCTCGGCAACGGCGCCAGCGGCATCTTCATCGACAACGAACAGGGCAACTCCGTCGTGGCGCGCAACACCATTGCGAACAACGGCGAGTTCGGCGTGGCCATCGCGGGCCTGCGCCTGCCGTCCGTCACTTCGAACTCGATTCATGACAACACGCTCTCCGGCATCGACATCGGTCTCGATCTCGTCGTGCCGCTGAATGTGGCGAGGATTACGTCGGCGAAATACGATCCGGT
>JAOBAU010000127.1 GCA_025463165.1 Acidobacteriota bacterium | reverse complement strand
TGACGCTTTTGCCGGTGCCGGAGCCGCCGACGATGACGACCGATTCGCCTTCGTCAATGTCGAGCGACATGTCATCGAGGACGCGCTTGTCGCCGAACGATTTGTAGACGTGCTGGAGCGAGATCATCGACATGGCGGCTAGAACAACACCTTCGTCAGAAAGAAGTCGGCCAGCAGGATGATCAGCGAGGCGCTCACGACCGCGTTCGTCGTCGATCGTCCGACGCCTTCGGCGCCGCCGTACGTGTAATAGCCGCGCACGCAACCGGTGAGCGTCAGGATCAGGCCAAACGCGGCTGACTTGATCACGCCGCTCCAGATGTCATTCATGTCGAGGAAGTTGTAGGTGGCGCTGGAGTAGATGACCGGATTCGCGCCCATCAGCCGCACGGCGACGAGGTAGCCGCCGTAGATGCCGAGGGCGTCGCCGAGGATCGTGAGGAAGGGGAGCATGACGATGCCGGCGATCACGCGCGGGACGAAGAGGTACTGCACCGGATCGGTCGCCAGTGCTTTGAGCGCGTCGATCTGTTCGGTGACGCGCATCGTCCCGATCTCCGCGGCCATCGATGAGCCGACGCGTCCCGTCACCATCAGCGCGACGAGCACCGGCGACAGTTCGCGCAACATTGCCAGCGAGACGACGCTGCCGACGAAGTTCTCGGCGTGCACGCGCGCGAACCCGTTGTAGGTTTGCAGCGCCAGCACCATGCCGGTGAACATCGTCGTCAGGACGACGACGGGGATCGAATCGAAGCCGAGCCGGACCATCTGCCGCATCCACTCGCCGAGCTCGAACGGCGGACGAAACGTCCAGCGCACGGTCCGCCACAACATGCGGAACCAGAGCCCCGTCTCCTCGAAGACGCGAACGAAGAAAATCCCGATGCTCTCGAATACGGCGGTCATTGGTAAATGCGCGGAACGCGCTTTGTGATGCGGCAGAACACTTCGTACGAGATTGTATCGGTCTTCGTCGCCAGCTCTTCAGCGGTAATGATCTCTTCCTCCTGGCGGCCGATGAGGATGACCTCGTCGCCGAGTGCGGCGGCCGGGATGCCGGTGACGTCGATCGTGACGAGATCCATCGAAACGCGGCCGACGATCGGCGCCCGTTTTCCGCGCACGAGCACTTCTCCTTTGTTCGAAAGCGCGCGCGAATATCCGTCTGCGTAACCGACCGGCAGCGTGGCGATACGACTCGCGCGCGTGGTGTGAAACGTCGTTCCATAGCCGATTGCGTGACCGGCCGGCAGTTCTTTCAGTCGCGCAATCTCTGTCCGCCAGTGCAGCACCGGTTCGAGCCGGATGCCGCGACGATCGATCGGTTCGGGACCGTAGAGCGCGATGCCGCAGCGCACCCAGTCGCCAGGCGTGATGATGCCGCGCAGCGTTGCCCCGCTGTTCGCGGAGTGATGGAGCGGCGCGTCGATGCCGGCGTCGCGCAGCGTGGCGAGCATCTGGTCGAAGTTCATCAGCTGCGCTTCAGTGAAGGGATCGCCATCGACGTCGGCGTTTGCGAAGTGCGTGTAGATGCCGTCGATGCGCAGCCGCGGCGACGCGCGAATCATTTCGATCGCTCGCGGCAGCTCGTCCTTCGTCACGCCCATCCGTCCCATGCCGCTGTCGAGTTTCAGATGGATGGCGACGTCGCGATCGGCCGCGACTTCGCACGCCGCCTGCAGCTCTTCCGGTCCGGGAACGCCGATCGTGATGTCGTGGTCGAGCGCGACGGCAATCTGCGGCGCGGTGAGCGGCCCGAGGACGAAAAGCGGGAGCGTGATGCCGGCGTTGCGCAGCTCGAGCGATTCTTCGAGCAGCGCGGTTGCGATCATGGCGACACGATCGGGCGAGCAGACGCGCGCCAGCTCGACCGCGCCGTGGCCGTAGGCGTCGGCTTTCAACACCGCGATGAGACGCGAGCCGTTCGGCAGCGACGCGGCGATCGCATCGATGTTGCGCGCGAACGCGCCTCGATCGATCGCGGCCCAGGTCGGGCGAAACTCAGGCGCTGAAAACATTCAAATTCTGCCCGTTCATCGGCCGCGACGCGTTCGACGCCAGAAACAAAATCGACTCCGCAATTTCGTGCGGCGTCATCGACGCCGGTGCGCCGCCGCTCGCATTCGCCCACATCTTCGTGTCGACTGAACCGGGACTGATGCAGTTCACCCGCACGCCGTGCTGCTTCACCTCGACCGCCAGCGCCTCGGTGAGCTCGATGACCGCTGCTTTGCTCGCGCAGTACGAGACGAAGCCGGGAAACTTCTCCGGGCCGGCCACGCCGGAGATCGACGCGACGTTGACGATCGCGCCGCGTCCGCTCACGATCATCGACGGCAGCGCGCGACGCGACGCGAGATACGTCCCGCGCACGTTGACGGCGAACATTCGATCCCACTCCTCGGGAGTCACATCGATGAGCGGTTTCGGATCGATCATGCCGGCGTTATTGACGAGCAGCTCGCAGTTGCCGAAGCGCGATTCCGTCTCCGCGAAGAGCCGTTCGATCGCATCGGCGTCAGCGACGTCGCCCGCGACGGCGAGCATGCTCGCTTCGTGCCCGCGCACCAGTTCCGCGAGCGCGGCGGCGTTGCGCGAGAAGACGACGACCCGCGCGCCGCGCGCGGCGAGCAACTCGGCGGTGGCGCGTCCGATGCCGCTCGAAGCACCGGTCACGATCGCGACGCGTTCATGAAATTCGTCAGGCATATAATCGCGCCGCAGGCTACCCCAAACAGGCAGGAATGAGGAGGGAGCTCATGGACCAGAACCTCAATAACTGGTTGCAGTTGATTCTCCGCTGGGCACACGTCGTGGCCGGCATCGCATGGATCGGCCATCTTTACTTTTTTAACTGGGTGAATGGACCGCTGCAGGCGAAGCTGGACGGTCCGACAAAGAAAGCAGTCAACCCCGAACTGATGCCGCGCGCTCTCTACTGGTTCCGCTGGGGCGCGGCGTGGACGTGGATCACCGGCATTCTGCTGGCGGGGCTCATCTACTACCACGGCCGCATCGTCTTCGAAGATCCGACGGTCGGGAATCCGTGGCTCTGGCTGGCGCTCGTGCTGATCACGCTCGCCGTCGGCTTTGTCCTCTACAACTTCATCATGAAAGCGATCGCGAACAAGGACGTAGCGGCAGCGATCTGCCTCGCCCTCTTCGTCGGCGTCTACTTCGTGTTCGAGAAGTGCGGACACTTCAGCGGCCGCGCGCTCTACACGCACGCCGGTGTCATCTTCGGCACGATCATGGCGCTCAACGTCTGGATGGTGATCTGGCCGTATCAGAAGAAGATCATCAGCGCGCTGAAGGCCGGCACGCCGCTCGCGCCGGACTCACCTGAAGTGAAGATCGCCGGTCTTCGCTCGCGTCACAACACGTTCATGTCGGTGCCGCTCGTCTTCACGATGATCAGCAATCACTACCCGACCGTGTACGGCATGGAACCGATGTATCGCGACATCGCGCTCTTCGCGATCATCGCCGTCGGCTTCATCATCACGCGGCTGCTGTACGGGAAGGCCGCGAAAGTTCCGGGCTTCTAGAATGTGATGCAGGGGCCCGTTCGCGGGCCCCGTTTTCATGCGCCTGCTCCAGATCGACGCCTTCACTTCTCTCCCTTTCGGCGGAAACCCGGCCGCCGTCTGCCTGCTCGATCGCGATGTAAATGACGTCTGGCTGCAACGTGTCGCGATGGAGATGAATCTGCCGGAGACGGCGTTTCTTCGCGCGCGCGCTAACGGCAGCTGGTCGCTGCGCTGGTTCACGCCGACCGTGGAAGTCGACCTCTGCGGTCACGCGACGCTGGCGAGTGCGCACGCGCTGTGGGAAGAAGGAATCCTGCGCGAGGATGAGACGGCGCGCTTTCACACGCGCAGCGGACTCCTCACCGCCATTCGCGCCGATTCGCTGATCGAGTTGAACTTTCCGGCAACGCCGGCGACAGAAGTCGCACCGCCGCCTGGAATCGCGGAAGCAATCGGCGCGAAGCCGCGCTTCGTCGGCCAGAACGGCACAGATTTCCTGATCGAAGTCGAAAGCGCGGAAGTCGTCGCGCGTCTGCGGCCGCGTCTCGATCTGATCGCGCAGCTTCCCGCGCGCGGCGTGATCGTCACCGCTGCCGCGATGCGTTCCGGCATCGATTTCGTCTCGCGCTTCTTCGCGCCGCAGAGCGGCATCGATGAAGATCCGGCCACCGGCTCGGCGCACTGCACGCTCGCGCCGTTCTGGGCACCGCGACTCGGCAAGACGTCGTTTCACGCGCTGCAGATTTCCCCGCGCGGCGGCGAGCTTCACGTCGCTCTCGACGGCGATCGCGTTCGCCTCGGTGGCAACGCGGTCACGATTCTTCGCGGCGAACTGGTCGTGTGATCCCGGTCACCGAATAGCGCGCAACCAGGCGCGACACTGATCGCCTCACCTCGCGCAGTTCTCCTCCTTTGCCGGCGTACCCACAACAATCGAAGTGTCTCTCAGCGCGAGTCGTGCAGGCCACCGGCGCGCGGTGTCCCCCCTCCGCGCGCCGGTGGTTCTGCCGAGGAAGGTTTGTTCGATGCGGAAGATGATCATTGTTGCGGCGGCGTTGATTGCGATCGGCGCGCACGCGCAGAACGTCACCATCGCCGTCGATGCGGCAGCGGATCGTCATCCGATCAGCGCTGATGTCTACGGCGTTGCGTTCGCCACGCGCGCGCATCTCGCGGAGCTCCACGTTCCACTCAATCGTTCCGGCGGCAACGCGGAGACGCGCTACAACTGGCAGCTCAACGCCAGCAATCGCGCCGCCGACTGGTTCTTCGAATCGATCGGCGAACCGAGCGCGCTCGCCGGCGAGCACATCGACACGTTCATCGGCGATACGAAAGCGGCCGGCGCGAAATCGATGATCACGGTTCCGATCATCGGCTGGGTCGCGAAGCTCGGTCCGAATCGGACGAAGCTCGCGGCGTTCTCGGTCGCGAAGTATGGCGCGCAGCAGTGGACCGATCCGTACATGCCGGACGCCGGCAACGGCGTGCTCGCCAACGGCACGCGCATCACGAACAACGATCCGCACGATGCGAACGAGCCGGTCGACGAGAATTTTCAGCGCGGCTGGGTGCAGCAACTCACCACGAAGTGGGGCTCCGGCGGAAACATCTATCTGCTCGACAACGAGCATTCGCTCTGGCAGGAAACGCATCGCGACGTCCATCCGACCGGCGCGACGATGAGCGAGGTGTTCACGAAGATGCAGGCGCACGCGAGCGCGATCAAGAGCGTCGATCGGAACGCGCTGGTCGCCGGTCCGGAGGAATGGGGCTGGAGCGGTTACATCCTCAGCGGTTTCGATCAGCAGTGGGGCGCGTCGCACGGCTGGACCGGTTATCCCGATCGCGCCGCGCACGACGGCACCGACTACGCGCCATGGCTGCTCGCACAGTTCCGCGCGCACGAACAGGCCACAGGCCAGCGGCTGCTCGACATCTTCACGCTTCACTACTATCCGCAGGGCGGCGAGTTCAGCGACGACACGTCGTCATCGATGCAGCTCCGCCGCAATCGCTCGACGCGCTCGCTCTGGGATCCGAACTACAAAGACGAGACGTGGATCGATGAGAAGGTGCAGCTGATTCCGCGGATGAAGTCGTGGGTCGCGACGAACTACACCGGCACGAAGATCGGCATCACCGAATACAACTGGGGCGCCGAGTCGCACATGAATGGCGCCACGACCCAGGCCGACATCCTCGGCATCTTCGGGCGTGAAGGTCTCGACTACGCGACGCGCTGGACGACGCCCGTTACGGGCTCGCCGGTGTTCAACGCGTTTCGGATGTATCGCAACTACGACGGCGCGAAGTCATCGTTCGGCGATGTGAATGTGCGCGCGACCGCGCCGAATGCCGATGACGTTTCGTCGTTCGCCGCGATTCGCTCGAGTGACGCCGCGTTGACGATCATGCTGATCGCAAAGACGACCGCGGCGCGAACGGTGACCGTCGACCTCGCGCACTTTTCGCCGGGAGGCGCAGCGCAGCGGTGGCAGCTCGCGTCGAACGCGATCACGCGCGCGGCCGATGTGCCGTCGTCAGCGCTGACGCTCACGCTCCCCGCGCAGTCGGTGACGCTGCTCGTGATTCCGGCGGCGACGGGTTCGCGAAGGAGAACGGCCGGACGCTGATGTCGGGGCAAGGCGGGGGAAGCGCCCGCCTCCACACACCTGACCCGCCGCTTCAATGTGGCGGCGGCCGCTTCGGCCGCCGTGCTCCGTGGCAAGATGCGCGGATGACGATCCGCG
>JAOBAU010000120.1 GCA_025463165.1 Acidobacteriota bacterium | reverse complement strand
CCCGATGCGCTGGATCGAGATCGCTTTGCGCGTCTCTTCGACTGGCGACGAGCGCTGCGCCGGTCCGAGCGGATTCAATGAGTTCAGCGGATTTCGAAACGATGTCGCCAGCGACAGAATCGCGAGCAGCGCCAGCACGGCCACGAGCGGCAGCGGCACCGGCGTCTCGGCGACGTCTGTTTCGTCGAGCGGCGTGGCCTGCGCCAGCACCTCGGCGGCGGCGCTGCCGCGCACTTCCTCGATCAAATCGCGCGTCAGTAATTCGTACAGCGCCTTGGCCGTATCGAACTCGGAGAACTTCGACATCTCCATCACGTCGCGCACGCTCATGGTGCCGTCGACCATGTCGTACATGACTTTCTCTTCGCGCGAGATGCGGATCTTGTCACTGATGATCTGACGGCGGCGGCGCATCGACGTCGAATCGGAGCCGTCGAAGTCGACTTCGTCCGCTTCTTCTGCGCCGACGACCACGATCTCCTGGTCCGTCAACTTCTTGCGGAAGACCATGTCGTACGAACGGATGCGCTTCTCGATGATCGGCCACTCGTCGATCATTCGCGCGCCTTCCATCAGGATCGATTCGGCGCTGACGGGCACGACGTAATCGCGGTCGTACTCGATGGTCGTTTCCTGCGAGAAGTGGTAGTCGCCGTCTTTCCAGCGGAAGAGGCGGAAGACGATCTGCAGGATCTGGAGCTGGAGCGCCTGCTTCAGCGCATCGACCGTGATGATCCCGTAGTGCACGAGGATGAAGCCGAGGCGCTGCAGCGTCTCCTTCTGGATCTCGAGAGCGCGATTGAGCTGATCCTGCGTCAGAAGCTCGCTGCGGATCAGGACGTGGCCCAGGCGATTCTCGAGGCGATGGTTGAGCGAGTCTGCGCCGACCACCTTCCCATCAAGAAACGTGACGGTGACGGTGTCGTCTTTCGCGCGCAATGTCAGCACGCCGGTCTTCCGCTGCAGCCCGATGAGCTGGAAGATGTCCGCGAGGCTGAAGTCTTTGAGTGTGCCTTCGAGTGCCATGATTTAAACCGAGACCCGCCGCCGGTAAACCGGCAGCGTGATGAAAATCCAGAGGATGACAGCGAGAACGATCGCCACGACGCGCACGAACATGCTGGCCGCGTCGCCCGGCGCCAGCACCGGCGCGAGACGACCGGAGAGCAGCGCCAGCGAGACGAAAAATACGAATACGAACGCTCCGATCGTGCCGGCGACCGTGCGCCCTTCGATGAAGTGCGCTGAGCCGGGCAGGAATGTGGCCAGCCAGCGATTGCGCGTCAGCACGCCTTCCTGATGCTCGCTGACTTCTTCGAGCTTGGCGCGCTTGGTGGCCATCGAAACGCCGTCGCGCTTCAGATAGATGTGGATGCACTGCGTGCAGAAGGTGGCGCTTTCGTGCGCCGACTTGCAACGCGGGCAGTACGTCCGGCCGCACTTGATGCAGGCACCTGCGTAACCGGTCCTGCGCCGAATCAGGTGAACGAGCGGCGCGAGAAGAATCGTCAGAATCGCGCCGAGCGTCATCGGGTTGCGCACGCTCTCGATCGGATCGAACCACGCATAGTTTCCAAACAGCGACCGCGCCACGCCGCGCCGCGCGATCGTCGATGACACGCTCCACGCCTGCGCGATCGGCGGCTGATACAGCACGACTTTTTGTGCCGATGGCTGCTTGGTGATGCGGTCGATCGATGACGCATCAAGCTGCTTCGCGTAGTCGAGTTTCTGCGCCTGCTGATCGAATCGGTACAACTCGCCGAGCGCAATCGAATCGTCGTAAAACGCGATCGCCAATTTCGGATCGAGCGACTCGGCTTTGTTGTACTCGGTCACGGCGGTGGCGAAGTCGTTGTTGAAGAAGTGCAGGTCGCCGAGGTTCACGTGCGCGCCGGCCGAGTCGTGCAGCTCGGCCGAGCGGCGGTAGTGCTGATTGGCCTGCCGCTCGTTCCCGTCCTGCAGATAAAGGTTGCCGATCAGCAGGTGGAGCGTGGCGTCGTCAGGAACGATGTTGATCAGCTCCTGCATGCGCCGCAGCGCGTCCGGCTGATAACTGCGCTCGTTGCTGGCGATCGCCGACATGACCACGGGGCTGTCCACTCCGGCGATCCAGTGCGACGCGAGGTCGAGCAGCACCGGCGCCGCGGCGAGCAGCAGGGAGAAGACGAAGATCAGAATCCGTTCCCCGCGCTTTGCGTAGCCGAAGAAGAGTATGAACCAGTAGAAGACCAGCCAGACCGGACCGAGCCAGAGAAAAATCGGCAGGAACAGCAGAGCGAACGCGAGGACCGAAACGGAGCCGCCATGCATCCGCCCGCCGAGAATTTCGCGGAAGTCGTGAGCCATGGCCCTGCCGTAGCGGATGAAGAGCGCGATCGCGAAGATGGCTGCCGTCAGCACGATCGCCATCAGCATCGTGATCAGAAAGTCGGACCGGCTCAGAAGCCGCGAGCGGTAGTTGCGCAGGATGTCGGCGAATCCGCGAACGATGTTCGTCAGCGCACCCGCGAAGTCTTTTGAATCCGCGGCGTCGTCCGCGCGCATGAAGGCGACAGCGGGCGAGACGGGATCGAGCGCGTCCGCCGCTTTCGCGCCCCATTCAGCCGCGGATTTGTTCCCCTGCTTCGCCGCCTGACGCGACAACGCGCTCGCCGACATCGCATAGAGCGGGTACGTTCTGATGCCTAACGATTTGCCTATCTCGGTGAGCTGCGTGGTCTTCTTCGCGGCCGCGTCCACGTTGCCCGAAT
>JAOBAU010000095.1 GCA_025463165.1 Acidobacteriota bacterium | reverse complement strand
CTCTTCGTTTTGCGCGAGCTGAATTTTCAGGGCCTGCATGACGTCGCCGATGATCTTGTATTCCATGTGCGAAGTATGAAGGATGAGGGCGCGAATTGGCGATGCCGAAGTCTCTCCTCGACCACCTCTCGACTCTCTTCCCCGACTCCTCGCGGACGACGCTGCGGCAGATGCTGCAGACGGGACGCGTGCGCGTCAATGGCGAGGTGGAGAAGAACGCGAAGCGGATCGTCGAGGACGACGAGCTCGTCGAGGTTGCACAGAAATCGGTGCAGCCTGTTCTGCCGCCCGGTCTCGCGATTCTGCACGAAGACGATGACGTGATCGTGGTGCTGAAGGCGAACGGACTGCTGACCGTTGCCACGGAGCGGGAGCGCGAGCAGACGGCGCAGGCGTTCCTCAACGTCTATCTGCGCGAGAAAGGGGAGGAGCGGATTCACGTCGTCCATCGTCTCGATCGAGAGACGTCCGGCGTGCTGGTGTTCGCGAAGAACTTCGAGGCGCGCGAGAAGCTGAAGGAGAAGTTCGCCGCGCACGACGTCGACCGCATCTACGTCGCGATCATCGAAGGAACGCTGTCGCCGCCGCGCGGGACGATCAGCTCATTTCTCGCCGAGGATCGCTCGTTGCGGATGCGGAGCGTCACGAATGATCCCGAAGCGAAGCACGCCGTCACGCACTATCGAACGATCGAGAGCGGGAAGTGGTCGATGCTCGAAGTGACGCTGGAGACCGGGCGCAAGAATCAGATTCGCGCGCATATGTCCGAGGCCGGACATCCGATCGTCGGGGATCAGTTGTATGGAAGCACGGTCAATCCGCTGGGGCGGCTTGGCCTCCACGCGAAGCTGCTCGGCTTCGATCATCCGACGACCGGAAAACGGCTGACGTTTACCGCCGCGCTGCCGAAGCAGTTTCGGGAACTATTCAACATGAGGCATGAGTGATGAGGCATGAGTAAAGACGATTCGACTCATGCCTCGTTACTCATCCCTCATACCTCGTCTACGTGAAACTGACCGCCAGCTGCGAGCCCTCTTCGCGATAGATCGTGTCGACGAACCGAATCGTGTTCGTCTTCAGCGACATGAATAGCGATGACGTGCGGAGGCCGCCGCCGAAGAAGCGGACGCCGCGCAGGAGATCGCCGTCGGTGACGCCGGTCGCGCAGAAGATGATGTCGTTGCCGGCCGCGAGCTCCGCGGTGTCGTAAATCTTGTCGCCGTCGACGTAGCCCATGGAGCGGAGACGATCTTCCTGCCACTTCTCCAGAGGCTTGAGGCGGCCCTGCATCCGGCCGCCGAGGCAGCGCATGGCGGCGGCGGTGAGCACGCCTTCCGGCGCGCCGCCGATGCCCATCGAGCCGTGGATTCCGGTGCCGCGCACGGCGGCGGAGATGCCGGCGGAGAGATCGCCGTCGGTGATCAGTTTGATGCGCGCGCCCGCTTCGCGGATTTGCGCGATGAGGTCCTGATGGCGATCGCGCTCGAGCACGATGACGGTCAGCTCGTCGACGTCGCGCTTGAATGCTTCGGCCATCTGATTCAGGTTCTCGGTCACGGAGTTGTTCAGGTCGACGTAGTCGGCGGCCGTCGGTCCGACCACCAGCTTGTCCATGTAGACATCGGGCGCGTTGAGCAGGCCGCCTTTTTCCGACGCCGCGAGCACGGCGATCGAGCCGGGCGCGCCGGTGGCGCAGAGGTTCGTTCCTTCGAGCGGATCGACGGCGATGTCGACTTCCGGATAGATCTCGCCCTCGGTCCAGCCACGGCCGAGCGGCTCGCCGACGTAAAGCATCGGCGCTTTGTCGCGTTCGCCCTCACCGATGACGATCGATCCGCGCATCTTGAGCTTGTTCAGCTCTTCGCGCATCGATTCGACGGCGACCTGATCGGAGTACTTGCGTTTGCCGTAACCCATCGTCCGCGCCGCGGCGATGGCCGCCTTTTCGGTGACGCGGAGAAACCCGATCTCGAGACTCGATTCCATGTCGTTCCTTTACTCTGAAATGATCGGCGCGAACTCTAGCAGAATTTCCGCACCGCGCCGCCGGCCGTCCTCGATAATCGCGCGATGCTGCGCAGCATCGTCCTCGCGCTCCTCGCCGCGTACGTGGCGCTGCTGCTGCGAAACAGCTGTTTCTTCGCCGCCGGACCGGACAGCTCCGGCTATCTCGGCGAAGCGCGGATGTTCGCTGCCGGACATTTGCGCGTCGACGTCACGCCGCCGCGGACGCTGCAGCTCGATCGCTCGTTCACCGGCGTGTTCACGCCGCTCGGCTTCGACCCGTATCGCAACACGAGCGAGATGGTGCCGACGTATCCGCCGGGATTGCCGCTGCACTTCGCGATCGCGGGAATGGTCGGTGGATGGAAGTACGCGCCGTATCTCGTCATCACGCTCGCGGCGATTCTCGCGCTGTTGCTGATGTACGGCATCGCGCGCGAGCTCGAGCTGCCGACGCCATTCGCGATCGCGTCGGCTGCGCTGCTCGCCGCGAGTCCGATCTTCATCACGTTCGCGATGCAGCCGATGAGCGATCTGCCGGCGACGACGTGGGCGCTCGCCGCGATCTGGTTCGCACTGCGTTCGCGGCGAGTGCCCGCGCTCGCACTTGCCGCCGGCGTTGCATTCGCGATCGGCGTCTGGGTTCGTCCCACGAACATTCTTCTGGGCGTCGCGCTGCTCTTCGCGTTGCCGCTTCGCATTCGACAGCTCGCGTTCGCCGCGCTCGGCGCGCTGCCGTTCGCGATCGCGCTGGCGTGGCTGCAGTCGATTCAATACGGCGGCTGGTTTCGGACGCCGTACGGCACCGTCGGCGACGTCGTCTCGGCCAGCATGCCGTGTCTTGCGTTTCACGCCGGCGGTACACTGCGGATGGTCACGCCGCTCGTCGTCATCGGCGCGATGCTCGTCATCGCGATGCGCGGCGTCGCATGGCACACGCGCGCGATGCTCGTCAGCTGGTTCGGCGTCTTCTTCGTCTTCTACGGCGCGTATCACTACTGCGAAGGCTGGATCTCATCGCGCTTTTTGCTGCCGGCGATTCCGGCGCTGATCGTCGGCGCGCTCATCGCCCTCGAACGGCTGACGCGATCGCGTCGCGTGCTCGCGCTCATCGCATTCCTCATCGTCGTCATCGTCGAAGCACGCGCCGGCTCGAAGCTGAAAGTCTTTCGGATCGATGACTACGAATCCGTCTATCCCGAATCGGTTCGCTACGTCGAGCAGCGCGTGCCGAAAGATGCGCTGCTCATCACCGGCGTCCTGAGCGGCGCGTTCTACAACGCCGGCCGCTGGACCGCGCGCTGGGATCGACTCGATGCCGAACATTTCGCAACGCTGCGCGCGGCAGCGCATGCGCCGGTGTACGCGATGATCTCCGATGTGGAAGTGCCGGCGGCGGAGCTCCACCGCCGGCTGCCGGGACGCTGGCTGCGCATCGGCCGCATACGCGACGTCACGCTGTTCCGCGTCGACTGAACTTACTTCTTCATCGCCTCGGCTTCGAGCCGCGCGGTCGCTTCCTTCTCATCCTTCGACGACATCGGCGGGTTGTACGCCGCGATGCCGGTGACCGCTTCGCCGATGACGAGGTTGTGGATGTCGTGCGTGCCCTCGTACGTCTTCACCGATTCGAGATTCAGCATGTGGCGGATGACGGGGTATTCGTCGGAGATGCCGTTCGCGCCGAGGATGTCGCGGGCGATGCGGGCCGACTCGAGGGCGATGTGGACGTTGTTCATCTTGCCCATCGACACGTGATGCGGCTTGAGCTTGCCCTGATCCTTCACGCGTCCCATCTGCAGCGCGAGCAGCTGGCCCTTCGTGATCTCGGTGATCATCCAGGCGAGCTTGTTCTGCACCAGCTGATGCGAGGCGATCGGCTGACCGCCGAACTGAATGCGGCCGACCGCGTAGCTGCGCGCCGTTTCATAGACGGCCATCGCGGCGCCGAGCGCGCCCCACGCGATGCCGTAACGCGCCTGCGTCAGACAGCCGAGCGGATACTTGAGGCCATTCGTTTCCGGCAGCACGTTCTCGGCGGGGATGCGGCAGTCTTCGAAGAAAAGCTGCGACGTCACGGATGCGCGCAGCGAGAACTTGCCCATGTGATACGCGGTGTTGAAGCCGGGCGTCCCTTTCTCGACGATGAAGCCGCGGATCGTTCCTTCCGCTTTCGCCCAGACGACGGCGACATCGGCGACGGAACCGTTCGTGATCCAGGCTTTGGCGCCGTTGAGCACCCACGAATCGCCATCCTTTTTTGCGTAGGTGCGCATGCCGCCGGGATTGGAGCCGAAGTCGGGCTCGGTCAGGCCGAAGCAGCCGATCTTGTCGCCGGTGGCGAGCTTCGGAATCCAGTAATCGCGCTGCTCTTTCGAGCCGTAGGTGTAGATCGGATACATGACCAGTCCCGACTGCACGGATGCGAATGAGCGGAGGCCGGAATCGCCGCGCTCGAGCTCCTGCATGATCAGGCCGTACGCGACCTGGTTAAGGCCGGGGAGGCCGTATTCGGAGATCGTGGCGCCGAAGAGTCCCATCTCCGCCATTTTCGGTACGAGATGGTTCGGGAACTTCTCCTCGCGATGAGCGTGCTCGATGATCGGCAGCACTTCCTCATCGACGAAGTCGCGAACGGTTTGACGCACCATCAGCTCTTCTTCGGAGAAGAGCGAATCGATTTCCATGTAGTCGACGCCGGGAAAACTGGGCACGGGTAACTCCTTACGTTGTGTTGGTGGGCGGCGCGAATGATATCCGATGGCGGCGGGCGTTTTCACCTGCGGGGCGAAGTAGGATGCGGGGCGTGATGACCGCACGATTGAGTGCTGAGGACTGAGGAATGCGTTCACTCAGTCCTCAGTCCTCAGTCCTTTCGACTCGTGCATACGTGCGCGAGGCCATCGGCGCAGTCGTCGTTCTCGTCGTGCGCGTCGCAACTCTGCCGCGTACTTTCTGGGAACAGGACGAGTTGCTCTTCGCATCGGCGGTCCTGAAGTTCGATCCGTGGAGCTCGCATCCGCATCCGCCCGGGTATCCGCTGTACGTCGGACTCGGCAAGTTCTTCAATCTCTTTCTGCACGATCCGTTCGCGAGTTTGATCGCGCTGAACGTCATCTGTTCGGTGCTCGGTTTCGCGGCGTTGTCGCGCGCGTTCCGGCTGTATCTCGATGACGATGATCTCGCCGTCTGCGGCGCGCTGCTCTTCTCGTTTTCGGCGACGATGCTCGTGCACGGTCCGCTGGCGTTCTCCGAGTCGCCGGCGATGCTCTTCGTGGCGCTGACGCTTTGGGCGGTCGCGCTGCTTCGCGACGATGCGTCGATTCGATCGGCGATCGTGCTCGGCGTCGCGTCATCGGCGGCGATCGGCGTGCGTCCGCAGCTCCTCGTGCCGCTCGCGCCGCTGGTGCTCTTCGCGGTGCTCGTCGCGCGGAGCGGACGGAAGTTTGCGGCGGCGCTGGCGGCGTTCACGGCGATGTCGTTGCTCTGGTTCGTCCCGCTCGTTGACGCGGCGGGCGGCTGGTCGCGATTCGTCGTGTGGGAAACCGGTCAGGCCAGCTACGTCGCCGCGCACGACGCGCAACTCTCGCGCGGCGCGCGTTCGGCCGGGATGCTGGTGGCGCGATTCGTCGCACATCCGTGGGGACCGAAAGCGATCGCCATTCCGGTGCTGGCGTTTGCGGCGATCGGAGCCGTGACGCTGTGGCGGCGACGACGGGGTGCATTCGTGCCGCTGGCGATCTTCGGCGTCGTGCAGCTGGCGTTCGAGCTGATGACGATGGATCCGGCCGACGCGGCGCGTTACAGCATTCCGTTCGTGGCGATCGTGGCCGCCTTCGCGGCGGCGGGATTCGGTTTGCTGCGGACGCGCGTGGCGCCGTATGTCGTGACGGCAATCATCGCCATCGCGTCGATCGTTTACGTCAGTCCGATTCTCATCGATCGGACGCGGCGTCCGTCGCCTCCCGCCGCGGCGGCCGCGTTTGCGAATCAACATTTCAGCCGCGACACGGTCGTGCTGTACGACCTTTCGCTGAAATCGCACGCCGAGTATCTGCTGCGGTTTCGCTCGATGTCGATCGACGACGGCTTGCGCGCGTACTTCGATCGTCCTGATGTTCCGCTGATCGTCTTCGCGGACGGTGGTGCGTCGTCGTCGACGTTCGCGTGGCGCAACAGCGATGCTTACGGGAAGCTGACGCGCAATCACTATCGCCGCGTCGCGCTGGTGCCGCTGCCGCCGAACGAGCGTTTTCTGCCGCTCGCAGGTGTACACGCGCCGGAGCGAACGATCGAAGGAGCGAACGAATGGCGCTGGCTGGAGAAGGAGGCGTCGCTGCGGTTGCCGTCGACACATGGCGCAATCGCGACGTTCGCGTTCCGCCTGTCGCCTGATGCTCCATATGACGCAAATCCACTCCGGCTTTTCGTGAATGGACGTGAAGCCGCCTCGCTCGCCGTCACGAAAGAAGCGAGCAGCGTGAATGTCGCGCTGCCCGCCGGCGTGTGCACGATCACCATTCGCACCGAGCGCTCGTTCCATCCCGCGCTGATTCTCGGCAATCGCGATCCGCGCGAGGTGGCCGTCCAACTGTTGCGGCTTCGATCATGATGCCGGACGGCGCGCCGTGTAGAGGATGTGCGCGTGCGGATAGCCGAAGTCGACCCGTCTCGCGGTGAAATCGACGAAGCCCGCTCGCGCCAGCCGCTGCGCGATCACGTCGGGCGTCTCGTTGTAAAAGACGTTGCCCATCGACAGGCCGAACAGCTTGTCGGAGAGAAACTCCTGCACCCGGTTCCACGCTTCCTTGATGCGGCTGGTCGGATCGATCTCTTTCATCACCAGCAGACCGCCGGGCCGCACGCGCGCATAAAGCCGCGGCAGCAGCGCATCGCGCGCGGCGGCATCGAGCCGATAGAGCACGTCGTAGATCGTGACGACGTCGAACGCGCCGCGGATGCAGTCGTCGAAGCCGGCCACGAAACGAACCGCCGGATGACGCCACGCCATGAGCGTCTTGCGAAGATCGGGCTCGACCGCGACGACCTCGCGCGCGCGCTCCTCGACGAACAGCCGCGCACAGATGCCATGACCGGCGCCGACGTCGAGCACGCGCGAGCCGGGCGGGATGGCGTCGAGCGTCCGGAGAAACGGCGCGCTCAGAAACCGGCCGAAGACGTGAAGCTGCTGCACCGCCGAATGATGGCGAAACGTCTGCCGAAGCAGCTTCAACGCACGAACGCGGCCGATCGGCATGTGGCGGCGATTATAGAATCGCGGTCCCGTGCTCAGGACTTCGCGCGCGATGCTGATCGCGTTCGCCGCAATCGTCGTTACGCGCATCGCCGCGCTCCCGCGCACCGCGTGGGAGTTCGACGAACTGCTGTTCATGATGGGCGCGCGGCACTTCGAGCCGATCGCGCACCATCCGCCGCCGCCCGGTTACCCACTGTTCATGTTTGTCGCGCGGCTGATGCGAACGTTCATCGCAAACGATTTTGCCGCGTTCGTCGCGCTGAACTTCGCCGCCACGCTGCTCGGCTTCGTCTTCCTGGCGCTGGCGTTCCGCAACATCAGCGGCAGCGAGGAGATCGGCATCGCCGGCTCGCTGCTCTTCTGGATGTCGCCGGTGATGCTCGTCCACAGCACGACCGCCTTTTCCGACGCCGGCGGAATCGCGCTCTTCTCGATCGCACTCTGGAGCGCGACGCGCGACGGCGATCGTCACGCCGTCGTCTTCGCACTCGCTGCCGCGGCGGCGGTCGGCTGGCGTCCGCAACTCGCCATCGCCATTGTCCCGATGCTCGTCGCCGTCGTGCTGTTGCGTCGCTGGCGCCAGCGCGCAATCATCGTGCTCGTCTTCACGCTCGGCTGTCTGGCGTGGCTCATTCCACTGATAGTTGCGGTTGGCGGCGCGGCGAAATTGCTCGCGTACGAAGCGGGGCAGGCCGGTTATCTCGCGGAGCATGACGCCGCACTGTCGCGCAGCAACTGGTCGGCGATCGCGGTGGCCGTTCGTTTCATCGCGCAATC